>NZ_JBQXFD010000001.1:0-343098 GCF_052615555.1 Micrococcus sp. EWR3.9.1
CGTGGACCCGGCCCCGGCACGACGACGGCCCGTCGCGATCACGTGATCGCGGCGGGCCGTCGTCGGCGCGGCGCCCGGGGGCGCGTCGGCTCAGTCGCGCGTGAGCTTGCGGTGCGTCATGCGGTGCGGGCGGGCGGCCTCGGGGCCGAGCCGATCGACCTTGTTGGCCTCGTAGGACTCGAAGTTGCCCTCGTACCAGTACCAGTTGGCCGGGTCCTCCGCGGTGCCCTCGTAGGCCAGCATGTGGGTGGCCACGCGGTCCAGGAACCAGCGGTCGTGCGAGACGACGACGGCGCAGCCCGGGAACTCGAGCAGCGCGTTCTCGAGGGAGGTCAGGGTCTCCACGTCGAGGTCGTTGGTGGGCTCGTCGAGGAGCAGCAGGTTGCCGCCCTCCTTGAGGGTCAGGGCCAGGTTCAGGCGGTTGCGCTCACCGCCGGAGAGCACGCCGGCCTTCTTCTGCTGGTCCGGGCCCTTGAAGCCGAACGCGGACACGTAGGCGCGCGAGGGCATCTCGACGTTGCCGACCTTGATGTAGTCCAGGCCGTCCGAGACGACCTCCCACAGCGACTTCTCGGGGTCGATGTTGGAGCGAGACTGGTCCACGTACGAGATCTTCACGGTCTCGCCGATCTTCAGCTCACCGCCGTCCAGGGGCTCGAGGCCGACGATGGTCTTGAACAGGGTGGTCTTGCCGACGCCGTTCGGGCCGATCACGCCGACGATGCCGTTGCGGGGCAGGGAGAAGGACAGGCCGTCGATGAGGACGCGGTCCCCGAAGCCCTTCTTCAGGTCCTTGGCCTCGATCACGACGGTGCCCAGCCGCGGGCCCGGCGGGATCTGGATCTCCTCGAAGTCCAGCTTGCGGGTCTTCTCGGCCTCGGCCGCCATCTCCTCGTAGCGGGCCAGGCGGGCCTTGGACTTCGCCTGACGGCCCTTCGTGTTGGAGCGGACCCAGTCGAGCTCCTCGGCCAGGCGCTTGGCGAGCTTGGCGTCCTTCTTGCCCTGCACCTCGAGGCGGGCACGCTTGGTCTCCAGGTAGGTGGAGTAGTTGCCCTCGTACGGGTAGAGGCGGCCGCGGTCGACCTCCGCGATCCACTCCGCGACGTGGTCGAGGAAGTACCGGTCGTGGGTGACGGCGATGACGGCGCCCGGGTAGGAGGCCAGGTGCTGCTCGAGCCACAGCACGGACTCGGCGTCCAGGTGGTTGGTGGGCTCGTCGAGCAGGAGCAGGTCGGGCTTCTCCAGCAGCAGCTTGCACAGTGCGACGCGCCGCTTCTCGCCGCCGGAGAGGTTCGTGACCGGCTCGTCCCCCGGGGGCGTGCGCAGGGCGTCCATCGCCTGCTCGAGCTGGGAGTCGATGTCCCACGCGTCCGCGGCGTCGATGGCGGACTGCAGCTCGCCCATCTCCTCCATGAGGGCGTCGAAGTCCGCGTCCGGGTTCGCCATCTCCTCGGAGATCTGGTTGTAGCGCTGGATCTTGCCGTAGATCTCGCCGACGCCCTCCTGGACGTTCTCGAGCACCGTCTTGGACTCGTCCAGCTTGGGCTCCTGCATCAGGATGCCCACCGAGTAGCCGGGAGAGAGCCGCGCCTCGCCGTTCGAGGGCTCGTCCAGCCCGGCCATGATCTTCAGGATCGTCGACTTGCCGGCGCCGTTGGGGCCGACCATGCCGATCTTCGCCCCGGGGTAGAACGACATGGTGACGTCGTCCAGGATCAGTTTGTCGCCCACCTTCTTGCGGGCCTTGACCATCGTGTAGATGAATTCCGCCATGCGGCCCAGGCTAGTCGGTGGCCGCGGGATTCCACTCATCGTGCCGATCCCGCGACCACCGAGCCCGCTCCCCCTCCGTGCTCCGTGCCGCCCCGTGGTCAGGCGACGCCGGCCGCCGCCGGCTCGCGCCCGGGGGCGCCCGCGTCCGACTCGTCCGGGCCGGGCGAGGCCGGGGCGTCGCCACCCTGGAACCCGTCCGGCAGGCCCGCGCTGAACCCGTCGCCGACCGCGCCGGCCCGCCCGCCCGACGCGTCGTCGTCGCGCGGGGCCGACTCGGGGCGCGGCACGGCCGCGCGCTGGCTGCGCTGGAACGCCGCCGAGCCGAAGCCCAGGTCCAGCCCGACGGCGTCCGCCACCACGTCCACGGACGTGCCGGAGCGCTCGCCCGAGGACCAGTCGCGGACCCGGAGTCGACCGGTGACGATCACGGGGTTGCCCTTCTTCACGGACTGGGCGGTGTTCGAGCCGAGCTGGCCGAACGCCGAGATGCTGTACCAGTTGGTGTGGGCGTCCACCCACTCAGCGGTCTCGCGGTCGAAGCGCCGCTCGGTGGTGGCCAGGCGGAAGCCGGTCACGGCGGCCCCCGATGCGGTGTGGCGGGTGGCGGGGTCCGTGGCCACGAAGCCGCGCACGGTGATGAGGTCCTGCATGGTGTGCCTCCTGGGCTGGGCCCCGGTGGGCGCCGGGGCGGGTCGTCGGCGCATCGGCTGATCCGCCATGGCCAGACAACCCCACCGCGGGGCACCCCGGCAGGATCGGGGCCGGTCTGGGGACGCGCGGAGGTCCCCGGGCGACTGTGCAGGAGCCGACGGCGCCGCGGCCGGCGGCCGTTAGACTGACACGGCCCAGCCCCAGTAGCTCAGCTGGACAGAGCAGCGGCCTTCTAATCCGCCGGTCGGGGGTTCGAATCCCTCCTGGGGCACCCAGACCAGGGGCGGAGCCGTCCGAGCACGCCCGACGACCGCCCGAAGGAGACCGTCCTGGACCGTCTGCGCTCCTGGCTCCGCGCCCCGCGACCCGCCGTCCCCGAGGTCCGTGTGACCCGTCGCGAGGGCGTCCAGCTGGCCGCCCTGCTCGTCGCGGCCGCGGCCCTGTACGTGACGCACTCCTTCCTCCGGTACGCCACCTACGAGGCCAAGGGCTACGACCTGGGCATCTTCGACCAGGTGGTGCGGCAGTACGCGCTGTTCAACGCCCCCCTCAGCTCCGTCAAGGGCGTGGACTTCCACATCCTCGGCGACCACTTCCACCCGATCCTCGCGCTGCTGGCGCCCTTCTACTGGGTATGGCCGGACCCCCGCATGCTCGGCGTGGTCATGGCGCTGGCCCTCGCCGCGTCCGCCGTGCCGGTGTACCTGTTCGCCCGTCGTCGCGCGGGACACGGGGTGGCCCTGGCCGCCGTCGCCGCCCTGCTGCTCTCCTGGCCCTTCCAGGCGATGGTGAACTGGGACTTCCACGAGGTCACCCTCGGCGTGCCGATCCTCGCCTGGCTCGTGTGGGCCCTGGACGGGCAGCGGGCGTGGCTCGCCACCGGCCTGGCGGCGCTGCTGCTCACGGTCCGAGAGGACATGGGCGTGACCCTGCTGGCCGTGGCCCTGGTGATGGCGATCCGTCGCTTCTGGCCGCAGGCCGCGGTCACCGCCGTGCTGGGCGTGCTCGGCTACTGGTTCGCCACGTCCGTGGTGATCCCCCACTACTCCCCCACCGGCGCGTTCGGCTACTGGCAGTTCACCGCCCTGGGCCCGGACATGCGCAGTTCGGTCCTGTTCCTGCTGACCCAGCCGTGGAACGCCGTCGCGGTGCTGTTCGACCACCCGCTGAAGGTGGCCCTCTGGCTCCTGCACTTCGTCCCGCTGCTGTTCCTGCCGGTCCTGAGCCCGCTCACGCTGATGGCCCTGCCGATCCTGCTCTCGCGGCTGTTCAACGACCGCCTCAACGTGTGGGCCCCCGTGTACCAGTACGACGCGATCCTCGCCCCGCTGCTGCTCATGGCCGCGCTCGAGGCGGCCCACCGGCTGGCCGGACGCCGGGACACGCTGCGCCGGCTGCCCGCCGTCCTCGTCTCCGCGGCACTGGCCGCCGGTCTGATCGGCACCGCGTTCTTCCCGCAGGTGTACCCGCTGCACCGCACGATCGCCGGCGACATGACGATGACGCAGCACGCCCGCGACCTCGACCACGCGGTCGGGCTGATCCCGGACGGGGTGTGCGTCGAGGCCGCCGACAACGCCGTGCCGCACCTGACGGCCCGCACCCACGTCGGGCTGCACGGGGACATCGGCGACGAGCTGGCCACGTGGATGATCGTGGACACCTCGGTGCCCGAGCTCGGCGGCTGGGACCCCCTCACCCCGGAGCAGGCGCTGGCCCGCGCCGAGCGGCTCGGCTTCGAGCGGGTCTGGTCCGCGGGCGACGTCGTCGTCCTGCACCACCCGGACCGCGCGGTCTCGCCCACCTGCACGACGTACCTCGAGCACCGCTGAGCGGAACCCCACGGCGCCGGCGGACCCGCTCCGCCGTCAGCGGCCCGCGGACTCGCCGAGTGGCTGCAGGCCGAGTCCGGCCGGGGGCAGGAGCAGTCGGTCACGGGCACCGGTGAAGACGCCGGCGTGCGGGTCCTCGGCCACCCCCGGGGCGATCTCGGGGGCCCCCTGGTCGAGTGCGGTGCGGCGCACCGGGTCGCGGACGGGGTCCAGGATGTCCTTGACCACCGTGGTCATGAGCCACACGAGGGCGACGATGTGCGCCACGATCCCCGAGGCATACCAGGCGGTGATCCACCAGGCGCCGCCGGCGAACGCCCCGTCGGAGGTGATGCGCGCCGACTCCATCCACACCCCGCCCCAGTGGTAGACCTCCACGGCCTGCCAGATCCAGAACGCGCGCCACCGCGGCGTCGCGAGGACCACGAGCGGGATCAGCCACATCACGAACTGCGGCGAGTACACCTTCCCCCACAGGATGAAGGACGCCACGATCAGGAAGCACAGCTGGGCCATGCGCGGACGGTGCCGCGCCGCGAGGGCGAGGTAGGCGATCCCCACGCAGCACACCAGGAACAGGCCGTTCTGAAGCGTCGTGAACGTCTCCCCGGACCATCCTGTCCAGGCCAGCGCCAGCCAGGTCGAGGAGAAGGAGACCGCGCGGTCCCCCGAGAACGTGTAGAAGCGCGACCACTGGTCGAACGCCGTCAGCATGAACGGGAGGTTCACCGCGAGCCAGGCCGCGGCCCCGGCCAGGGCCGCCTTCACGAACCCGGCCCAGCGGCCCGTGCGCAGCGCCAGCACGAAGATCGCGCCGAAGAAGAACAGCGGGTAGAGCTTCGTGGCGGTGCCGAGCCCGATGAGCAGGCCGGCGAGGGTCGGACGGCCCGCCGTCCACGCCCACAGGGCCAGGGCGGCCAGCATCACGGCCCACAGGTCCCAGTTGAGCATCGAGGTCAGGATGATCCCCGGGGCCAGGGCCACGAGCAGGGCGTCCCGGGAGCGACCGCGCGCGGTGTACGCGGTCGCGACGACCAGCACGATCCAGCACAGCACCACGCCGATCGCGTTCACGTCGAAGTAGGTCACGGTGCGCTCGTGCAGGTCGCCGGAGGCGGGCACGAGCCACATGGTCACACCCGCGACCACGGCCAGCAACGCCGGGTACTCCATCCACTGCTCGGGCGGCAGCGGCGTGTAGAAGGGGAAGTGGCCGTCCGAGAGGCCCCGCGTGGGGAACAGCTGGGCGAAGTCCGAATAGCACATGTGCGCGTGCACGCCGGGGGCCGCCCAGCCGTTCACGCGGCACCACTGCTTGGTCAGCACGCCGACGGCGGCGGCCACCACGGTCAGGCCGACGAGCAGGCCGACCCAGCGGCCGCTCGGACGGGACGGGGCGGGACTGCGGGGGTGGGAGGTCACGGTCTCTCCTGGGGGATGCGGGTGGACGAGGAGGCGGGGTGCGCGGCGGTCGACGGCGGCCCGTCGGGCGGCGCGTCCGGCGGCACGCCCGCCTCCGGAGGCGTCGGCGACGCCGCCGCGGCCCGCGGCTCGACCACCTCCAGGGGAGGACGCCGCCGCCCGGGGAACAGGGGCGCGGTGACGGGATCGCGGTGGATGATCCATCCGATCCCCGCGAGCATCAGGACCAGGGTGAACACGCGGACGGCCAGGACCGGCAGCCACTGCGCCACGGAGAGCTGGTCCACCACGCCGACGCCGGTGAGCAACAGGACCGCGAGCGCGGTGACCCACCCGAGCCAGCGGGGATGGTCGGCGCCCCACGGCAGCGGGCGGAGGGCGCACGCCAGCAGCGGCAGGACCCAGAGCAGGTACCACGGCTGGACGATCGGGGCGGTGGCGACGGCCACCACGAGCACGGCCGCCGCGCTGAACACCGGGTCCAGGGGCCGGCGGCGCAGGGCCAGCCAGGCCGTGAAGCCGAGGGCCGACACCGTCATCGCGGTGTAGAAGGCCGCGGCCACGTCGCGCGCCCCCAGGGGCGTCACGGCTTCGACGACCGCGCCGAGCAGCAGGCCGAGCAGGCCCACGGGGGCATACGGGAACGCCGCGTCCCCGCTCGTGAGCATGGCCGGGACCCAGCCGAACCAGAGGCCGGAGCCGGCGCCGAGGATCGTGAGGACGGCCAGGGAGATCACCGCCGTCGTGAACCACGGGCCGAGCCGGTCCCGCCGGCGCAGGCGCGGATCGGCCGCGCGGAACCGGGCCCAGCCGGTGGGCAGGAGCAGGGCCACGAAGGGCAGCACCAAAGCTGTCAGGGGCTTGATCGCAACGGACAGGGCGATCAGCACGATCCCCCACAGCGCATGCACGCGGCGGCGGGGCGGGCGGACCATGAGCAGGATGCCCGCGAGCATCAGCCCCGACATCAGCGCGTCGTTGTGGGCGCCGGCGATCATGTAGAGCAGGAACAGTGGGTTCGCCACGGCCACCCACGTGGCCCACACCCCGCATCGGCCCGCGACGGCGGCCAGCCGCGGCACCGCCCACAGGCACAGCGCCAGGCCCGCGAGCGCCAGGAGCCGGAACGCCGTGACGGAGAGCTCGATGTTGCCGCCCGTGGCCCGCCACGTCGTCTCGGCGAACAGCAGGAACAGCGGCCCGTAGGGGGACGGGGACTCGGCCCAGATGGAGTCCGCTCCCTGCATGAACCAGCCGGGCAGGGCGGACACGCCCTGGGAATACGGGTCGAGACCCGACGCGAGGAGCCGGCCCTGCTGGAGGTAGGAGAACACATCGCGGGAGAAGATCGGCAGCGCGAGCATCAGCGGGGCGGACCACCACCAGGCGGCCCGGGCCACCAGGCGGCCGTGCTCCTCCCAGCGGCCCCGCAGCGCGCGCCCCAGCTCGAGCCAGGATCGGACGAGGAGCAGCGAGCCGGCGGCCAGCAGCACGGTGCTGAGCAGCACGCCGGGAAGGTAGACCCGCAGCGGGTTGAGCAGGGTGGTGCCGGAGAACACCGAGTCGGGCGTCATCGGCAGCCACCCCACGCCCCAGGAGCCCACCGTGATGAGCACGGACGCCCACGTGCCCCGGCGGACGGCCGCCTCCGGCTCGGGCTGCGCCGTCACGCGGCTCGGACGGGGCCCTCGGGCGCCGGTCGTCGCGGAGGCGGCGGGCCTCACTCCGCCGGCTCCGCGGGTCGAGGGGCGCCACGGAGCCGGGCCAGGCCGGCGCGTACGGCGGGGCGCACGTGCCAGTGGTCCTTCACGAACCGGCTGGTGCGGCGGTCCACGACGAGGATCCACAGCAGACACACGGCGGAGACGATCAGGGACACGGCCTTGACCTGGTCCGCGATGTCCAGGAACTGCCAGGTGAAGAGCTGGTCCGCGGCGCCGAACGCCAGGAAGTAGCCGACCGTGAACACGACCCACTTGATCTGCCAGTTGTCCCGGATGCCGAGCACGGCGAAGAACGGCAGCAGCCACAGCAGGTACCAGGGCTGGATGATGGGCGAGAGGATCACCAGCGCGGTGAACGCCCAGGTCATGCGCGTCATCACGCGGTCCTGGCGGCCGAGGAACATCAGGGCCAGCACGATGAGCACCGAGAGCGCGCGTCCGGCGGTCTTGTACACGCCCTCGACGGCCTGCACGTCCGCCCCCTGTCCGAAGAGCTCGCTCGCCCCCACCGTGATGAGGGA
The DNA here is from genome assembly GCF_052615555.1 of Micrococcus sp. EWR3.9.1. Taxonomy (NCBI): domain Bacteria; kingdom Bacillati; phylum Actinomycetota; class Actinomycetes; order Micrococcales; family Micrococcaceae; genus Micrococcus; species Micrococcus sp. EWR3.9.1. The sequence goes on from NZ_JBQXFD010000001.1 coordinate 7,924, forward strand.
CAGCATGCCGATCGGCCCCCACGGCACGGTGCCCGTGCCCGTGCCGACCATGACGGCCACCCAGCCGAAGCCGAAGCCGTTGAGCACCCCCACCAGGGCCATGAGGCCGAAGGAGATCCCGGCGGTGAGGGCCCAGAAGGCGAACCGGCGCGGCCATCGGGCCGTCGGGCCGGCCCACAGCAGGCCGATGAACGGGAGCAGCACGAGCGTGATGGGCTTGATGCCCAGGGACAGGGTGACCAGCACGACGCCGGCCACCCCCCACGCGACGGACTGCCCGGGCCGCTGGGGGCGGAGCGGATGCCCGGCGCGCAGCGCGCACCACGTGCCGGCCAGGGCGAGGCCGACCATGAGGGCGTCGTTGTGCCCGGACGCGACGAAGCTGATGGTGAAGAGCGGGTTGGCGACGCTGATCCACTGCGCCCACGCACCGTTGACGCCCAGCCGGCGGGCCAGCAACGGCACGAAGACCATGATCAGCGCGACGCCGGCCACCGCCACCAGGCGGAACAGGAAGATCGCCAGGTCCGGGTTCATGTCCCCCGAGATCGCGACGACGGCCTGCTCGATCCAGAGGAAGATCGGACCGTACGGGGTCTCGGAGTCCGCCCAGGTGGCGTCCGCTCCGAGCTGGAACCAGTTGGACAGCGAGGAGATCGTGTCCACGTAGGGGTCCTGCCCCGCCTCCATGAGACGGCCCTGTCCCACGTAGGCGAAGATGTCCCGGCTGAAGATCGGCAGGGCCACGACCTGGGGCAGGCACCACAGGACGGTGGCGAGGTTGACCGTGCGCAGGGCGCCGCGACCGAAGGGGCGGATCGTCTGGCCCAGGCGCAGCCAGGCCCAGAACATCACCCAGCAGCCGAGGGTGAGGAGCGCTGTGCCGGCGAGCACGCCGGTCTCCTGGGTGCGCCACGGGATCAGCCACTGCCAGCGGTTGATCGGGGAGGCCGAGGCCAGCCAGCCGACGGAGTACGAGCCCACCACCAGGAGGAGGGAGCCGAGGGTCCCCACCAGGATGGGCCACCAGTCCGCGCCGGCGACCTGGGGGTCCGCGCGGAGGCCGCCGACGCCGACGTACTCCGGCCGGTGGGCCGTGGACCCGGACGGACGCGGGGTCGACACGCTCATGCGACGGGTCCTTCCGTGCGGTCCTGCGAGGGCGCGCGAGGGCGCGGCTCGCTCGAATCTACCATCGTGACACGCGAGTAGCCTGGGGGCATGAGCGAGACGAGCACCCCCGCGCCGGAGAGCGCCCCCCTGGTCTGGATCGACTGCGAGATGACCGGCCTGCACCCCCAGGTCGACGAGCTCGTCGAGGTGGCGGTGCTCATCACGGACGCCGAGCTGAACATCCTGGACGAGGGCATCGACCTGGTGATCCGTCCCTCCGCGGCGGCCCTCGAGCAGATGGACCCGTTCGTCCGGGACATGCACACCACCTCCGGCCTGCTGCCGGAGCTGGCGGAGGGTCTCGAGCTCGACGACGCCGCAGCGCGCGTCCTCGAGTACATCGCGGCCCGCGTGCCGGCCGGCAAGGGCCTGCTGGCCGGCAACACGGTGGGCCAGGACAAGCTGTTCCTCGCCCGCTACATGCCCGCCGTCGTCGACCATCTGCACTACCGGATCGTGGACGTGTCCACCGTGAAGGAGCTGGCCCGGCGCTGGTACCCGCGCGCCTACTACCAGGCCCCCGCCAAGACCGGGGGCCACCGCGCTCTCGGGGACATCAAGGACTCCATCACCGAGCTGCGCTACTACCGGGCCGCCGTCATGGCCCCCGCCCCCGGCCCCACCACGGAGGAGGCCCGCGCCATTGCGGAGGTGGTGTCCGGGGCGCAGGCCTGAGCCGGCACCCCGGCCTCGCCGCCCCGATTCGGCGCTGCGCGGGATCTCGTGTACTGTGGACCCCGCTGCGCCGCGCGGATCCGTCCGTGTGGAGCAGGCATGGTGGGCGTAGCTCAGTCGGCAGAGCGTCTGGTTGTGGTCCAGAAGGTCGCGGGTTCAATCCCCGTCGCTCACCCCACCGTAAGGCCCGGAATCATGCGGATGATTCCGGGCCTTATCTCGTCTTGGTAGTGCTGTTGGGTAGTGCTCGGTCCCCACGGGGTACGCACATCATCGGAGAGCACCAGGAGAGATGCGTTGGCTACCATCCAGACGCGCACGAACAAGGCCGGCCGGACCACGTACCGGGTCGGCTTCTACGAGGCCGGCCGGTTCCAGTGGCTGCCGGCCCTCGCCCGCGAGGCCGGCGCCCAGCGCGTCAAGGCGATCGTGGAGGACCCGCGGCAGGGGCCCACGGTGGCCCGCCGGATCCTCGAGGCCCAGGTGGACAGTGCCCCGGGCATGCCCACGCTCGCCGAGTTCTTCCCGCGGTACATCGAGCACCGCGGGCTCCGCTGCACCCCGGGCACCCTGGCCGGGTACGAGGCAGAGGCCGCGCGCACGTTCCTGCCCCGCCTCGGCGAGCTGCCCGTGGACATGATCGACCGCCGCACGGTGGCCGAGTGGATCCGGTGGCAGCTGCAGCAGCCCACGGCCCGCTGGCGCGCGGCCGCCGCCCGCGCCGCGGCCGCCACTCCCCCGCGGCCCGAGCCGCCGCTGGCCACGGTGTCTCCGAAGACGGTCCGCAACGCGCACGCCCTGCTCTCCGCGGTCCTCGGCCTCGCCGTCCAGGAGGGCATCCTGCCAGCCAACCCCGCGCGCGGCGCCGACCTGCCCGACGACGACGTCGAGGAGGAGCGCGGCATCTTCAGCCGAGCCGAGTGGGCGCGCTTCTACGCAGCCATATCCGAGTCGTACCAGCCGCTGCTGATCGTCCTGCTCGTCACCGGCGCCCGCTGGGGCGAGGCCACCGCCCTGCAGGTCCGCGACCTCGACGTCGCAGCCAGCGTCATCCACGTGCGCCGCGCCTGGAAGAAGGGCAAGGAGGGCGCCGTCCTCGGCGTCCCCAAGACCGCCCGCGGCCGCCGCACGATCATGCTCCCCGACTGGGCCGTCGAAACACTCGAGCCATTGGCCGCCGGCCGTGCCGCCGACGAGTTCCTCCTGACCGCCCCCGGCGGCGGCGTCATCCACCGCACGAACTTCGTCGAGCGCCACTGGAAGCCGGCGCTCGCGGCCGCCGGGATCGCCAAGCACCTGACCCCGCACAGCCTGCGGCACACGTTCGCCTCGTGGGCCCTCATGGATGGGGTCCCCGCACAGGTCGTCCAGCACCGCCTCGGTCACGAGTCGCTGCAGACCACCTCCCGCGTGTACGCGCACCTGCTGCTGGACGCCCAGCGTGCCGCGGTCGACGCGATCGGCTGGGAGCCTCCCCCCGGCGCCTGACCCCTGGCGCAGCGAGAGGCCCCGTCCAGCTGGCTGCTGGACGGGGCCTCTCTTGCGCTTCCCTTCGCGGCCTCCACGCTCCCCGAGGGGGCGGACACGTTAAGCAGCTGGCACCCGTACCGCGCGCTCGCGGGTCTGCCGAGCCTCCCGGGCCCGCCGCGTGATCACCGGGTAGGCGGCGATCGCCACCGGGTCCTCGGCGAGCGTGGCCACGCGCATCGCCAGCGCCGTGCCCTGCAACCCGACCAGATGCTCAGCGGCCCGGTCACGCGCGGCCCCGTGCCGCCACCGCCGCCCCCACAGCTGCAGCGCCATGTGGTCACGAACGGACAGGTGGCCGGCGCACGCGGGCGCCTGGGTGGTGGTGGTCATGTCGGGACGGTACGCCCGGGGGTGGACGTAGTACGTGGGATCAGCGGTCCGTGATGGTGGCCGTTCCGCGGTACTCGTCGTCGCCGGTAAAGGTCACCGAGCAGGAGTACCGGTGCCCAACCGTGCCGCCCAACGCGTTCTCCGCTTCGACCGCTCCGGTCACTGTCCATGCCTTCGGCCCCCCGGATGCCGTCTCGCGGGAGAACTTGGCGGTGCTGGGGGCGCGCAGCTTCTCCTTGACGAGGGTCTGGCAGGCAATCTTCGCGTCCCACTCCTCCGGCTCGTCAGGGCTGGCGTTGCTGAAGGCAGAGAAGATTGCCCACGCGAGCAGTGCCATCACGGCCACGAGGGGCCAGAGGCAGCCCGCGACGAGCGGGTTGCGCCCACGCTCCAGGGTGGCGGGCGTAGTGCCGCCGGCCCAGTCCTTGAGGGTGTAGCCCGCGGCGCGCAGCTTCGCGCGCACGTCCTCGTCGTTGTCCGCGGCCTTGAGCTCCCGTACGGTCTCGCCGCGCTGGTTCTTCACTGCGATGGTGCGTAGGCGTGCGATCGTCTTGCCGTCGAGCAGCTCGTCTCGCCCCTCTGACACTTCCGCCGTGTACTTGGTCGTCTTCGCCATGTCGCCCTCCTTGGTGGTGCGCCCTGCGCGGCGCGTTGCCTTGATTCTGACCTAGCCGATGGCCCCCGCCTAGCAGGCGCTCAGGCAGAGTGCTCGGTGGCCAACGCGGCGAGATGCTCCCGCTCGGTCCGGGTGAGGCCGGCCAGTCGGTCGGTAAGCACGAGCGGGGTCACCCACAGTTCGTCGGCGAGCTCGTCCAGGCTCATGGACCAAGGCAGGGCGTCGGCGAGCTGCTCGAGCGTAATCAGCTGCCGGGCCGCGGCCGCGCGTACGGCGTGCTCGACGGCCGGCGGCTGGCAGCCGCGGTGGCCGTGCTCGAGGTGCACGAGCTCGTGGGTGAGCGCGCACCGCCGCTCGGCCTGCGTCATGCGGGGGTCGAGCCAGATCACCGTCGCGCCATCGGTCGCGGCTGGCGCCGTCGGGTGTGGGCGGGCCCAGACCACGACGACGTACGTCAGCGTGCGCAGCGCCCGCCAGGGGTGGAACATGCGACCATCGTCGTTGTGGGGACGGACACGGTATGGGTGAGCACGAGCTGGACTGTGGTGGACTGAGCGCGCCTGCGTGACAAAGGGTCGAACATCTGTTCGACTGGAGCAGGTCTTCCAGGGAAGGAGCGATCGCGATGGCGAACACCTCAGCGATTGAGTGGACCGAGGTGACGTGGAACCCCGTGACCGGTTGCGACCGCGTGGCGGCCGGCTGCGACAACTGCTACGCGCTGACCTTAGCCAAGCGGCTCAAGGCGATGGGTGCTGAGAAGTACCAGAACGATGGGAACCCGGTGACGTCCGGCCCCGGGTTTGGCGTCACCCTCCATCCGAAGGCCCTGGGCCAGCCCCGCTCGTGGAAGGCCCCGCGCGTGGTGTTCGTGAACTCCATGAGCGATCTCTTCCACGCCAAAGTTCCGTTGGGGTTCATCCGGGACATCTTCGACGTCATGCGCGAGACGCCGCAGCACACATATCAGGCGCTGACGAAGCGCTCACTGCGGATGGCCCGTCTAGCCGATCGCCTCGACTGGCCGGCCAACTTGTGGATGGGCGTCTCCGTGGAGGACGAGACTGTGACGGGCCGCATCGACCATCTCCGCGAGGTGCCGGCAGCGGTCCGGTTCCTCTCCTGCGAGCCCCTCATCGGACCCCTGCGGGATCTGGATTTGGCCGGCATCGACTGGGTCATCGCGGGCGGCGAGTCTGGTGCGAACCATCGCCCCATGGACCAGGCCTGGGTGGAGGACATCCGCGACCAATGCGTGTCTGCCGACGTGGCGTTCTTCTTCAAGCAGTGGGGTGGGCGGACGCCTAAGGCCAACGGGCGGCTCTTGGAGGGGCGCACCTGGGACGAGATGCCTACCTCCCGCGCCGCGCTGGCAGGATGACCGCGCGCCCATCCACCATGTCTTTGGTGTAGCCCTGGGTGATCCCGGCCTTCTGGAGATTCTTGATGGCCTGCCGTACCTCTGAGGCGCCTGCCGTGCCGAGGTGTTCGCCTAGCCAGTGGGGCACGTCGTCGCAGATCCGCACCGCCTGGCCTTGACCGAGGTGAGACGAGAGCCTCGTCTGGATAGCGGCGATGGCCCGGTTTCTGACGTCGGTCTGCTCTGCGACCACCTGCTGGTCGAACGTCTCCTGCAGGTCGAAGAGCGACCCCTGGGTGTCGTCGAGCAGTCCCTGGTAGTAGTTCTCGGAGTTGACCTGCCGCCACTTCCTGTGAGCCCGAGCCGCGGCGTCAGCGAAGAGCATGGGCGCAGCGAAGTGCTGGTAGAAGAGCATCAGCGTGAAGATCGGCCCCTCAGACGGGGTCCGGCGGATTGGGACGGAGATGACGTTGTGGGCGGTCTCTCCGGTCATGCGCTGCATGTACTCGCGCGCCACGTAGGAGGCGGCTGTAGCGGCGGAGGAGCTGTCGCCACTCACGTCAGCCTGCCGCCGAGCCTCAGCGAAGACCTCCCGCCACCACGGCCCACCAAGAAAACGGTCACCGCGGAGGAGGGTGACGGTCTCGCCACTTGAGGCGGAGGCTCCCTTCCGGACGATCCCTCCGATGCGCCACACGGTGGAGAGACTGAAGTTCAAGAGGACCTCGGTCGACCGCGCTGGCCGCAGGAGCAGCTTCGAGGCGACGACGTCGTACGGCAGGGCCGTGCCGAACGGGTCGAGAAAGAACAGAGCTGGGCGGGTGCCGATGTCGTTGAGGATCGCGTCGATCTGCTCCTCCACGGCGCCGTGGTGCAGATAGACGGGACCGGCCCCCTGCCCCTGCGCGGCGACCGCGTGCCGGAGGGTCTCCGCATGAGCCCTATCTCGCTCCACGAGGTGGATGTGCATGATGCGGTTCTGCGCTGCAAGCTTGCGTGCGATGTCCACCGCGTAGAGCGGCGACCCCTTGTGCGCGTCGTCGTACTGCCCCGCGCCGGCGTAGCCATCGACATAGGCCACCTCCCGAGGGGCCTTGCTAGCAACCTTCATGGCCCACGGTGTGAGGTAGTCCTCCAGCACCTTGAGCTTGAAGACCGCGGCGGGCTGCTGCGACGTGAAGAAGTTCGTGTTGGCGCTCATGCGCCGGCCTCGTCGCCGGGGTCCTGGTTCTCCTCGCCGACGTCGCCCCACTCCCGGGCCTGCCGGTCGCGGGTCAGCTCGAAGTCGGGGTGTGCTGCCAGATCGAAGTCGGCCGGCGCGTCGGCCGCCGCGGTCTTTTGTTCAGCGCCAGCGTCACCGCCGCGCGCTCCCCCGCGCTCGGCCGTGCCGCGCTCGCGGTCCTGATCCTGGTCTGCGTGGTCGCGCTCGTCATGGTGGTCCGTCCTACGTCGGTCGAGCATGACCCGCAGGACTGCAGCGAGCAGCTCCTGGTCATACGTCGATAGGTCAGGGGATTCCTGAACGACGTCGAGGACCGACGGGTGAAGAGCCGAGTCGAGCTCCACTCCTATGGACTCCAGCGCTGCGGTGACCACGTGGGCCACGGGCACCCTCAGCACGAGCGCGAGCATCGTGATGTTCTCGCCCTTGATCGAGGTGACCGGGGTGGACTTGAGCCGCGCGAAGCTGGCGTGGCTCATGTCGTACCCCGCGCGGTCGGCGCGGGCGGCGAGGTCGCTGAGGGACCAGCCGTTCCGCTCCTGGGCTGGGGCGATCAGTCGGCCCAGCGAGTGCATGTCGTTCATGGCGACCAATCTGCGGTGCGATGCCAAGGGGAGCAACCGACCTCGGACACCCGCTGTTGCGTGGAAGTGGACACCGAAACGGTAGCAACAAAGGGGGTGTTGTGCCGCAGGGCGGCGCGGATACGGGGCGATCAGCGCGGACCCGGTGAGGAAGAGCCGCTTGCGACCCCATCGGTCCGCGAGGTTGCCGGTGGAGAGCAACAGGGCGGCCAGCAGCACGGCATAGAGGCTGTTCACCCACTGCGCGTCAGTGAGGTCCAAGTGCAGGTCGCCGATGATGGCGAGCGGGACAGCCCGAGGTCCCACGGCGGCCGGTCCCACGGCTCCAACTTCGCAGGGACGACGCCGCCGGGCCTCAACCGATCGACGGACTCCCGGTCCGCAGCCGGGCGTAGAGTCGGCCGGTGAGGGCGTCGACCCGACGCCGCACCCCCGCCGACGAGGAGGCCTCCCCGTGTCCGTCGTGAAGATCAACGCCATCAGCGTCCCCGAGGGCGCCGGCCCGGAGCTCGAGAAGCGGTTCGCCGCCCGCAAGCACGCGGTGGACCAGGAGCCGGGCTTCGAGGGCTTCCAGCTGCTCCGGCCCACCGCGGGCGAGGACCGCTACTTCGTGGTCACGACGTGGGCGTCGGAGGAGGACTTCCAGCGCTGGCGGGACGGGCGCATGCCCGCCGCTCACGCCGCCGAGCAGGGCGGCCGCCCGGCGCCGGTCGCCACGGGCGCCGACCTGCTCGAGTTCGAGGTCGTGGACCTGGGCTGACCCGGGCGCCGCAGCAGGCGCATCGCGTTCACGATGACCAGCAGCACGGACGCCTCGTGCACGAGCATGCCGACGGCCATCGTGACGCCGCCGGCGAAGACGCCGGCCAGCAGGGCCGCGACGGTGACGAGGGAGATCGCGATGTTCTGCCGCATCACCCGCACCGTGCGCCGGGCCAGATCGAGCGCCTGCGGCAGCCGCTCGAGCCGGTCGCCCATCAGGGCGATGTCCGCGGTCTCGATGGCCACGCCGGAGCCGGCCGCGCCCATGGCCACGCCGATGTCCGCCGTCGCCAGGGCCGGGGCGTCGTTGATGCCGTCACCGACCATCGCGACGACGCGGCCCTCGGCCTGCAGGGCCTCGATCGCCTCGAGCTTGTCCTGGGGCAGCAGGCCCGCCCGCACGTCGTCGACGCCCACCTGCCGGGCCACGGCCTGCGCGACGCCGGGCTGGTCGCCGGTCAGCATCACGACCTCGCGGACGCCGATCCCGTGCAGCGCCCGGATCATGCCCGCGGCCTCGGGCCGGAGGGTGTCTGCGATGGCGAGGACGCCGAGCGGGATGCCGTCGACGACGACCGCCGCCGGGGTCCGGCCCGCCTCCGCGAGCTCGGCCGCGACGGTCTCGACCCGGTCGGTCGCGGCCGGATCCACGCCGCGCTCGCGCAGCATCGCCACGTTGCCCACGGCGACGACACGGCCGTCCACCTCTCCGGTGAGCCCACGGCCGAGGACGACGTCCACATCGGTGGCCAGCGGGCCGTCCAGCAGGCCGCGGTCCCGGCCCGCCGCGACGACCGGCGCGGCCAACGGGTGGTCCGAGGCCGCCTCGAGCCGTGCGGCCCAGCGCAGCACCTCGTCCTCGGCCCCGGGCTCGAACGCGACGACGTCTGTCAGCTCGGGGGTGCCCGAGGTGAGTGTGCCGGTCTTGTCGACGGCGACGGCGTCGACCTTCGCGGAGCGCTCGAGGAACTCCCCTCCCTTGATGAGCACGCCGTCCTTGGCGCCGCGGCCGATCCCTGCCACGATCGCGACCGGGATGGAGATCACGAGGGCGCCCGGGCAGCCGATGACCAGCAGGGTCAGGGCCAGGGGGACGTCCCGCGTGATCAGACCGGTCGCGAAGGCCAGCACCATGATCGCCGGGGTGTACCAGCGGGAGAAGCGGTCCATGAACCGCTGGGTCCGCGCACGGGCCTCCTGCGCCGCCTCGACGCGGTGGATGATGCGCGCCAGCGTGGTGTCGGCGCCCACGCCCCGGGCCTGCACCTGCAGCAGGCCGGCCGTGGCCACGGTGCCCGCGTACACGGCGTCACCGTCGGTCTTCTCCGCCGGGATGGACTCGCCCGTGATGGATGCCTCGTCCACGGCGCCGACCCCGGTGAGCACCACGCCGTCCACCGGCACCCGAGCGCCGGCCTTGACGAGGACGGTCGCGCCGGGGGCCACCTCGTGGGCAGGCACGGTGCGCTGGGTCCCGTCTGCGTCCACGACGACGGCGGTCTCGGGCGCCGTGGACACGAGGTCCGCGAGCGCCGAGCGAGTCTGAGACAGGGTCGCGTCCTCGAGGGCGTGGCCGAGGGCGAAGAGGAAGGTCACGGCGGCGGCCTCCCAGAAATTGCCGAGCAGGGACGCGCCGATCGCGGCGGTGGCGACGAGCAGGTCGATGCCGACGGTCTTCACCCGCAGGGCGGCGATCGCGTCGCGCGCGATCGGCAGGCCGGCCACGACGGCGGCGGCGAGCATCAGGCCCGCCGCCACGAGGTGTCCGGTCCCCGTGGGCCAGCTGCTCGGGCGCCAGCACGAGCGAGACGGCGATCAGCAGGCCGGCCACCACGGGGCGCCGCCAGCGGCGGGACAACGTGAGCCGGGCACGGGTGCGGCCCGGACGTGTGACGGCGAGGGTGGGCATGGCGGGCTCCGTTCGTCGGGGGCGGGCGGGGTCAGAAGGCCGACAGCCGGGCGGTGTAGCCGACCTTGGCGACGGCCTCGACGAGGTCCTGGGCAGTGGTGGTCTGCGGGTCGTGGTCGACCTCGATGCGCTGGGTCTCGAAGTGGACCTGCGCGCCGGTCACGCCGGGCAGGGCGTCGAGGGCCTTCTCGATCTTCCGGACGCACGAGGGGCAGCTGAAGCCCTCGGCGCGGAGCAGGGTGTGCGTGGTGGCGGTCATGGTCACTCCTGTGGGTCGTCACCGGCGCGGCCGCCGATGAGGCTGAGCGGACGGGCGGGCGCCCGGTCCGATCCCCGGCCTCCGGGGATGTCACTGACGCTACGAAGGGGTCGGCGGGTACGCCTTGACCGCGGTCAAGCCGCCGTGTGGGAGGCTGATGGCGTGCGTATGGACCTGCCCCTCGCCCCCATGGACGAACCAGAGCCGTGCGCGGCCCGGGTCCCGCTGTTCACCGGGCTGGATCTGGAGCAGCTGCGCCGGGTCTCCGCCCTGGCGCGGCCGCTCGTGCTCGAGGCCGGCGATGCCCTGCACCTGGCCGGTGACCGCACGGACCGCCTGTGCGTCGTGCACAGCGGCCGCCTGGCGCTGACGCTCGGCTCAGCGACCGGCCGGGAACGCGTGGTGCGGATGGTCGAGCCCGGCGACTCCGTGGGCGAGCACGAGTTCCTCACGGGCGAGCCGGCCCGGCACGGGGCGCGCGCCGTGGTCGCGACCCGCCTGTGCACCTTCTCCCACGCCGAGGTCGCCCGACTCCTGGCCGAGCATCCGGGCATCGGGGGACGCGTGATGCGGGCGCTGGCCGTCCGCCTGGCCGAGGCGGAACAACGGCTGGCATGGGAGCGTCAGCCTGTCACCGCGCGGATCGCCGGACATCTGCTCGGCCTGCCGGCCCTCCGGGACGAGGCCGACCTCGTCGTGGTGCTGGCCGCGCCGAAGAAGGACGTCGCCTCGCTGCTGGGCACCACCCCCGAGGCGTTCAGCCGCGGGCTGCGCCGCCTCGCCGACGACGGCCTGATCGCCATCGAGGGCCCGCGGGTGACGCTGCTGAACCCGGATGCGCTGGAGGCCCTTGCCGCGGAATGACCGCCGTCGTCGTGACGTCCCCGGCGGTAGGCTGGGGACTCCCCCCGTCCTCCTACCCACGCAGGCCCGCAGCCCGGGCCGGGAAGCGCAGTGCCATGGCCTCCATCCGTCCCATCACCGTCTACGGCGAGCCCGTGCTGCACAGGCGCGCGGCCGAGGTGGAGGTGATCGACGACGAGATCCGCGAGCTGATCGAGGACATGTACGTCACGCAGGACGCCGCGCACGGCGTGGGCCTGGCCGCCCCGCAGGTCGGGGTCGGGCTGCGGATCTTCACGTGGACGTTCCCGGACTCCGGCGACGCGCCGAACGTGGGCCACGTGATCAACCCCGTGCTGACCCACCTGGACAAGGCGCCGCGGGAGGACCCGCACCCGGACGAGCACACCGAGGGCTGCCTCTCGGTGCCCGGGCTCGGCTTCCCCCTGCAGCGCCCGACCCGCGTGCGCCTGTCCGGCCAGCGCGTGGACGGCGAGATGTTCGAGTTCGAGGCCGAGGGCTGGTTCGCGCGCATCATGCAGCACGAGTACGACCACCTCAACGGCACCCTCTACGTGAACCGGCTCGAGGGCAAGTGGCAGCGGCGCTGGAAGCGCGCGCAGCGGGCCGAGCGCCTGAACGTGCCCGGCGTGACGTGGCTGCCCGGTACCGACGAGGACCCCTTCGGCCATGACGCCGACGACCACGCGGACCACGAGCACGGCCCCGACGGCGACCACGGGGACGACGAGGCCTGAGCCTCGGCTCGAGGTCCGACCCGGTCGGCACACGACGACGGCCCGTCCCCTCCGCGGGGACGGGCCGTCGGTCGTCTGCGGGTCAGGCCTGCGGGAAGGCGGGGACCTGCTGGCCCGCCATCTTCTCCACCACGCGGATCACCTGGTGCGAGTAGCCGTACTCGTTGTCGTACCAGACGTAGAGGATCGCGTTCTTGCCGTCGTTGTTCACGAGGGTCGCCAGGCCGTCCACGACGCCGGCGCGGTCCGAGCCGACGAAGTCGGTGGACACGACCTCCGGGGAGTCCACGTAGCCGACCTGGCCGCGCAGGGGGCCGGTGAGGGACTCCTGCTTCAGGCGGGCGTTGAGCTCCTCCACCGAGGTGGGCTTGGTCAGCTCGAGGTTGAGGATGGCCATGGACACGTCCGGGGTGGGGACGCGGATGGCGTTGCCGGAGAGCTTGCCCTTGAGCTCGGGCAGGGCCTTGGCCACGGCCTTGGCGGCGCCGGTCTCGGTGAGGACCATGTTCATGCCGGCGGCACGGCCACGACGGGCGCCCTTGTGGAAGTTGTCCACGAGGTTCTGGTCGTTGGTGTAGGCGTGCACGGTCTCCACGTGGCCGTGGTCGATGCCGTAGTCGTCCTGGATGACCTTGAGCACCGGGGTGATGCCGTTGGTGGTGCAGGAGGCTGCCGAGACGATCGTGTCCTGGGGCGTGATGTCGTCCGAGTTCACGCCGAACACGATGTTCTTCATCTCGCCCTTGCCCGGGGCGGTCAGCAGAACCTTCGCGGCGCCCTTGGCCTGCAGGTGCTGGGACAGGCCCTCGTCGTCGCGCCAGCGTCCGGTGTTGTCGACGACCAGCGCGTCCTTGATGCCGTAGGAGGTGTAGTCCACCGTGGTCGGGTCGTTCGAGTAGATGACCTGGATCTCGGTGCCGTTGGCGGTGATCACGTCGCGGTCCTCGTCCACCACGATCGTCCCGTCGAACGGGCCGTGGATCGAGTCGCGGCGCAGCAGGGAGGCGCGCTTGATCAGGTCGTCCTCCGAGTTCTTGCGCACGACGACGGCACGCAGGCGCAGCTTGGAGCCACCGCCGGCGTGGTCGAGGAGGATGCGGGCCAGCAGGCGGCCGATGCGACCGAAGCCGTAGAGCACGACGTCCTGGGTCTCGCCCAGGCCCTCACCGGCCTTGCCCTTGACCTCGGCGAGCTCGGCGTCCAGGAAGGCCTGGACGTCCTGCCCCGAGGCCTTCTGCTTGGCGGCCAGCTCGGCCAGGTCGACGGTGGCGGCGCCCAGGTCCATCGCAGCCATCGCCTCGACCAGGGGGTAGGTGGACTCGACGCTCAGCGGGGCCTCCTGCACGCGGCGGGCGTAGCGGTGGGCCTTGATGATGTCGATCACGCCGCGGTTCACGAGGGAGCGCCCGTAGATCGAGGTGACCACGTTGTGCTCGCGGTACAGGGTGCCCAGCAGGGGGACCATCTTCTCCGCGAGCTTCTGCTGCGTGTTCCACTCAGGGGTCTGGGTCGAGGCGGTGTCTGCCACGGGAGTCCTTCCTTGAAACCTGGCGGGGCCGTCCTGGGCAGGCCCCATCCCCCGACCTCGTTGTCGGCGGACGCCTCCATTCTAAGTGAGGACACGTCCGGAGCGCCCCCGCGGCCTCGGCGGGGCGTAGACTGGTCGGTCGGGACGGATCGGCGGACGGCCGCGTGCCCCTGCGGGGGTGCGAGGAAAGTCCGGGCACCGCAGAGCAGGATGGTGGACAACATCCACCCGGGGCGACCCGCGGGCCAGTGCCACAGAGAGAAGACCGCCTCCGCGCCGCTGGCGCGGCGGTAAGGGTGAAAGGGTGGTGTAAGAGACCACCAGCGGCCCCGGTGACGGGGCCGGCTCGGTAAACCCCATCCGGTGCAAGGCCGAACAGGACGCGTCACGAGGGCTGCTCGCCCCAGCGTCCGGGTTGGCCGCTCGAGCCCGTCAGCGATGGCGGGCCCAGATGGATGGCCGTCACCTCGCGCGGGGCAACGCGCGCGAGGCACAGAACCCGGCTTACAGCCGGTCCGTCCCGCCTCACGGCCCCCGGCGAGGGTCAGAACCCCTCGTCGTCGAGGATCCGCTCGAACTCGAGCTCCACCACGTGCTCGCGCTCCCGCTTGTCCAGCAGGCGGTACCCGTACGACTCGCCGATCGAGACGACCTTCGCCAGGCTCGGGCGTCGCCGGTCCCGCGGCCATTCGAGCGTCACGCGGTCCTGCCCCGTGAAGGTGCGCTCCCGCAGGCGCTGCTCCAGAGCGGAGGCGTGCGTGCGCTCCCGCCCACTGGAGCGGATCCCGAGCCACACGGCGGCCGCGATCACGAGCAGGACGAACGGGTACACCACGCCGAACACGTTCATGGCGGTCATCGGGCGACTCCTGGGATGCGGGGCGGCTGTGCGGACCCCACCACTGTGCCAGGTCCGGACGACGACGTCGGCCCGGCCCGTCCGCGCGTCGGTCCGGGGGCGCCTGGCTAGGCTGGCCCGGTGCTGATCCTGCTGCCGCCCTCCGAGGGCAAGACCGCGCCCCGCTCCGGGGCCCCGCTCGACCTCGATGCCCTCGCGTTGGCCGATGACGCCGCGGTGACGGGCGCCCGCGCGGACCTGCTCACGCGGCTCGCCGCGGTCTCGGCCGCCCCGGATGCCCTGGCGGCTCTCGGCGTCGGGGCGTCGCTCACCGGCGAGGTCGAGGCGAACACGCGCCTGGCCGTCGCCCCCGCCGCGCCCGGTCACCGGGTGTTCACGGGCGTGCTCTTCGATGCGCTCGACCACGCCTCCCTGTCCGCGGCGGCGAAGCGCCGCGCCCGCGCGTCCGTGCTGGTCTTCTCCGCGCTGTTCGGCGCCACCGCGCTGGCGGACCGGATCCCCGCCTTCCGGCTGCCCGTCGGCGCGAAGCTGCCGGGGCTGCCCGGGCTGGCCGCGCACTGGCGCCCCGTCCTGACCCCCGCCCTCGACGCGCTCGCCGCACGGGACGGCGGGCCCGTCGTCGACTGCCGCTCCGGCGGCTATGCGGCCCAGTGGCGGGCACCGGCGGAGCGGACCCTCGCAGTGGACGTGTTCCAGCTGCGCGACGGCCAGCGTACGGTCGTCTCGCACTTCGCCAAGCACACCCGCGGCCTCGTGGCCCGCGCGCTCCTGGAGGCGGGGGCGCGGGAGACCTCGACGCTGGACCGCGTGGCGGACGTGGTCGCGCGGGCCGGGGACGGCCACGGCTGGGAGGTCGAGCTGGCCCGGCCGTCCGGCGCGAAGCCCGGCGCGCTGCGGGTGATCCTGCCCGAGGGGTGACCCCGGGCGAGGCGCGGTCTGCCCGGACGCGGCCTCAGTCCTCGACGGCCACCAGCTCCACCTCGAAGCCGTCCGCGGTCTCGAGGTAGGCGGCGTAGTGGTCCGCTCCCCCGGCGTGCGGGTGGCGGTCCTCGAAGAGCAGGCGGAACCCCCGGTCGCGCGCGGCGGCGGTGAGCTCGTCCACGCGGGCGCGCGATCCGGCCCGGAAGGCCAGGTGGTTCAGGCCCGGGCGGGTGCGCTCGTGGGCGCCCGCGGCGACGTCGGGCCCGGCCTCGAGCACGAGGTACTCCCCCGCCCCCTGGTACGTCCGGCCCTCGGCCCACCCCTCGCCCGGCACGTAGCCGAGCTCGCCGAACAGCCAGCCGAGGCTCGCCTCGGCCGCCGCGAGGTCGGCGACCCAGATCTCCACGTGGTGCAGCCGGCCCGTGGGCGCGGGCGCCGGGGTCGCACCCTCCGGCGAGGCGACGGCGTCGGGCCCGTCCGCCTCCACGGCCCGGACGTCCGCGTCCGCGTCGAGGCCGGACCCGGCCACCGCCGATGCGGGGGTCGTGGACGCCTCCGCGGCGGTCGACCCCGCGGCCGCGGGGGCCGCGACCGGCACCTCGGACGCGCCCGCGTCCCATTGGCCGCCCCGCGCGCCGGCGTCCATGGCCTCGTTGGAGAGGCGGTCGGCGTCCTTGTTCCGGTTGCGCGGGATCCATTCGTAGGTGACGCGCTCGGGGGGCAACACGGACCGGGCCTCGGCCGCGAGGCGCCGCATGTCCTCGTGCTTGATCTTCCACCGCCCGGACATCTGCTCCACCACGAGCTTGGAGTCCATCAGCACGTGCACCCGCGCCTCGGGGTCGAGGTCCCGGGCCATCCGCAGCCCGGCCACGAGCCCGGAGTACTCGGCCACGTTGTTCGACGCCTTCCCCAGCGGGGCGGCGTCGGTCCGGAGGATCTCGCCCGTGGCCGGGTCGCGCACCAGGGCACCATAGCCGGCGACGCCGGGGTTGCCCCGCGACCCGCCGTCGGCCTCCACCTGCAGGACTCGTCCGCTCACCGTGCGCCTCCTCGTGTCCGTGGTCGCGCCGTCCGACGCGGCCCCCCACTCTACTGATCGCGCCGGGGGCGGGGCCCGGGGTCAGTCCCGGATGAGGATGGCGCCGGACTCGGGGCAACGGGCGACGGCGGCCGGCGGGAGGGCCCGGATGCGCGCGACCTCCGCGGGCGACAGCTCCGTGCCCGCGGCCGCGGACCGGTTCCCGACGAGCCGGGCCGCGCCGATGCCGCCGTTGCGCTCCCGCGCCTGCTCGTACAGGGCCAGCAACGACGCGGGGAACTCCGCGGCCAACGCCGCCCGGCGCTGGATGAGGTCCCGGCCACGCTGGGTCACGGCCTGCCCCACGCGGCGCACCTCCGCCGCGCGGGCCTCGACCTCGTCCCGCGCCTGCTCCAGAGCAGCCTGGCCCTTCACGAGCCGGGACTCGGCGGCGTCGGCGGCCTCCATGGCCTCGAGGGCCGCGGCCTCGTGATCATCGAGCAGCGCGGTGAGCGTATCGTCCTCGTGCTGCATGGCCTGCAGCTCCTTGGACCCGCCCTGGCCCGCTTCGAGCCGCTCTCGGGTCCGGTCCCGACGGGCGCGGGTGGCGGCGGCCCTCTCGGTGGCCTCGGCCCCCGCCCGGTCGGCGGTGCGGGCGGCGTCCTGCAGACCGGGCAGCGCCTCCTCGAACTCCTGCGCACGGGCGCGCAGCCGGGCGTGCTCCGGGTCCGCCTTGAGCCGACGGACGGCGGCGCGGGCCTGATCCAGGGCCGTGTCGAGCTCCTGCAGCTCCAGCAGCCGGGCTTGGACCGCCGGCGGTGCGGTGACCTCACTCACGCGTGACTCCCCTCGTCGGCCCGCTCTCCCCCGACCAGGAAGTCCCAGGGGTCGCTGCGGTGATCTGAGAACAGGGTGGTGACGCCCAGTCCCCGCTCCGCCAGGGCAGCCTCCAGGGCGCGGGCGCCGTGCTCGAGCCACAGGGACTCGCTCGCCCAGTGCGAGACGTCCACGAGCGCAGGACGCCCCTCCCCCGTCGCGGCCGTCTCCCGGGCCTCCGAGGCCGGGTGGTGGCGCAGATCGGCGGTCACGTAGACGTCCGCACCGGACGCGCGGACCGCGTCGAAGAGGCTGTCTCCGGCACCGCCGCACACGGCGACGCGGCGGATGCGCTGGGCGGGGTCGCCCGCCACGCGCACGCCGCCGGCCGTGGCGGGCAGCGCCGCGTGCACGGCCCGGGCGAAGGCGGCCAGGTCGGTCTCCTCGGGCAGGTCGCCCACCCGGCCGATGCCTTCGGCCCCGGTGCCGGCGGCGGAGGCCGTCAGGGGCGAGAGCGCTCCGGTGACGCCGACGGCACGGGCCAGCACGTCCGAGACGCCGTCCACGACGACGTCGGCGTTGGTGTGCGCGGCCAGCAGGGCGATGCGGTGCTCGATCAGGGTGTGCAGCAGGCGGCCCTTCGCGGCGGCGGCGTGTCCGACGGCGGCGACGGACGAGGTCCCGCGCAGCAGGAGCGGGTGGTGGGTGACCACGAGGTCGGCCCCGCGGGCGACGGCCTCGTCGGCCACGGCCTGCACGGGATCCAGCGCCCACAGGACGGTCCGCACCGGGGCCTCCGGGCGCCCGGCCACCGGCCCGACGGCGTCCCACGGCTCCGCCAGCTCCCGCGGCCACAGCCCCTGGACGACCTCGAGGACCTGCCCGAGCGTCGGCGGGGCCAGGGCATGCACCGGCGAGACGGGGACGGTGGGACGGGACACGGTCATACCGGCCATGATGGCCCACCCGGCCCGGGCACGCACGACCCGGCGGCCCTGGGTGAGGGCACGGCGCGGCGCCGTCGGGAATGAAAAGCGCGGGCCGCGTTGCTGTGCCTGCCATGACCGACTCCCCCCGTACCGAGCCCCTCGGCGCCTCCGACGCGCCCGCCGACGTCCGCGAGCTGACGCTCGCCGGCGGCTGCTTCTGGTGCCTCGACGCCGTCTACCGTCGCGTGCGGGGCGTGCTCGCCGTCGAGTCCGGCTACACCGGAGGCGACGACCCCGCCCCGAGCTACGAGTCCGTGTGCACCGGGACCACCGGCCACGCCGAAGCGGTCCGCGTGCGCTTCGACGCCGCCGTCGTGCCGCCCGAGGTGATCATGGATCTGTTCTTCACCGGCCACGACCCCACGTCGTTGAACCGCCAGGGGGCCGACGTCGGCACCCAGTACCGATCGGCCGTCTTCGCCCACGACGAGGCCGAGGCCCGGTTCTTCGCGGACGAGATCGCCCGGGCGCAGGCGAACTATGACAGCCCCATCGTCACACGCGTCGAGCCGGCGTCCGCGTGGCACCCGGCCGAGGACATTCACCAGGACTTCTATGCGCGGCGCCGTTCCAACGGATACTGCCGTGTGGTCATCGATCCGAAGCTCGCGAAGGTGCGCCGGAACTACTCCGCGTGGCTCGTGGACGCCTGAGCGGCGCCGCGGCTCGATAGCCTGACGCAGGAACACCCACTAGATCGCCCGCGCCCCGAGGCGCACCACCACCGGAGGTATCACCATGGCCCGCATCCTTGACGACATCACCCAGGCGGTCGGCAACACGCCCCTGGTCCGGCTGAACCGCCTCGCGCAGGACCTGCCCGGCGACGTCGCCGTGAAGGTCGAGTTCTACAACCCGGCCAACTCGGTGAAGGACCGCATCGGCACCGCCATCGTCGACGCCGCGGAGGCGGCCGGCGAGCTGACCCCCGGCGGCACCATCGTGGAGGGCACCTCCGGCAACACCGGCATCGCCCTGGCCATGGTCGGCGCGGCGCGCGGCTACCGCGTGATCCTGACCATGCCTGAGACCATGTCCACCGAGCGCCGCGTGATGCTCAAGGCGTTCGGCGCCGAGATCGTGCTGACCCCCGGTGCAGACGGCATGCGCGGCGCCCTCGAGCGCGCCCAGGAGATCGTCCGCAGCACCCCGAACTCCATCTGGGCCCAGCAGTTCGCGAACCAGGCCAACGTCCAGGCCCACTACACGGGCACCGGCCCGGAGATCTGGGACGCGTCCGAGGGCGCCGTGGACGTGTTCATCGCCGGCGTCGGCACCGGCGGCACCATCACGGGCGCGGGCCGGTACCTGCGCGAGCAGAAGCCGGACGTGAAGCTCATCGCCGTCGAGCCGGCCGACTCCCCCATCCTCTCCGGTGGCCAGGCCGGCCCGCACAAGATCCAGGGCATCGGCGCGAACTTCGTGCCCGAGATCCTCGACACCGACCTCTACGACGAGGTCTACCCGGCCACCTTCGAGGAGTCCATCGAGACCGCCCGTCGGCTCGGGACCGAGGAGGGCATCCTCGGCGGCATCTCCACCGGCGCGATCATCTCGGCCGCCCTCAAGGAGGCCGCCAAGCCCGAGTCCGAGGGCAAGCTGATCGTCGCCATCGTGTGTGACTTCGGCGAGCGCTACATCTCCACCGCCCTCTTCGAGGACATCCGCGGCTGACCGCCGCCCGCTCACCGACCGCACCGACCCGAAGGGGCCGCCCGTGGGACTGTTCTCCCGCATCAAGGAAGACATCGCGACCGTCCGCAGCCATGACCCGGCGGCGCGCGGTGACCTCGAGGTGGCCCTCGTCTACTCGGGTCTGCACGCCGTGTGGGCGCACCGCGTCGCGCACCGGATGTGGCGGCACGACCGGCTGAAGATGCCCGCGCGCGTGCTCTCGCAGGTCACGCGCGCGGCCACGGGCATCGAGATCCACCCCGGCGCGTCGATCGGTCGTCGGTTCTTCATCGACCACGGCATGGGCGTCGTGATCGGCGAGACCGCGGAGATCGGCGACGACGTGATGCTGTACCACGGGGTCACCCTCGGCGGCCGCTCCCTGGCCAAGGTGAAGCGGCACCCCACGCTGCGCGACGGCGTCGTGGTGGGGGCCGGCGCCAAGATCCTCGGACCCGTCGAGATCGGGGAGGGAACGGCGGTGGGCGCCAACGCCGTCGTCGTGAAGGACACCCCCGCCGACGCGATCGCCACCGGCGTGCCGGCCACCGTCCGACCGCGCAAGGGCCCGTCCGAGGGCAAGCCGCTCGTGGACCCCGCGGAGTACGTGGACCCGGCCCTCTGGATCTGAGGGCCGGGTCCACGCCGGGTCAGTCCTGCGTGGGGTCGCCCTCGGTCGGCTGCGGCATGACCACGGGCACGCCCTCGCCGTCGACCTCGGTGCGGTCGCCGGACCACAGCGTGTGGAACGAGCCCTCGCGGTCCACGCGCAGGTAGGTGTGGGCGCCGAAGTAGTCGCGCTGGCCCTGCACGAGGGCGGCCGGCAAGCGGTCGGCCCGCAGGCCGTCGTAGTACGCCAGGGCCGAGGAGAACACCGGGACCGGCACGCCCGCGGCGACGGCGGTGCCGACGACGCGGCGCCAGGCCGGCAGGGCCTCGGCGATCGCCTGGGCGAACTCGGGGGCGAAGAGCAGGTTGAGCGGCTGGCCGGGGGCGCGGGTGCCCGGCGCCGGATGGCGGGAGGTGTCGCGGCCGCCGAAGGCCTGCATGATCACGTCGAGCAGGTCGGCGCGGATGATGCAGCCGTCCCGCCACAGCGAGGCGATGGTGCCCAGGTCCAGCGACCAGCCGTACTCCTCGGCGGCGGCCGCGAGCATGTCCATGCCCTGCGCGTAGGCCACGAGCTTGGAGGCGAACAGCGCCTGGCGCACGTCCTCCACGAACGCGTCCGTGTCCTGCGGGGCGCGCTGCGCCTCCTCGTCGACGCCGGCCGCGAGGGTCTCACGGGCGACCTCGCGCACCGCGCGCTGAGAGGACAGCGAGCGGGCGAAGACGGACTCGGCGATCGCGGCCACCGGGGAGCCGACGTCGAGACCCGAGATCGCGGTCCAGCGGCCGGTGCCCTTCTGCCCGGCCTCGTCCACGATCACGTCCACGAGCGGGCGGCCCGTGGCCGCGTCCACCTGCGCGAGCACCTCGGCCGTGATCTCGATGAGGTAGGAGGCCAGGTCGGTCTGGTTCCACGCCGTGAACACCTCGGCCTGCTCGGCGGGCTCGAGGCCGCCCACACGGCGCAGCAGGTCGTAGGCCTCGCCGATGACCTGCATGTCCGCGTACTCGATGCCGTTGTGGACCATCTTCACGTAGTGGCCGGCGCCGTCCGTGCCGACCCAGGCGCAGCACGGCTCCCCCTCAAACTGCGCGGCGATCTTCTCGAGCATCGGGCCGAGGGCCTCGTAGGACTTCTCCGGACCGCCGGGCATGATCGCCGGACCGTGCAGGGCACCCTCCTCGCCGCCGGAGACACCGACGCCCACGAAGTGCAGGCCCTTCTCGGCGAGGGCCGCCTCGCGGCGGCGGGTGTCCTCGAAATGGGAGTTGCCGGCGTCGATGACGATGTCGCCCTCGTCCAGCAGGGGGACGAGTTGGTCGATGACGGCGTCCACGGGGGCGCCCGCCTTGACCATGATGAGCACCCGGCGCGGCACGGCGAGGGACTGCACGAGCTCGGCGAGCGTCTCCGTCGCCACGAACGCGCCCTCGTCACCGTGCTCGGCCACGAGCTGGTCCGTGCGGGCCCGGCTGCGGTTGTGCAGGGCCACCGTGTAGCCGTGGCGGGCGAAGTTGCGCGCGAGGTTCGCGCCCATCACCGCCAGGCCCGTGACGCCGATGTCGGCGGCGCCGACGGGGACGGTGGTGGTCTGCTCGGTCATCGCGGGGGCCTCCTGTGGCTCGGACGGTGGGACGGGCCGTGCCGGACACGGACCCGCCCCCAGCCTACGTCGACCGCGGTCAGTCCCCCACGGCGTCGCGGCCGCGGCGCACGATCAGCGGGTCCGGGGTGCCGACGACCTCGTGGTCCTTGCCCTCGTACTCGAACTGGGACAGGAAGTAGCGCATCGCGTTGAGGCGGGCCCGCTTCTTGTCGTTGGAGCGGATGGAGATCCACGGGGCGTGGTCCGTGTCCGTGTGGAGGAACATGGCCTCCTTGGCCTCCGTGTACGCCTCCCAGCGGTCCAGGGACTCGAGGTCCATGGGCGAGAGCTTCCACTGGCGGACCGGGTCGATCTGGCGGATCGCGAAGCGCGTGCGCTGCTCGGTCTGTGTCACGGAGAACCAGAACTTGGTGAGGTGGATGCCGTCGTCCACGAGCATCTTCTCGAACAGCGGCACCTGGTTCATGAAGCGGCGGTACTGCTCGTCCGTGGCGAAGCCCATCACGCGCTCGACGCCGGCGCGGTTGTACCACGAGCGGTCGAACAGCACGATCTCGCCCGCCGTGGGGAAGTGCTGGATGTAGCGCTGGAAGTACCACTGGCCGAGCTCGCGGTCCGAGGGCTTGTTGAGGGCCACGACGCGGGCGGTGCGGGGGTTCATGTGCTCGGTGAAGCGCTTGATGGTGCCGCCCTTGCCGGCGGCGTCGCGGCCCTCGAAGACGATGATGTGGCGCTGGCCGGTGTCCTCGCCCCAGTACTGCAGCTTGAGCAGTTCGATCTGCAGGCGGTACTTCTCCAGCTCGTACTCCTCGCGCGTCATGCGCGTCTCGTACGGGTAGTCCTCTTTCCACGTCTCCACGGCACGGCCCTGCGGATCGATCAGGTCGGGATCGTTGGTGTGGCCGTCCGAGACGGTGTAGCCGCCGTCGCGCAGCTTGTCGATGAACTCGCGCAGGTTCTCGCGGGGGGCGTCGGGCTGCAGCAGCTCCATGGACCGTCTCCTTCACTGGGTGCGTCACCGTGCCCGCCCGTCCCCTCCTCGGTACGACGGAGGCGGGCCGCGGCCTGTGCTCTTCACACCATTATGGGTGGGCGGCGGACGAGGAAGCCGGGCCCGGCAGCGCAGCCGGGTGAACAGCAGGTGAACCCTGGGAGGCGAACGGTCACGACCCCGGGCCGACGAACGCCGGCCGGCTCAGCCGCGCGGGCCGACGCCCAGGAGCTCGTCGATCGCCGCGACGGCGGCACGCGCCGCGTCGACGTCGGCGAACTGGGCGACGGCGTCGTCGTACCGGCGGTGCCCGGGAAGCTTGAGGCCGACGGAGGCGCCGTCCGTGGCGGGGAGGATCCAGATCCGGCCGCGCGGCTCGACGTCGCGCTGCTCGGCCACGTCGGCCTCCTCGAACTCGCGGTCGTAGCCGGCCCACTCGATACCGGGCCGCGGGGTGTCGGCACCGTCGAGGACGTCACGGCCGCCCATGCGCAGACAGGTGACGGACTGCAGGAGCGCGTCCAGGGTGCGGGCGGCGGCCTTGCCGGCCAGCTCGTCCTGGAAGAGGGCGAGGATGGACCATTGCCCGTCCTGGAGGAAGAGCATGGTCTGCTGCGCCTCGCCCCCGGTGATGACGGCGAGGTGACGGGCGGCGCCGTCGGGACGTGCGGGCAGCTTCCAGAAGCCGAGGGGGGTCGCGGACATGCGCTCCACCCTAGTGCGCCCCGGACGCCGACGACGCGCCGCCGCCCGGCCCCTGCCCCGCATCCCGGGTTGAGTTGTCGCGGGTGCGCGGGCCCGTCACCCGCGACAACTCAACCCGGGATGCGGGAGGGTGGGCCGATGGGCCTGCTCCGCGACCTCCTCACCCGCCGCTCCGCCCGCGACCGCTCCTCCGACCCGCCGGCGACGCTCGGCCGACACCTCGACAACGCCGCGGCGATCGTGGCCGCCGCACGCCGGGCGGACGTTCCCCTCGCGGTGGCGGCGGCCCTGGCCGAGCTCGAGTCCGGTGGCCGGAACGTCTTCGGGCACGACGCCGGCGGCGTGCACAGTGCCCCGCGCGGGACGGACGTCCCCGTGACCCGGGAGCGCTACGAGGAGCTCGTGGCCCGGGTGGCGCAGGGTGAGACGTCGAACGGGGTGGGGCCCGCGCAGATCACGTGGCCGCCGTACTTCGCACAGGCGGCCGAGCGCGGCCTCCGCCTGTGGGAGCCGGAGGACAACCTGGCCTTCGGGCTGGAGATCCTCCGCGGGCACCTGCGTGGCGACCTCTCCGCGGAGGGGATCGCCCGGGCGGGGACGCTCTACAACGCCGGGACACTCGCCCACGGCGTCACCGCCTACGGCAGGCGCCTCGCCGCGGCGAGCCGCGCGTGGGCCGAACGCCTGGGCGAACCCGCCCCGCCGCCGCTCAGGCCAGGTTGACCAACAGCACGTAGGCCAGCGTGCCGGAGGCGATCGAGACCAGGGTCCGCCGCCCGGCCAGCAGATGCACGACGACCGTCACCGCCGCCGCGATCAGCGCGTGGGCCACCCGCGTCCCGTCCACGGGCTCTCCGGGGGCCAGCGCCGCGGCGTCGAGCAGCATCACCAGGGCCAGGATGGTCAGCACGCCGGCGGGCATCCACACCGCCAGCCGCGCGGCGAGCACGGACTCCCGCAACGGCTGCAGCAGGGCGAACGGCAACGCGCGCAGGCAGAAGGTCACGAGGCCCGCGACGACGGCCGCGGCCACCAGGTACGCGGCGCCGGTCATCGGGGGTCCTCCCCGGCGCCGGGCTCGGCATCCGTGCCGGCCCGCTCCCCCGTCGCGGCGACGACGGGCACCGGTCCGGTGACGGGCACGGGCTCGGGCAGCGGCAGGGCGGTCCCGCGTGCGGCGAGCACGTGGAACGCGATCAGCACCGCGGCGTAGAGGGCGAAGGCGACGACGAGCACCTGCGCCGGCGCCAGCAGCAGGGCCACCCCGACGGCGACCGCGGCCGCCAGCACGAGGGGCAGCTGGGCCCGCGTGCGGGCGGCGTCCATGGCGAGCACGATGAAGAGGGCGACGAGCGCGAACTCCAGGCCCTCCACCGGTCCGGGCAGCAGCCAGGCCACGGCCACCCCGGCGAGGCCCCCGAGCACCCAGTACGCATGCAGCGCGACCTGCATGGCGACCAGTCGGGGGCCGGTCCAGCCGCGAGGCCGGGCGGCGGCGATGGCGTAGGCCTCGTCGATCAGGGCGCCCATCGAGTAGATCCGCGCGAAGCGCCCCCGGACCACGCGCAGCGGGAAGCTGAACGCATAGAACACGTGGCGGAAGTTCACCAGGAACACCGTCACGGCGATCGTGAGCAGCGGGGTGCCCGCCACCACCAGCGAGACGAGCAGCAGCTCGACGGACCCGGCGAACACGACCACGGAGAACAGGGGTGCGACCCACGCGGGCAGCCCGGCCTGGACCACGAGCATCCCGAAGGCCATGCCCAGCGGGAACAGGCCGAGGCCGGCGCCCAGCGTCACGGCGACGCCGGAGCGCACCTCGGCCCACCGCGAGGGCGGAGCGGAGGCGCGCGAGGACGCTGACGAGGAGCCCATGATGGTGAGCATGCTCTCATAGGCGCCTGACGGGCGGTCGGCATGACGGAGCCGCGGCGTCACGCCGTGTCATGGCCCCGCGATCGGTGCACCCGGAGGGACTCGAACCCCCGACCCTCTCGGTGTAAACGAGATGCTCTGACCGACTGAGCTACGGGTGCCGGTGTCCGTCCAGGCTACCGGTGAGCGAGCAGGTCGCGCGTCGCCGCCTCGTGCTCGCTCCGGGTGCGTGCCTGTCCCGGGGCGGCGACCACGCGCGCGGCCTCGACCCCGTCCGCGTCGAGCAGCACGGAGACGCGGCGGGGCCGCCCGGTCTCCACGTCGAAGACGTCGAGGGCACGGCAGGCCGCGCCGTGGGGCCAGAAATCGGAGAGCAGGGTGAGCGGCTCCGGCAGTGCCAGCTCCTCGCGGACGCGGCGCAGCACGGGGGCGGCATCACACGAGACCACGCGGACAGCCACATCGTCGACCGCCACGTCCTCGGCGAGCGCCCCGAGCCAGCCGAGCTCGTCCGTGCACACCGGCGTGAACGCCCCGGGCAGGAAGACGAGCCACGTGCCCCGCGGCCCGGCGGCGTCCTGGGGCCCGCGCGTCGGCGGCCACGGCCACGTCTGGCCGTGGTCGTCGCGCAGCGCGGGGACGACGTCGGCGCCCCGCGTCCCGCCGGACGGGGGCTCAGCCACCGCGCTTCTGGACGAGCTTCTGAGCGGCCCAGTCCTCGGAGGCACCGGCCCCGGTGGTGGCGTGCAGGCCCGCGGTGGAGGCGGCCTCGGCGACGTCCGCCGGGCTGACGTGGCCGGGGCGCCCCTTGCGGGGGGTCATGATCCAGACGGGGCCGGCATCGAGGGAGCGCTGGGCGTCCACGAGGGCGTCCGCGAGATCCATGACGTCGCCGTCGTCCGCGCGCCACCAGAAGAGGACCGCGTCCGCCGGCTCCTGGTCGTCCTCGGTCAGCAGCTCCTCGCCGAGCGCGTCCTCGAGCGCGTCGCGGAAGGTGACGTCGACGTCGTCGTCGTACCCCCACTCCTGCACCAGGTCGCCCCTCGAGAGGGCGAGCTCCGCCAGCAGGGCGCTGTCCGTCGAGGTCGGCGTCGACCCAGCCTGCATAGTGTCCGGTCCTCCTTGATGGTGGCGGGCACTGCGGCCCGCGCCGTCGAGCGGGTGATGATGACCACCATACGCCGTGGACGCCGCCGTTCCGGGGCCTCCGGCCGGGCGGACGCGGCGGCTCCGGTCTACTCTGGGGAGGAACAGACGCACTCTCCGGGCGACGCGCCCGGCTCGGCGTCGCGGGCCCGGACCGGATCGTCTGCCCGCAGCCCACCGCGGAGCACCCCTCCGCACGAGAACCAGGAGGCACCGTGAGCGCAGCTGAAGAGAGCTCGCAGATCCGCAGCGGTCTGACCGACCAGCTCCCGGACAAGGATCCGCAGGAGACGTCGGAGTGGATCGAGTCCCTCGACGGACTCATCGAGGAGCGCGGCACGGAGCGGGCGCAGTACATCATGCGCTCCCTCATGCAGCGCGCGAGCGCCCAGTCCGTCGCCCTGCCCTACGTGACCACCACGGACTACGTGAACACGATCCCGGCGGACCAGGAGCCGGAGTACCCGGGCGACGAGGAGCTCGAGCGCCGCTACCGCAACTACCTGCGGTGGAACGCCATGGCCCTGGTGCAGCGCGCCCAACGCGTCGGCGTCGGCGGCCATATCTCCTCCTACGCAGGCCAGGCGACCCTCTACGAGGTGGGCCTGAACCACTTCTTCCGCGGCCAGGACCACCCGGGCGGCGGCGACCACATCTTCTTCCAGGGCCACTCCTCGCCGGGCAACTACGCCCGAGCCTTCCTCGAGGGCCGCCTGACCGAGGAGGACCTCGACGGCTTCCGCCAGGAGAAGTCCCGCCAGGGCCACGGCCTGCCCTCCTACCCGCACCCGCGGATGATGCCGCACTTCTGGCAGTACCCCACCGTGTCCATGGGCCTGGGGCCGATGAACGCCATCTTCCAGGCGCAGACCAACCGGTACCTGCACAACAACGGCATCAAGGACACCTCCGACCAGCACGTGTGGGCCTTCCTCGGCGACGGCGAGATGGACGAACCGGAGTCGCGCGGCCAGCTGCACATCGCGGCCAACGACAAGCTCGACAACCTCACCTTCGTCATCAACTGCAACCTGCAGCGTCTCGACGGGCCGGTGCGCGGCAACGGCAAGATCGTCCAGGAGCTGGAGTCCTACTTCCGGGGCGCCGGCTGGAACGTCATCAAGGTCCTGTGGGGCCGCGAGTGGGATCCGCTGCTCGAGGCCGACGACGAGGGCGAGCTCGTGCGCATCATGAACGAGACGCTCGACGGCGACTACCAGACCTACAAGGCCGAGTCCGGCGGCTTCGTGCGCGACCACTTCTTCGGCCGGTCCTCCGTCACCAAGGAGATGGTGGCGGACATGACCGACGACGAGATCTGGGGCCTCAAGCGTGGCGGCCACGACTACAAGAAGGTGTACGCCGCCTACAAGGCCGCCATGGAGCACAAGGGCCAGCCCACCGTGATCCTGGCCCACACCATCAAGGGCTACGGCCTGGGCAAGTCCTTCGAGGGTCGCAACGCCACGCACCAGATGAAGAAGCTGACGGTGGACGACCTCAAGGTGTTCCGGGACCGCCACCGCATCCCGATCTCGGACGAGCAGATCGAGAAGGACCCGTACGACATCCCGTACTACCACCCGGGCGCCGACGCTCCGGAGATCACGTACATGATGGAGCGGCGCAAGGAGCTGGGCGGCTTCGTGCCGGAGCGGCGCAGCGACTACCACGCGATCCCGCTGCCTCCGGAGTCCGCGTACAAGCAGGCTCGCAAGGGATCGGGCAAGCAGCAGGCCGCCACGACCATGGCGTTCGTGCGCCTGCTCAAGGACCTGATGCGGGACAAGAACATGGGACCGCGCTTCGTGCCGATCATCCCGGACGAGGCCCGCACCTTCGGCATGGACTCGTTCTTCCCGACCGCGAAGATCTACAACCCCAAGGGCCAGAACTACCTGTCCGTGGACCGGGATCTGTTCCTGTCCTACAAGGAGTCCCCGCAGGGGAAGATCTACCACGTCGGCATCAACGAGGACGGCGCCACCGCGGCATTCAACGCGGTCGGCACGGCGTACTCCACGCACGGCGAGCCGATGATCCCGGTGTACATCTTCTACTCGATGTTCGGCTTCCAGCGGACCGCGGACAACATCTGGGCCGCAGGCGACCAGCTCGCGCGCGGCTTCATGATCGGCGCCACCGCCGGGCGCACCACCCTCGCCGGCGAGGGCACCCAGCACATGGACGGTCACTCCCCCGTCCTGGCGTCCACGAACCCGGCCGTGAAGCACTACGACCCGGCGTACTCGTACGAGATCGCCCACATCGTGCGCCAGGGCCTGGAGGACATGTACGGCGACCACGACCGCGGGGACGACGTCCGCAACGTCATCTACTACCTCACGGTGTACAACGAGCCGATCACCCACATCGAGGAGCCCGAGGGCCTCGACGTGGAGGGCCTGCTCAAGGGCATCTACCGCCTCTCCGAGGGCCAGGGCGACGGCCCGAAGGTCCAGCTCCTGGGCTCCGGCGTCTCCGTGCCGTGGGCGCTCGACGCCCAGCGGATCCTCTCCGAGGAGTGGGGCGTGAACGCCTCCGTGTGGTCGGTGACCTCCTACAACGAGCTGTACCGCGACGCCGTCGCGGCGGAGAAGGACGCCCTGAAGGACCCGTCCGCCACCCCGCGCGTGCCCTACGTGACGCAGGCGCTGCAGGGGGCCGAGGGCCCGATCGTGGCCACCTCGGACTACTCCACCTCGTGGACGAACCAGATCCGCCCGTTCGTGCCGAACCGCTTCTCGGCGCTCGGCGCCGACGAGTTCGGCTTCGCGGACACCCGCGCCGCCGCCCGTCGGTACTTCCTCATCGACACCCACTCGATGGTGGTCCGCGCGCTGCAGCTCCTCGAGGAGGAGGGCGAGGTCGAGCGGGGCACGGCCGCGAAGGCGCACGAGAAGTACCGCCTGGACGACGTCAACGCCGGCACCACCGGCATCGCGGGCGGCGACGCCTGACCCGCATGCCGCGGGGAGGCCGACGCCCTCCCGTCCCGACGCCGGCCGCTCGCCTCCGCCAGGGAGGCGAGCGGCCGGCGTCGTCGCTGTAGGAACCCCACAACACGCGCCTAGGATGAAGCGCATGCCCGAGCCCCGCCCCGCCGCCCCTCGCCCCGTGAGCACCGACGGGCTGGCCCGCCTCAGGAGCCACCTGGGGGCCCTGAACACGGCGGTGCTGCAGCGGCTGGACGCCACCCTGCCCTGGTACCGCCGACTCACCCCGGACGAGCGCAGCGCCCTCGGGCTCGTGGCCCAGCGCGCCCTGCAGGGCTTCCTCACGTGGTTCGAGCGGCCCACCTCCACGGGCCACGTCCTGCAGGACGTCTTCGGGCCCGCGCCCACCGATCTCACCGGGGCGATCTCGCTGCAGCGGGCCCTCCAGCTCATCCGGACGATGGTGGACGTCGTCGAGACGCGGGTGCCGGAGCTGCTGGCCGAGCGCGACCAGGCGCCCGTCCGCGAGCACATCCTCCACTACTCGCGCGAGGTCGCGTTCGCGCTCGCAGACGTGTACGCCCGGGCCGCGGAGATGCGCGGAGCGATGGACTCGCGGCTCGAGTCGGTCCTGCTGGACGCGGTGCTGCGCGGGCAGGACCCGGACGAGATCCGGCACCGGGCCACCGCGCTGGGCTGGCGTGGGGACCACGACGTGATGGTCATGGCGGGTCTCGCCCCGGGGCAGGACAAGCCCGCGTTCATCCCGGACCTGCGGCGGGCCGCGGCGAGGCTCGACTGCGACCTGCTCGTGGGCGTGCAGTCCGAACGGCTCGTCCTCGTGGTCGGCTCGGTGCGGGACGCGCGGGCGGTGGGCGAGGCGCTCGCGCCCTGGTTCGCGCCGGGACCGGTGATCGTGGGACCCGTCGTGGACTCGCTGGTCTCGGCGCACGTCTCGGCGCGGCACACCCTCGCCGGGCTCAGCGCCGCGGCCGCCCACCCCCGGGCGAGCCGGCCCACCCCGGCGGAGGACCTGCTGCCCGAGCGGGCGCTGCTGGGCGACCCCACGGCCCGGGAGGCCCTCGTGGACGGGGTGTTCACGCCCCTGGCCGACGCCGGCACCTCCCTGCTGGAGACCGTGGACGCGTACGGCGCGCTGGGCCACTCGCTCGAGGGCACGGCCCGCGAGCTGTTCGTCCACGCGAACACCGTGCGGTACCGCCTCAAGCGGGTGGCTGAGGTGACCGGCTGGGACCCGCTGGTCCCCCGCGACGCGTACGTCCTGCAGACCGCGATCACCCTGGGCCGGCTCGCGGGGGCGCGGCAGACGACCGGGGACGGGTCGGACTGAGCCGGGGCGGCGCACACCCCCGCTTGTAGAAACCCTCCAAACCGACTCGCCGTGCTTCGTGGCGCGATCTGCCCGGGATGGCGGCCGATCCTGACACGATGGAGGAATGCTTGCCATCGTGTGCCCCGGACAGGGGTCCCAGACGCCCGGCTTCCTCGCCCCCTGGCTCGAGCTGGACGGGACCCGCGACCTGCTCGCATCCCTCTCCGACGCCGCGGGCGTGGACCTGATCCGCCACGGCACTGAGTCGGACGAGGAGACCATCAAGGACACCGCCGTCGCCCAGCCGCTGATCGTGGCGGCCGGCCTCGTGGCCGCCGCGGCCCTCGAGGCGGACGCCGCCGCACCGAAGTCGACCGTCGTGGCCGGCCACTCCGTGGGCGAGGTCACCGCGGCCGCCGTCACCGGCGTGCTGTCCCCCGCCGAGGCCCTCTCCCTGGTGCGCGTGCGCGCCACCGGCATGGCCCGGGCCGCCGCGGCCACGCCCACGGGCATGGCCGCCGTCGTGGGTGGGGACCAGGACGAGGTCCTCGCGGCCATCGACGCGGCGGGCCTGACGCCCGCCAATGTCAACGGCGCCGGCCAGATCGTCGCCGCCGGCACCGCGGAGGCCCTCGGCGCGCTCGCCGAGTCCGCCCCCGCCCGCGCCCGCGTGATCCCGCTCAAGGTGGCCGGCGCGTTCCACACGGAGCACATGCGCCCCGCCGTGGACGACCTCGCGGCCCACGTCGCCGGCCTCTCCCCCTCGGACCCGCGCCTGCCCCTGCTGTCCAACCGGGACGGCGAGGCCGTCGAGTCCGGCACGGACGTGCTCGCCCGGATCGTGGACCAGGTCACCCGCCCGGTCCGCTGGGACCTGTGCATGGCGACCATGGCCACGCGGCAGGTCACGGGCGTCCTGGAGCTGCTGCCCGGTGGCACACTGACCGGACTGGCCAAGCGCGGTCTCAAGGGCACCGCGCAGCTCGCCGTGAAGACCCCCGAGGACCTGGACGCCGCGCGGGCGTTCCTGGCCGAGCACTCGGCCTGAACCCCGCGCACCGCCCGGCAGAGAGAAGCACCATGACCGTCACCCTGAAGCAGCACGAGCGCCCCGCGGCCAGCCGCATCGTGGCCGTGGGCGCCTACCGCCCGGCGAACCTGGTCCCCAATGAGGACCTCGTCGGCCCCATCGACTCGTCGGACGAGTGGATCCGCCAGCGCACCGGCATCGTCACGCGCCAGCGCGCCACGGCGGAGGAGACCGTGCCCGTCATGGCCGTGGGCGCCGCCCGGGAGGCCCTCGAGCGGGCCGGCCTGCAGGGCTCGGACCTGGACGCCGTGATCGTCTCGACCGTCACCTTCCCGCACGCCACCCCCTCGGCCGCGGCCCTCGTGGCGCACGAGATCGGCGCCACCCCGGCGCCCGCCTACGACGTCTCCGCCGCGTGCGCCGGCTACTGCTACGGCGTCGCGCAGGCCGACGCGCTCGTGCGCTCCGGCACCGCGCGGCACGTGCTCGTGGTCGGCGTCGAGCGCCTCTCCGACGTCGTGGATCCCACGGACCGCTCCATCTCCTTCCTCCTGGGCGACGGCGCGGGCGCCGTGATCGTGTCGGCCGCGGACGAGCCGGGCATCTCCCCCTCGGTGTGGGGTTCGGACGGGGAGCGCTGGTCCACGATCTCCATGACGCACTCGCAGCTGGAGCTGCGCGATGCCGTGGAGCACGCCCGCACCACGGGCGACGCCTCGGCGATCACCGGCGCGGAGGGGATGCTCTGGCCCACGCTGCGCCAGGACGGGCCCTCCGTCTTCCGCTGGGCCGTGTGGTCGATGGCGAAGGTGGCCCGCGAGGCCCTCGACGCCGCGGGCGTGGAGCCCGAGGACCTCGCCGCGTTCATCCCGCACCAGGCCAACATGCGGATCATCGACGAGTTCGCCAAGCAGCTGAAGCTGCCGGAGTCCGTCGTCGTGGCCCGGGACATCGCGGACGCCGGCAACACGTCGGCCGCGTCCATCCCGCTGGCCATGCACCGTCTGCTGGAGGAGAACCCCGAGCTCTCCGGCGGCCTGGCCCTGCAGATCGGCTTCGGCGCCGGGCTGGTCTACGGCGTCCAGGTGGTCCGCCTCCCCTGAGGCGGCGCCGTCTGATTCACTGTCCACGTACACCTCACACCCCTACCGAAGGAGACGCCCCATGGCTTCCAAGGAAGAGATCCTCGCCGGCCTCGCCGAGATCGTGAACGAGGAGACCGGTCTCGACACCGCCGAGGTGCAGCCGGAGAAGTCCTTCACGGACGACCTGGACATCGACTCGATCTCGATGATGACCATCGTGGTCAACGCCGAGGACAAGTTCGGCGTGAAGATCCCGGACGAGGAGGTCAAGAACCTCAAGACCGTCCAGGGCGCCGTCGACTTCATCGACGGCGCCCAGGCCTGATCGGCCCACGACGGCGGCGGGCCCGGCCCGTCCCGTCCCCTCGGTGAGCGCCGGGGGCGCGTGAGCGCCCCCGGCCCCGCCACCCTCGACTTCCGGCACCCCGGCGAGCGCCGCGCGTCGTGCCGACGACTCCCCCTCCGCCCGATCCCCACTCGAGACCCAGAGGCAGCAGACCCATGACCCGCACCGCAGTGATCACCGGCCTCGGCGCCACCACGCCCATCGGCGGCGACGTGCCCACCTTCTGGTCCCACGCCCTGCAGGGCGTCTCCGGTGCGCGCACCATGGAGCACGACTGGGTGGAGAAGTACGAGCTGCCCGTCACCTTCGCGGCCGAGCTGGCCGTGCCCACCTCAGAGGTCCTCTCCAAGGTGGAGCAGAAACGCCAGGACCCGGTCACCCAGATGGCGACCGTCGCCGCGCGCGAGGCCTGGAAGGACGCCGGCCTCGAGGGCGCGGAGGTCGACGGCGACCGGCTCGCCGTGGCCTTCGGCACCGGCATCGGCGGCGTGTGGACCCTCCTGGACGGCTGGGACACCCTGCGCGAGCGCGGCCCGCGCCGCGTGCTGCCCATGACCGTCCCGATGCTCATGCCCAACGGCGCCGCCGGCGCGCTCTCCCTCGAGTTCGGCGCCCGTGCCGGCGCCCGCACGGTGGTGTCCGCGTGCGCCGCCGGCACCGAGGCGCTCGAGACCGCGCTGCTGCTCGTCCGCTCCGGCCAGGCCGACGTCGTGATCTGCGGCGCCGCCGAGGCCGCCGTGCACCCGCTGCCGATGGCCGCGTTCGCCGCGATGCAGGCGCTGTCCAAGCGCAACGACGACCCGCAGGCCGCGTCCCGCCCCTACGACGTGGACCGCGACGGCTTCGTCCTCGGTGAGGGCGCCGGCGTCATGGTGATCGAGTCGGAGGAGCACGCGAAGGCCCGCGGCGCGCGCGTGTACGCCGAGCTGGCCGGCGCGGGCGTCAGCTCCGACTCCCACCACATCACCGCGCCCGAGCCCGAGGGCCTGGGCGCGACCCGTGCGATGCGCGCCGCCCTGAGGTCGGCCGACATCACCCCCGAGGACGTGTGCCACGTGAACGCCCACGCGACGTCCACACCCAAGGGCGACGCCCCGGAGTACCTGGCCATGCGGGCCGTGTTCGGCGACCACCTGGACCAGGTGCAGGTCTCGGCCACGAAGTCCCAGACCGGCCACCTGCTGGGCGCCTCGGGCGCGATCGAGTCGATCCTGTCCGTGCTCGCCGTGCACCACGGCCAGGCGCCCGTGACCATCAACCTGGACCACCAGGACCCGGAGATCCCGCTGAACGTGGTCACCGGCTCCCCCGCCCGCCTGCCCGAGGGGCCGCGCGTGGCCGTGAAGAACTCGTTCGGGTTCGGCGGCCACAACGCGGTGGCCGTGTTCCGCAGCGTCTGAGCCGGAGCGCCGCCGGCCGGGCGAAGGCTCAGACAGCGCGGTGCAGCCAGCGCACGTTGGCGTGGGCGGCGGCCAGCCGGAACGGCTCGAGCTCATCGTCCCAGGCCTCGCCGAGCGCGAGGGAGAGTTCGTGCATCAGCACGCTGGGGTCGCCCGCACCGGCCTCGTAGGCGTACCGGATGCGGTCCTCGGAGACCATGATGTTGCCGGAGACGTCCGTGGTGGCGTGGAAGATGCCGAGGTCCGGGGTGTGGGACCAGCGCGAGCCGTCGACCCCGGCGGACGGCTCCTCCGTGATCTCGAAGCGCAGGTGCGGCCAGCCACGCAGGGCGGAGGCCAGACGCGCGCCGGTGCCGGCGGGCGCCGTCCAGTGCACCTCGGCGCGGTGCTGGCCGGGCGCGACCGGCTGACCCTCCCACTCCACCGAGGTCGCGGGGCCGAGCACGGAGCTCAGCGCCCACTCCACGTGGGGGCAGAGGGCGGTGGGGGCGGAGAGGATGTGGACCACGCCGCGGGTATGGGTGCTGGTCATGGATGCCTCCGAGGGTGCGATGCGGTGCGTCTTCCCCTACGACCACGTCGCGGCTCCGGTGGATCCTGGGGCCATTGTGCACCAGGGATGCTGGGCCGGCAACGAGGCGGCGCGGCGCCCTGCGTGTCGTGGCGGCGCAGGGGACGGGCCGGGGGTGCTCCGGGGAGGCGTCAGGCGCGTGGGTGGGCCTGCCGGTAGCCCTCGCGGAGGCGATCGATCGAGACGTGTGTGTAGACCTGCGTGGTGCGCAGGGACGCATGCCCCAGCAGCTCCTGCACGCTGCGCAGGTCGGCGCCGCCGTCGAGGAGGTGGGTCGCGGCCGTGTGGCGCAGCGCGTGCGGCCCGCGCGCCGCGGTGTCCCCCAGGCCCTCGAGTGCCCGGTCGACGACGGTGCGCGCCTGGCGCACCCCCAGCCGGCCGCCGCGCGCGCCGAGGAAGAGGGCGGGGCCGGAGTCCGGCCGGGCCAGGCGGGGGCGACCGAGCCGCTGCCACTCCTGGAGGGCGCGGCCCGCGGGTGCGCCGTAGGGGACGGTGCGCTGCCGGTCTCCCTTGCCGGTCAGCCGGACGACGCCGCGGCCGGCCTCGAGGTCGTCCACGTCCAGGGCGGAGAGTTCGGCCACCCGGGCGCCGGTGGCGTAGAGCAGCTCGAGCAGGGCGGCGTCCCGCAGGGCCAGCGCGTGGGCGGCAGGGTCGTCGCCCGCGGCGGCGGCGTCCACACGCTCCTGGGCAGCCGCGAGGAGCCGCCTCGCCTGCTGCTCCTGGAGCACGTGGGGCAGCGTCCCCTCGGGTCGGGGCGAGCGCAGCCGCAGGGCGGGGTCGTCCGAGCGCAGGCCCTCCCGGCGCAGCCAGGCCGTGAAGGTGCGGACGGCGGCCACCCGGCGGGCCAGGGTCGCGCGGGCGAGGCCGGCCCCGCTCATGGCCGCCAACCAGCCACGCAGGTCCTCGATGTCCAGCTCGGCGAGGACGTCCGGTGCGCTGGGCACGTGGCGAGCGGGGGCGTCGTCATCCACGGCGGGCGCCGCCGCGGTGCCGGCTGTGCCGGCGACGTGGTCGATGAGGGCGCGCAGATCGGCGAGGTACGCGCGCACGGTCTGGGGGCTGCGGTTCCGCTCGTGGCGCAGGTGCTCCTCGAACGCCTCGAGCCAGGCCGTGTCCCGGGGCGAGGGGGCGCGCGGGACCGGGACGGGACGGACGGAGGACGACGGGGTCATCCCCCCACTCTGCCATCCGCCCCAGGGCGGCGCCGCCCGGGAGCACGCGGCCGGAGGTCATCCCCGCCGCCACCGGTCCTCGACCCGTTCGGCCAGGCCCGCCCGCTGCAGCCGGGACAGGCACGCCAGGACGGTGGGCAGCGCGAGCCCGGCGCTGACGGTGATCCGGTCGACGGGCACCGCCTGGCGCAGGGGCAGCGCCTCGTGGACGAGGGCCTCCTCCATCGTGAGCCCGTCGGTGGGCCGCGCGGCGGACTCGGGAGCTGCCCGGGTGGAGGTCCTCCCGCCCGCGCCGCCGCTCCGGGCGGGCCCCTGGCCGAGCAGGGCGAGGGCCTCCTGCTCGGTGGTCACGAGACGGGCGGGGCTCTCCTGCAGCAGACGGTGGCAGCCGGCGGAGCTGGGCGAGGTCACGGGGCCGGGGACCACGCCCACCTCGCGGCCGAGGCCGAACGCGTGGCCCGCCGTGTTCTGCGCTCCCGACCGCCAGCGCGCCTCGACCACCAGCACGGCCCCCGCGAGCGCGGCGATGACCCGGTTGCGCTGCAGGAACCGGTACCGCGTGGGACTCGCACCGGGCGGCATCTCGGACACGAGCAGCCCGGCGGCCATCACCGCGCGAAGCAGGTCCTCGTGGCCGGCCGGGTAGAACCGGTCGAGGCCGCCGGCCAGCACCGCCACCGTGGGCGGGACGCCGTCGCGATCCGCCGCGTCTTCCGGTGCGGCGGGCGCCTGCAGCGCGGCCCGGTGGGCGGCGCCGTCGATGCCGTACGCACCGCCGGAGATCACGCACGCGCCCTGCTGGACGGCGTGGGCGGCGCAGCGGGCGGTCACCGTCCGCCCGTACGCGGTCGCCTCCCGGCTGCCGACGACGGCGAGCATCCGGTCCGCGGGAGGCAGCGTTCCGGAGCCGCGGAACCACAGGCCCAGGGGCGCCTCCTCGCCCAGGTCCGCCAGGGCGGCGGGCCAGGCGTCGTCCTCGGGGATCAGCAGGCCTCCCCCGAGCCGGTGCAGAGTCACGAGGTCACGCTCCGGCTCCAGCCGGGCGGCCCGGGGCGCCCAGCGGGCCAGCCCCGCGGCCCAGCGCCGGGGCAGCGTGTCGGGCGCGCCGGCGAGATCGGCGAGCAGATCGCGCTCGGCGGGCTGGATCGTCTCCCGGCCCGTGAGCAGGGCGAGCGCCCGCTCCGGCCCCAGCGCCGTGACGGTCTGCACCGCGAGCGCGTCCCCGGGCTCGACCAGCCGGGTCAGGGCGGCGCGGGCGAGCCGGGCGGCGTCCGGCCGGCGCGGCCCGGCGACGTGGTCTGCCGCCGGGGTGACGTGGGTGGTCATGCGTCCTCCTCGTTCTGGTGGCGCAGCGTGAGTGCCACGTCGGTGTCCTCGGGTGCGGGCCGTTCGGCGCCGCGCAGGTCTGCCAGGGTCCAGGCGAGGCGCAGGACGCGGGCGTGGCCGCGCGCGCTCAGCAGGCCCTGGTCGACGGCGTCGTCCGCGGGCCGGCGGGCCGCCCGGGGCACGGCGTACGGGCCGTGCCGCAGCACCCCGGCGGGGACGTGCGCGTTGCGGCGCAGCCCGGACGGGGCGAGCCCGCGCTCGGCGGCGGTGGCCCAGCGCCGGGCCTGGCGGTCGGCGGCCGCGGCGACCCGGGCGGCCACCTGCGACGTGGTCTCGGACGCGGGCGCCCCCGTGAGCTGCCGCGCTTCGACGGGCCGCACGGTGACCTGCAGGTCGACGCGGTCCAGCAGCGGCCCGGAGAGCCGCTGGGCGTAGCGGCGGCGTTCGGGCACGCTGCACCGGCACTCGACGCCCGTGCCACCGCCCTTGCCGCACGGGCAGGGGTTGGCGGCCAGCACGAGCTGGAACCGGGCCGGGTAGACGACGGCGCCGAGGGCCCGGTGCAGCAGCACCTCCCCGGACTCGAGGGGCTGGCGCAGCGCCTCGAGGGTGCGCCGTTCGAACTCGGGGGCCTCGTCCAGGAACAGCACGCCGCCGTGGGCGAGGGAGGCCGCTCCCGGCCGGGCGAGGCCGCTGCCGCCGCCCACGAGGGCCGAGCGGGACGCCGAGTGGTGGGGTGCCTCGAACGGCGGGGTCCGGTCGATGTCACCGTCGAACCCCTGGGCCGTCCCGCCCCTGCGCCGGACACGGGCGTCGCCGCCGCGGAGGGAGCGCAGGGCGGCGCACTCGAGCGCGGTGCGCCGGTCCAGGGGAGGCAGGATTCCGGGCAGGCGCTCGGCGAGCATGGTCTTGCCCGCCCCCGGGGCGCCCATGAGCAGCAGGTGGTGGGCGCCGGCGGCTGCGACCTCGAGCGCGAACCGGGCCTCGGCCTGTCCGGCGACCTCGGCGAGGTCGGGCACCGCACGGGCCGGCTC
Source organism: Micrococcus sp. EWR3.9.1 (assembly GCF_052615555.1). Classification (NCBI taxonomy): domain Bacteria; kingdom Bacillati; phylum Actinomycetota; class Actinomycetes; order Micrococcales; family Micrococcaceae; genus Micrococcus; species Micrococcus sp. EWR3.9.1. Next base: position 46,922 of record NZ_JBQXFD010000001.1, read on the forward strand.
CGGTTCCGGGGCTGTCACCTGCCGTCGGGCCGGGCGGTGGGGCGGCTCTCCGTCCGGTTCCCCGCCGAAGGCGCGGATGACGTCGTGCAGATGGGCGAAGCCGCGGACCTCGGCGCCGGGGACCAGTCGGGCCTCGGCCTCCGCATCCTCGGCGACGACCACCTCGGAGCACCCCGCGTCGACGGCGGCCATCACCATCGCCACGGTCTCCGGCGAGCGGTGCAGGGCGCCGTCGAGGCCGAGCTCGGCCAGGAACACGGGCCCCTCGACGTTCCGCACCCGCCCGTCCGCGGCGTAGGCCGCCAGGACGATCGCCAGGTCGTGGCACGCACCCCGCTTGTGCACCCCCGCCGGCAGCAGGTTCACGGTCAGGTGCCGCCGGGTCAGGGGCAGTCCGGCGTTGCGCGCGGCGGAGCGGATGCGGTCCCGGCTCTCCTGCAGCGCCTGGTCCGGCAGGCCGAGGAGGGTGAACCCGGGCAGGGACTGGGCGATGTCCGCCTCGACGTGCACGACCTCCCCGCGCAGACCCGCCAGCGTGATGGAGCGGGTGCGTCCGATGCCGCTCACGGCCGCACGTCCTGCAGCAGATCGAAGCGGATCCCTCCCGTGCGCGGCACCAGCACGGCGACGGCGTCGACGCGCCAGGGCGTTCCCCGGCGGTCCGCGGCGTGGGCCCGCACCCACGCCGCGGTGAGGCGGTGCAGCCGGGTGAGCTTGCGCCGGTCGATCGACTCGAACGGGTCGCCGAAGGCCAGGCCCGAGCGGGTCTTCACCTCGACGCCCACCCACCAGCCGGCGTGGTGGGCCACGATGTCCAGCTCTCCGGCCTCGCCCCGCCAGTTGCGGTCGGCGATCACGTAGCCGCGCTCGGCGAGCCAGCGCGCGGCGGCGTCCTCGCCGAACCGGCCCAGCGCCGTGTGCGCGCGGCTGGCGCGCCTGTCTCCGGGCGGCTGCGCCCCGGTCCGTTCCGCGGTCCCCGTCATCCCGACCACCTCCTGGGCACCAGGGTGGCCTGGGGCGGGTTCACCGGGTCGGCGACGGCGGGGATTGTGCGGGGCCGGACGCCTGTGCAGGAGTGGACGTCGGCGCCCCGCCCTCGGGGCCGATCAGGGGTGGGTCAGCTCGGCAGCTGGCCGTCCGGCGGGACCGTCAGGTCCTCGGTGGGCAGCTCCTCGATGTTCACGTCCTTGAAGGTCAGCACCTTCACGCGCTTGATGAACCGCTGCGTGCGGTACACGTCCCACACCCAGGCGTCCTCGAGCACGATCTCGAAGAACACGTCCCCGTCCGCCTGGCGGGGCGTCAGCCGCACGTCGTTGGCGAGGTAGAAGCGCCGCTCGGTCTCCACGACGTAGCGGAACAGGCCCACCACGTCCCGGTACTCGCGGTAGAGCAGCAGCTCGGCCTCGGCCTCGAAGTCCTCGACGTCGTCTGCGCTCATGACATGCCTCCTCAGTGTTCGCCGCGCACCCCCGACAGTCCGGGCACGCACGGCCTCCATCCTCCCCCGTCCGGGGGTCGCACGTCGAACGGGCGGCCTCGCCCGGCCCCGGGGACTCAGTCGAACAGCGTGGGCGGCGCCTGCGCGGGCGCGCCCGGCAGACCGAGGTTCCAGCTGCGCCGGTGCTGCTCGCTCGCCCCGCGCTCGGCCAGGGCGGCCCGGTGCGCGGCCGAGCCGTACCCCTTGTTCCCGGCCCACCCGTACCCCGGGTGCGCCGCGTCGAGGGCGATCATGACGTCGTCGCGGGCCACCTTCGCGGCGATCGACGCGGCCGCCACCGTCGCGCACCGGTCCTCGGCCCGCACCAGCATCGTGGGCACGGGCGGCACCGGGCGCGGCGCGGGCACGGGGCCGGCGTCGGGATCGGAGCGGCTCAGCCAGTCGTCCCGGCCGTCGAGCACGAGGGCGACCGGCTCCTGCCCCACCGCGTCGCACAGCGCCGCCCACGCCCGGCGCCCGGCGAGACCGAGGGCCGCCGAGATCCCGAGCGCGTCGATCTCCGCGGGGCCGGCCTCCCCGAGCGCCACCCCGGCCGCCCAGTCCTCGATCTGCGGGACCAGGGCGCGCCGGCGTCGGTCCGTGAGCGCCTTGGAGTCGCGCACCGGAGGGATCTGCCCCGCGGCGGGCAGCCACGCGGCGCACACCCCGACGACGACGGGCCCGGCCAGCGCGCCCCGGCCCACCTCGTCCATGCCCGCCACCAGCACCCGGTCCACTCCCCGCGCGGCGAGGACCGGCGCGGCCAGCCCCGCCTCGACGTCCAGACCGGCGCGCACCGTCGGCCGGCCGCCGCCCCGACGGACGGTCACGTGCGAGCCCCCGGCACGGGCGCGTCCGGCACGGCGGCGAACGCGTCGGGGTCGGCGCCGGCGCCGCCGACCCGGTCCAGCGGCCAGACCACGAACCGGGCGCGGCCCACCACGTCGTCGAGGGCCACGAACCCGCCCCCGGGCCCGGCGCGGTGCGCGCGGGAGTCCGCCGACGCCGAACGATGGTCGCCGAGCACCCACAGCCGCCCCTCGGGGACGGTCACCTCGAACGCCTCCTGCGCGGGCGTCTCCCCCGGCGCGAGGTACGGCTCCTCGACGGGCACCCCGTTCACGCGCAGCGTCTCCTCGCCGGGCGTCCAGGAGACGGTGTCCCCCGGCAGTCCGACGGCCCGCTTGATCACGTGGCCGCCCCCGGGCAGCCAGCCCTTCGTGTCCTCGAAGACCACCACGTCACCGCGGCGCACCGGGAACGGATCCGGGGTGAGCAGCGTGGCGACCACGCGGTCGCCGGCCTGCAGCCCGGGCTCCATGGACGAGGACGGGATGGCGTACATGCGCGCCAGGAACGCCCACGCCAGCACGCAGGCGAGCACGGTCACGGCGGCGGCGATCAGCGCGGTGCGGCGCCCGGTCACGGCGTGTCCCCGGAGGGGACGTCCACGGTCCCGCGGCGGGCCAGCGGCCACACGACCTCCGCGACCCGGCCCTCGACCCGCTCGAGCGGGATCAGCCCGCCGCCGGGGGCGCCCAGCAGTGCGCGGGAATCCCGGGAGGCGGCGCGGTGGTCGCCCAGGACGACCATGCGCCCGTCGGGCACCTCGAAGGACCAGGTCCCCGCCGCGGCCGGCTCGTCCGCGGTCACGGGCCTGCCGAGATACGGCTCATCCAGCGGCTCGCCGTTGCGCAGCAGCCGACCGTCCGGGGCACAGCATTCGAGGCGGTCCCCCGGCAGGGCCAGCACGCGCTTGACGAACACGTCCTCGGCCGCGCCGACACCCCACCACCGGGCGACGTCCTCGAGGCCGCGCTCGAGCGATCCGGCCGAACGGTACGGCGCCAGGCTGCCGGCGCCGTCGAACACCACCACGTCGCCGTGGTGCAGGCCCTGCCCGCCCGCCGCGGCGGCGTCCACCCGCACGCGGTCGCCGGGCTGCAGGGTCGGCTCCATCGACCCGGAGGGGATGAGGTAGACGGGGCCGGTGAGGGCCCGCAGCACCGCGGCCACCACGACGGCGGCCACCACGGTCAGGCCGAGCCACGCCCACCAGCGGCTCGCGCCGGAGGCGGGGGCCGCCGTCGTGCTCGAGGAGGAGCTGGCCCCGGACGCGACGGAGCCCCGTGACCGGCGGGGGTCACGGGGCTCCGAGGTGCGCATGGGTCGATCACCGGTCGGCGGGGCCGACCGGGATGATCACTTGGCGTCGACGCGCTTCTCGCGGATGCGGGCGGCCTTGCCGTGGCGGTCGCGCATGTAGTACAGCTTCGCGCGGCGCACGTCGCCCTTGGTGACGACCTCGATCTTGTCGATGACCGGGGAGTGCACCGGGAACACGCGCTCCACGCCGACACCGAAGGACACCTTGCGGACGCGGAAGGTCTCGCGCACGCCGTAGCCCTGACGGCCCATGACGTAGCCCTGGAACACCTGGACGCGGGCGGTCTTGCCCTCGATGATGTTCACGTGCACCTTGACGGTGTCGCCGGGGGCGAACTCCGGGATGTCGTCGCGCAGCGTCTTCTTGTCGAACGAGTCGAGAATGTGCATGTCGTCTCTCCTGGCGGATGCCACAGGTCAACCGCGTGGTATGCGGGCGCACGGCCCGTCCACGTCCGCATGACGAGGGGGCCGGGTCCCGAGCCGAGGGCCGGGCTCCGCACGTGGGGTGCGGTCCCGGGGTCCGATCCGTTGACGCGCGCCCCCTGTGGCAGGTCGGGCGTCCGGCGGACACGAGGACCCATTATGCCACAGCCGACGACGTCGCGACGCCCCTCCAGCCCGTCGGGCGTGGCGGGTCAGTCCTCGGAGTCGTACGCCGCCCACAGGTCCGGACGTCGCTCGCGCGTGCGCTCCTCCTGCTGGGCCCGACGCCAGGCCGCGACCTTGCCGTGGTCGCCCGAGAGCAGCACGGGCGGCACCGCACGGCCCCGCCAGTCCGCGGGCTTGGTGTAGACCGGGTACTCCAGCAGGCCGTCCTCGTGGGACTCCTCGACGAGCGAGGCCGGGTTGCCCACGACGCCCGGCACGAGGCGGCCGACGGCCTCGATCATCGCCAGCGCCGCGACCTCGCCGCCGTTGAGCACGTAGTCGCCCAGCGAGACCAGCCGCACCTCGAAGAGCTCCTCGGCCCAGCCGAAGACGCGCTCGTCGATGCCCTCGTAGCGGCCGCACGCGATCGCCACGTGCTCCCGGCCCGCCAGTTCGCGGGCGAGCCGCTGGGTGAAGCGCTCCCCCGAGGGCGTCGGCACGAGCAGCACGGGGCGGTCCCCCGGCCCCGCCGACGCCGGATCGGCGGGGGCCGGCGCCACAGACCCCTGGGCCGCCACGTGCTCGAGCGCGAGTGCCCACGGCTCGGGTTTCATCACCATCCCGGCGCCGCCACCGTAGGGCGTGTCGTCCACGGTGCGGTGCCGGTCGACGGTGAAGTCGCGCAGGTCGTGGACGTGCACGTCCACGAGGCCCTCGCGGCGGGCACGGCCCAGCAGCGAGACGTCGAGGACCGCGAGGTACTCGGGGAAGATCGTGACGACGTCGAAGCGCACCGCTCAGCCCTCCGCATCCGCATCGGCGGGGCTCGCGGAGGCGGGCCCGTCTGCGGCGTCCTCGTCCTCGCCGGTGGCGAGCTCGAGCAGCCCCGGCGGCGGGGTGAGCACGAGCACGCCGGCCTCGGGGTCGATCTCCGGGACGATCTCCTCGACGAAGGGCACCAGGGCCTCCCCCTCGACGCCGTCCACGGCGACGTGCAGCAGATCCTGGACCGCCCCGGTGGTCAGGGCCGTGACGACGCCGATGCGCTCGCCGTCGACCCGCACCTCGAGGTCCACGAGGTCCTCCTCGTACCACTCGTCGGACTCCTCGGGCGCGGCGGGAACGGCGAACAGCTGGGCGCCGCGCAGGGTCTCGGCGACGTTGCGGTCCAGCGACTCGGCGAAGCCGACCACGAGGATCTGCTTGTTCCACCGGGCCCGGGTGACGGTGAGCTCCGCCGGCAGGCCCGGGGCGCCGTCGCGCACCACGAGGCGCTCGCCGGGGGCGAAGCGGGCGTCCGGGTCGTCGGTGAAGACCTGCACGGTCACCTCGCCGCGGATGCCGTGCGGCTTGCCGATGCGGGCGACGCGGACGAGGTCGTCCTGGGCTGCGGGACTCATGGGCTCTCCTGGGTGGGACGGTCGGTGGCGGGAGGGGGCGGGGCCGCAGACGACGACGGCCCGCCGGCCCGGTGAGGGGCGGGCGGGCCGTGCGTCACGGGCCGTCAGGAGCGGCGGTCGGTCTCCACCACGTCCACGCGGACGGGGTGGCCGGCCAGGCCGTCCAGCACGGTGCGCAGCGCGGTGGCGGTGCGACCCTGGCGGCCGATCACGCGACCCAGGTCCTCGGGGGCCACGCGGACCTCCAGCATGTCGCCGCGCCGCTGGGAGCGGGCGTCCACGCGGACCGCCTCGGGCGTATCCACGATGCCGCGCACCAGGTGCTCGAGGGCCTCGGTCAGCATGGTCACTCGGACTTCTCGGCGTCCTCGGCCGGCGCCTCAGCGGCCTCCTCGGCCGGGGCCTCGTCGGCCTGCTCGGACTCGGCCGGGGCCTCCTCCTGCTTCGGCTCCTCCGGCAGGATGACCGAGCCCTTCTCGGGGGCCACGAAGGCCTCCTTCTCGGACTTGGACTTCAGGGTGCCCTCGGCGCCCGACTCGCCCTTGAACTTCTGCCAGTCACCGGTGACCTTCAGCAGCGCGGCGACCTGCTCGGTCGGCTGGGCGCCGACGGAGAGCCAGTACTGGGCGCGCTCCGAGTCGATCTCGATGAACGAGGGCTCCTCGGTGGGGTGGTACTTGCCGATCTCCTCGATGGCACGGCCATCGCGGCGGGTGCGCGAGTCCATGACGACGACGCGGTAGAACGGGGCGCGGATCTTGCCGAACCGCTTCAGACGAATCTTGACAGCCACGAGTGTGGTTCTCCTTCAGTGGATCTGGGGGGCCGGGGCACGACGCCGCGTGGGGGCAGCGGGCGTCGACGACCTGGCACACGGAACGGAGCGCAGCGGAGCATAGAGGGTCGTCCGGGCTCACGCTCAGTACCGTGCCATTCTGCCAGATCGGGCGGGCCGGTGCACACCCGGCGCGCCGCGACCGGGCAGCGGGCGACTCAGCGGTCCTTGAGGTACTTCTCGAAGCCCGCCGGCAGGTTGAGGGTGGACGGGTCGAAGCCGTCCATCCCCGCGCCGTCGCGGCCGAACACGGCCCCGGCCTGCGCCTGGGCGGCGCGGGCGCGCCGCTCCTCGATCGCCTTGCGCTCGGCCGCGGCCTTGGCCGGGTTGCCGGACTTCACGCGATCGCGCTTGGCGTTCTTGCCCTTCCCCTTCGCCTTGCGGGAGGCGCCGCCCGGCGTGCCGGGCATGCCCGGGATGCCGCCGCCGGCGGCCATGCGCTTCATCATCTTCTGTGCCTCGGCGAAGCGCTCGAGCAGGCCGTTGACCTCGGACACGCTCACGCCCGAGCCGCGGGCGATGCGGGCACGGCGGGAGCCGTTGATGATCTTGGGGGCCACGCGCTCGTGCGGGGTCATCGAGTGGATAATCGCCTCGACGCGGCCGATCGACGACTCGTCGAACTGCTCGAGCTGCTGCCGCATGCCCTGGGCGCCCGGCATCATCATGAGCATCTTCTTCAGCGAGCCCATCTTCTTGAGCTGCTGCATCTGGGCGAGGAAGTCGTCGAGGGTGAAGTCCTCCTGGTCCGCGAACTTGCGGGCCATCTTCTCGGCCTCGGTGCGGTCCCAGTTCTGCTCGGCCTGCTCGATCAGGGAGAGCACGTCGCCCATGTCGAGGATGCGCGATGCCATGCGGTCCGGGTGGAAGACCTCGAAGTCCTTCAGGCCCTCGCCCGTGGAGGCGAACATGATCGGCTTGCCGGTCACGTGGCGGACGGACAGCGCGGCGCCGCCGCGCGCGTCGCCGTCGAGCTTGGTGAGCACGACGCCGGTGAAGCCGACGCCCTCGTTGAACGCCTGGGCCGTGGCCACGGCGTCCTGGCCGATCATCGCGTCGATGACGAAGAGCACCTCGTCCGGGTCCACGGCGGCGCGGATGTCCGCGGCCTGCTGCATGAGCTCGGCGTCCACACCGAGGCGGCCCGCGGTGTCGATGATGACCACGTCGTGGTACTTCGTGTTGGCCTCGGCGACGCCGTCGCGGGCCACCTGCACCGGGTCGCCGGTGGCGGCCTCGAACTCGGAGGAGACGCCGGGGTGCGGCGCGTAGACCGGGACGCCGGCGCGCTCGCCGCCGACCTGCAGCTGCTTCACGGCGTTCGGGCGCTGGAGGTCGCAGGCCACGAGCAGCGGGGTGTGGCCCTGGGACTTGAGCAGGTGGGCGAGCTTGCCGGCGAGGGTCGTCTTGCCGGCGCCCTGCAGGCCCACGAGCATGATGACGGTGGTGCCCGTCTTGGCGTGCTGGATGCGCCGGGTCTCGCCGCCGAGGATGCCCACGAGCTCCTCGTTGACGATCTTCACGACCTGCTGGCCCGGGTTCAGGGCCTGGGCCACCTCGGCGCTGAGGGCGCGCTCCTTGATCTGCGCGATGAACTGGCGGACCACGGGCACGGCGACGTCGGCGTCCAGGAGGGCGCGGCGGATCTCGCGTGCGGTGGCGTCGATGTCCGCCTCGCTCAGCCGCCCCTTGCCCTTGAGGCTGCGGAAGGTGGCTGTGAGGCGGTCGGACAGGGAGTTGAACACGGCGGGTGTGATCCTTCGAAGCGGGGTCGACTGATCCGGACGCGGTCGGTCGCGGGCGCCGCGGCATCCACCGCGGCGCCCGCCAAGCCTAGCAACCGACCGGCCTCACCCGTCCGCGGCGGCTCACCGCGCCTCCGCGGGGACGGGCACCCCGCCGAAGCCGACGTCGTAGGCCGACTCGTCGTGCAGGGTCAGATCGACGCCCCGCTCCTCGTCCTCCTTGCTCACTCGCAGGCCCATAATCCCGCGCAGGACCAGGGCGATGACCGTGGTCACCACGGCGGTGAAGACCACGGCGACGAGCACGGCCACCGTCTGGGCCACCAGGAGACCGGCGTCTCCGCCGTAGAACAGGCCCGCCCGGCCCTCGTCCGGCAGGGCGAAGAAGCCGATCAGCACGGTGCCCAGGATGCCGGCGGTGAGGTGCACGCCGACGACGTCGAGCGAATCGTCGAAGCCGAGGCGGTACTTGAGGTTGACCGCGAGCGCGCTGGCCGCACCGGAGACCAGGCCGATCACCACGGCCCCCAGGGGGCTCACATAGGCGCACGCGGGCGTGATGGCGACCAGTCCCGAGACGATCCCGGACGCGGTGCCGATCGAGGTCGGCCGGCCGCGGCGCAGCCACTCCACGAACACCCAGCCGAGCATGCCGGCGGCGCCGGCGGCGAGGGTGTCCACCCAGATCAGTCCGAGCTCGTCGACACCGCCCGCCGCGCCCCCGTTGAACCCGAACCAGCCGAACCAGAGCAGGGCCGCGCCGAGCATGGTGAACGGGACGTTGTGCGGCCGGTGGCCGGGGTCCACGCCGAAGCCGTGGCGCTTGCCCAGCAGCAGCGCGAGCACGAGGGCGGCCACGCCGGCGCTGATGTGCACCACGAGCCCGCCGGCGAAGTCGAGGGCCTCCCCCAGACGGGCGCCGATGGCGCCGTCCGCGGAGAGGAGCCCGCCGCCCCACACCATGTAGGCCAGCGGCGCGTAGACGACGGTGGTCCAGACGGGCACGAAGACGCACCACGTGACGAACTTGAACCGGTCAGCCACCGCGCCGGAGATGAGGGCGACCGCGATGATCGCGAAGGTGGCGCCGTAGGCCGCGGCGACGAGCCCGCCCTCGGCCATCGTGCCGGTCAGCCCGAGGTCACCGGCGGGGTTCCCCACCACCCCGGCCCACCCGTCGCCGCCGGTCATCCCGTGGACCCACAGGACCCAGACGACGCCGACGAGGCCCATCGAGACGAAGGACATCATGATCATGTTGAGCGAGGACTTCGCGCGGGTCATGCCGCCGTAGAAGATGGCCAGTCCGGGTGTCATGAGCAGGACCATCGCCGCGCTCGTCACCATCCACACTGTCCCTGCGTCCAGGACGTTCGACTCCTCCATGGGGGTCTCCTTCGGTCCGGGCCGCGAGCCGGGGGCGCACGCCCGTCCCGCGGCGTCGCTGCCCGGCCCCGATCGGGGCCGATGCAAGGAAGATACCGGAGGAGTGGGCCGCACCACACGTCGATGACGTCTCCGTGACAGAACAGGGCCCCTCCCGACGACGTCGGTAGGGGCCCTGGACCGGGGTGCGGGACGTCAGTCGGCCAGCAGCGCGTCCACGAAGCCCTCGGCGGTGAACGGTGCGAGGTCGTCGGGGCCCTCGCCGAGGCCGATCAGCTTGACGGGCACGCCGAGCTGGCGCTGGATGGCGATCACGATGCCGCCCTTGGCGGTGCCGTCCAGCTTGGTCAGCACGATGCCGGTGACATCCACGACCTCGGCGAACACCTTCGCCTGGGTCAGGCCGTTCTGGCCCGTGGTGGCGTCGAGCACGAGCAGGACCTCGTCCACCTCGGCCTGCTTCTCGATGACGCGCTTGATCTTGCCGAGCTCGTCCATGAGGTTGGCCTTGTTCTGCAGGCGGCCCGCGGTGTCCACGAGCACGACGTCGACGCCCTCGGCGATGCCGCGCTCCACGGCCTCGAAGGCGACGGACGCCGGGTCGGCGCCCTCCTTCTCGGAGCGGACGGTCTCGACGCCCACGCGGGCGCCCCACGTGGCGAGCTGCTCGGCGGCGGCGGCGCGGAAGGTGTCCGCGGCGCCGAGCACGACGGTGCGGTCCTCCGCCACGAGCACACGGGCGAGCTTGCCCACGGTGGTGGTCTTGCCGACGCCGTTGACGCCCACGACCATGGTCACGGCGGGGCGGTCGCCCTTGCGGGTCGCGGCGAGACGGCGGTCCATCGAGGGGTCCACCATCGCCACGAGCTCCTCGCGCAGCAGGGTGCGCACCTGCTCGGGGTCACGCGTGCCCTCGACCGTGACGCGGGCCTTGAGGCGGTCGACGAGCTCCAGGGTGGGCTCGGTGCCGAGGTCCGCCATCAGCAGCGTCTCCTCGATCTCGTCCCACACGTCGTCGTCGATGCGGTCCTGGGACAGCAGCGCCAGCAGGCCCTTGCCGAAGACGTTGTTGGACTTGAGCAGGCGAGCCCGCAGGCGGGCCAGGCGCGAGCCGGCGGCCTCGGGCCGCTCGTACTCGGGCTTCGCCGGGGCGGTCTCCACCTCCTCGACGACGGCGGGCTCCGGCTCGGCGACGACGGCCGGCGCCTCGTCGACCTCGGGGCGCTCCAGGACGGCGGTGGACCCCGACGGAGCCGCGTGCCGCGGACTCGGGCGCGGGTCGTCCGCGTCCCGCACTCCCTGGTACGAGCCCTTCGGCGGGGCGGGGCGCCGATCCAGCAGGCCGACGAGCACGCCGCCCAGCAGCAGGGCGGCCACGACTGAGACTATGAGCACGATTTCCACGGGCCCAGTCTGTCACACGGGCCGTCGCCCGCCCCGGGCCGCACGGTTCACGTCAGGCGGGAGAGGGTGCCGTCCTGCTGCACCGCGACTCGGGCGTGCCCATCCTCGCTCCGGACCGTGAGGATGACGGAGCCGTCGGGGGCGCTCTCACTGTCCACCTTCACGGCGTCGCCCGCGGCGGCCGGGACGAGCACACTCACGATCGCGGACTCGGCTCCGGTCGAACGGAACGCGACCTGAGTCGCCTCCTCCCGTTCCTGCTCTGCGGGGTAGTGCCATCCGTGGTGGGCGTGGCCGCCCTCGACGTCGGTCTCGCCCCGTCGCAGGTGCACACCGCCACGCGGCACCGGCTCACCGTCCAGGCGCACCTGCACCAGGGTCGTCGATTCGCCGGAGCCTGCGTCCACCGCCCGGACGGTGTCCTCGGAGACCCTCTCTGCCGAGAACTCCGCCGGAAGATTCCAGAGCGTCTCGACCACATGGTCCGTCCGGCCGTCGAGGATGCGAGTGCGATCCACGATGACGGCGACGTCCGGGTCGGTGAGCACGAGAACAGAACGGGCCCGCTCCCCGCCGACGTCCAGGTTCTGGCGCGCCGTCGCACCGTCGGCAGAGCCATCCGACGACACCCACACATCACCCCGCTCGGCGGGACCCGCGCCCGGGTACTCGTCGAGCGTCGGAATGTGGATCACGTTGTGCGCAGTCGGCCCCAGACCCCACGGTCGCCAACTGTCCTCGACGATGCCGGGATGTCCCCCGTCTTCGACGATCTGGCGACCGCGCGCCGTGTACAGGAACTGCATCAGATCACCGCGGTGGGACTTCGTCTCCCGCCCCGTGCCCGTGCGCAGCATCCACGCGGCGGCGTCCGCGAAGCCGTCGTCGGGAGTTCCCCAGGATGACCGGCCGAATACGGGGCCGGAGTCAAAAGCACGGACACGGTCGGCGGACGCGACGCCCTCCGCCCCGTCGGTGGCCGCGTAGCGCAGCTCATCGCTCATGCCGTCGAATGGCTTGACAGGGAACTCTGCACTGTCCCCGTATTGCCAATATGAGCCCGTCGAATCAACCATATGAGGAAGGGCTTGACCCATTTTTTCCACCCCATCCTCGAAGGCGCCGGATTCGACCCCGCATCGGGCTGCCGTCTCATCGATGGCTTGGAAGAGCACATAGTTGAATTGCGCGTAATGCGGTGCCGCTTCGTTGCTGAGGCCCTGGTCGTCCACCTGGAAGGGGATATCTCCTTCGGCGCGCTCCATGGCGTGCTCCATCCAGTCCGGTCGGCCCAGAACGCACCCGGCGCCCAGAAGAGCCAGATTCTCCATCGACCCGTGATTGTGCCGCTTCGAGTAGCGCGCCATGTTCTGCGCTGCGTGCTGGCCGATCAGATCATCCAGCCAGGCATACTCCTCCGGCAGACTGCCGTCCTTGGCAAGTTCAGCAGAACGTGCTGCGCGGTCGGCGACCACTTCACGGAAGCAGAGGAGGACCCCCATGCGATGATGGTTGGCCTCCGCATCATCATGGTCGCCGCCCCATCCGCCCTCGTGGTCAGCCCGCCAATCGCGTATGACCCGCTCAGCGACACCGAGGGCCTCCTCGTCGCCTTCCCGGCCGGCTTCGATGCTGGGCCCGATCCACCTGAGGGAAGACAGCCACAGACGCCAGCCTTCGTCCTGGTAAGGATCTACATCCCAGTCGATGTCACCCGATCCGTCACCCACCGCGACGGGATCGAACTGGCGCCACCCGTAGACGTCCCGCGCGTTGGTCTCCACGGTGTTGAATCTCTGGAGCTGCCCATAGCCTCGACACGGAGAGAGGCTTGCGCGTTCGACGGCGGTCATGGGGTGGCCAGCTGTCTGGGGAGGATCCCCGGACTCGTCGCCGGGCGCCGCGGCAGGGTGAGGTGCACAGCCCGCCAACCCGACGGCAGCGGCCAGCAGGCCGGCGCAGACGCGGAACATCCGGCGACGGCCGGAGGAAGACCGGTGGTCCATCTCACCAGTGTCCCACGAGGCGTGGCGGACGTCGCCCCGGGTCGCACACCCGGCGCCGTGCGAAGATGGCGGTCATGCCGTTGTCGTCCGCCCGCTCCTCGCGGGTCCCCCTGCCCCGTGAGATCAAGGTCCTCGTCGCCGCCGCGTTCATCATCGCGATCGGCTTCGGCATCATCGCCCCGCTGCTGCCGCAGTACGCGGCGACGTTCGACGCGTCCGCCGTCGGGGTGGCCGCCGTCGTGTCCGCGTTCGGGCTGACCCGCCTCCTGTTCGCCCCGGTCTCCGGCAAGCTGACGAACCGGCTCGGCGAGACGCCCGTGTACATGACGGGCGTGCTGATCGTGGCCGCGTCCATGTTCCTGATCGCCTTCGCGCAGACCTTCCCGCAGCTGATCCTCTTCCGCGCGATCGGCGGCATCGGCTCCACCCTGTTCACCGTGTCCGCGATGGCGTTCCTGGCCCGGAAGTCCCCGCCCACGATGCGCGGCAGGATCTCGGGCGCCTACGCGTCCGCCTTTCTGATCGGCAACATCGTGGGGCCGATCGTGGGCTCCGCCCTGGCCGTGTTCGGGTACCGGGCCCCGTTCCTGATCTACGGCAGCTCCCTGGTGGTGGCGGCGGCCCTCGTGTTCTTCCTGCTCAAGGACACCCGGCTCGCGGACCGCGCCGTCCGCGACGTCCGCCCCGCCATGCCGATCCGGGAGGCCCTGGCCAACCCGTCCTACCGGGCCGCGCTGGTCTCCTTCTTCGCCAACGGCTGGGCGACGTTCGGGGTGCGGAACTCGGTGATGCCCCTGTTCGCGGCGAGCGCGTTCGCCGGCACGGCGCTGCTGGGCTGGGAGGTGGACGGCGCGCTCATGGCGGGCCTGGCCCTGTCCGTGTTCGCGCTCGGCAACGTCACGGCCGTGACGTTCAGCTCGCGGCTGTCCGACGTGCACGGGCGCCGGCCGCTGATCCTGACGGGCCTGCTCGTCATGGCCGTCACCACCGGGGTGATCGGCTGGATGAGCTCGCCCGCGCTCTTCCTGCTCGCGTGCCTGCTGGCCGGCGCGGGCACGGGCACCCTGAACGCCCCGCAGCAGGCGGCCATCGGCGACGTCGTCGGCCAGGGGCGGCGCGCCGGCGCTGTGATGTCCACCGCCCAGATGTCCGCCGACCTGGGCGCCATCTCCGGTCCGCTGCTGGCCGGGCTCGTGGTGGACACCGCCGGCTACGGATGGGCGTTCGCGCTCACCGGCGGCGTCATCCTGCTCGGCGCGCTCGCGTGGTGGCGTGCTCCGGAGACCAATCTGCCGATCGTGCCCGGTGGGCCCCGCACCGGGTCCCTGCCGCTGGTCCGCCCGGAGGACGCCCGGGTGACCCCGCGCGAGGACGGGTGACGTCGGGGCAGGCACGAGGCCGCCGTCCCCGCGGGGACGGCGGCCTCGTGACGTCGACGGGGTGGGTGTCCCCGTCCGGGGGTGTGGTGCGGCTCAGGCGCCGTCGAAGGCCGGCAGCCGCTCGCCCACGCCGAGCAGCTCGGCGATCGCTGAGACCGTGCGCTCGGCCGCGCGGCCGTCGCCGTAGGGGTTCACGGCCTGGGACATCGCGCTGTACGCGGCCTCGTCCGTCAGCAGGCGGGTGACCTCGGTGACCACGACCTCCTCGTCCGTGCCGATCAGACGCACGGTGCCGGCGGTCACGGCCTCGGGACGCTCGGTGTTCTCGCGCATCACGAGGACGGGCTTGCCCAGCGACGGGGCCTCCTCCTGGACGCCGCCGGAGTCCGTCAGCACGACGGTGGCCACAGACAGCAGGTGGGTGAACTCGCCGTAGGCGAGGGGCTCGGTCACGAGCACGTTCTCGCGGCCCTCGATCTCCGGCAGGATCGCCTCGCGCACCACCGGGTTGCGGTGCGCCGGCAGCACGAAGGTGACCTCGGGGTGGTCCGCGGCCAGGCGGGCCAGGGCGCGGCCCACGCCGCGCATCGCATCGCCCTGGTTCTCGCGCCGGTGGGTGGTCACGAGGACGACGCGACGGCCGGACGCCTCCAGCTCGGCCAGACGCTCGTCCTCGAACGGCACCTGGTGGCTGACGGCCTCCAGCAGTGCGTCGATCACGGTGTTGCCCGTGACGTAGACGTCCTCCGCGGCCACGGCCTCACGCAGCAGGTTGTCCCGGCTCACGGTGGTCGGGGGCAGGTGCAGCGCCGAGATCTGGCTGGTGATCTTGCGGTTGGCCTCCTCCGGGAACGGGGAGAGGATGTCGAAGCTGCGCAGGCCTGCCTCGGCGTGGACCACGGGGATGCCGCGGTTGAAGGCGGCGACGGCGCCCGCCGTCGAGGTCGTGGTGTCGCCCTGGACGACGACGGCGTCCGGCCGCTCCTGCTCGAGGACGGCGTCGAGCCCGTCGAGGGTGCGGGCGAACACGCCGTTGAGGGTCTGGCGCGGCTGGATGATGTTCAGGTCGTGGTCCGGGACGATGCCGAACAGCTCGTTGACCTGGTCCAGCATCTCGCGGTGCTGCCCCGTGACGGTCACCACGCACTCGAACCGCTCGTCGGCCTGCAGCGCCTTGACGATGGGGGCCACCTTGATCGCCTCCGGGCGGGTTCCGTAGATGGGCATGACCTTGGGCACAGTTGCTCCTCTTGACTGGACGACGGACCGCGGCCGCGGCCCGATCAGGCTCGACGCGGGCGCGAGCTGTCGCCAGTCTACTGACGGCGCCGCCGCACCACCGGTTGCTAGAGTGGCGACTCGCGGCGGGCCGCCCCGGCCCGCCTTCCCGCCTGCATGAAGAGAGGCCGCGACGGCATGGCAGACACCGGCGATCCCCGCGTCCCGAGCGGCACCGCGGTCCTGACCGTGGACGGAGCCACCCTGCGCCGAGTGGGCGCCCGTCCGGGCCTGGCGCGCTACCTGGCCTCCCTCTGGGAGTACCGCTCGTTCATCCTGTTCGACTCCCGCTCCCGGATCGCCGGGGCGAACTCCGTCAACGCGCTCGGCCGCGTCTGGATGGTCCTCAACCCGATCCTCGACGGCGCGGCGTACTTCCTCGTGTTCGGGCTGCTGCTGGGCACCGGCCGTGGCGTGCCGAACTTCCTCGGCTACCTGATCATCGGCGTGTTCCTGTTCCGCTACACCTCGAGCGCGATCACGGCGGGGTCGCGTTCGATCTCGACCAACCTCTCCATCGTCCGCGCCTTCCGCTTCCCGCGGGCCACACTGCCGATCGCGACGAACATCCGCGAGCTGATGCTCTTCGGCCCGACGCTGGTGGTGATGCTGGTGCTGGTCCTGGCCATCCCGCCGATGGAGCAGATCACGTGGCGCTGGCTGCTGCTGATCCCGCTGCTGGCGCTGCAGACGCTGTTCAACGTCGGCGCCTCCCTCCTGCTGGCCCGCTACGTGGCCCGCTGGTCCGACCTGTCCAACCTCATCGCGTTCGGCACCCGGATCTGGCTCTACGTCTCCGCCGTGTTCTTCAGCGCCGACCGCTTCGCGAACATCCCGCCGTTGATGACCGCCATGCATCTGAACCCGCTGTTCTGCGTCCTGGACATCGCGCGACAGTCCCTGCTGTACGCCTCCGACGCGGACCCCATGCGGTGGATCGTCCTCGCGGCGTGGACGGCGGCCCTGCTCGTGGTGGGGACCGTGGTGTTCTGGCGCGCCGAGGAGACCTACGGGGAGGAACGATGAGCGCGGAGCCGCTGACTCCCTCCGTCGTCGTCGACGAGGCGTCCATGACCTACCGCGTCCTCTCGGCCGAAGCGGTCCAGCCCCGCCGGGGCCTGCGGGGTCGGGTCCGCGCCGCCCGGGGCGTTCGCACCACGGAGGTCCAGGCGCTGCAGCCGCTGTCGTTCGTGGTGGGGCGCGGCGAGTCCGTGGGCGTGATCGGCACGAACGGGTCCGGCAAGTCCACCCTGATGAAGCTCATCACTGGCCAGATGCGCCCGACCACCGGCCACATCTACGCGACCTCCACGCCCGTGATGCTGGGCGTCAACGCCGCGCTCGTGCGCCAGGTCTCCGGTGAGGACAACATCCGTCTGGGCTGCCTGGCGATGGGGATGTCCCGCGCGGAGGCGGAGGCCAAGCGGGACGCCGTCGTCGCCCTGTCCGGTCTCGACGACCACGCGCTCCAGCTGCCGCTCAAGGCGTACTCCTCGGGCATGGCCGCGCGCCTGCAGTTCGCGATCGCCACCTCGGTGGACCCGGACATCCTCGTGATCGACGAGGCGCTCAACACGGGCGACGCCCAGTTCCGGGAGCGCACGCGCCAGCGGCTCGACGAGTTGCGCGAGCAGGCCGGCTGCGTGTTCCTGGTCAGCCACTCCCTCAGCACCATCCAGGAGATGTGCCAGCGCGTGATCTGGATCGAGCGGGGCGTCCTGACGATGGACGGCAGCCCTCGCGCCGTGACGCGCGGCTACAACCTCTACGCCCGGGCCATGGCCCAGGGGCGGACCGAGGAGGCCCAGGAAATCCTCGAGCGCAAGCAGTCAGAGCTCGTGCGGGAGCGCATCGCGTGGAGCGGCGGCGAGCGGCCCACCGGGATCACCGCGCTGTGAACACGGCCGGGGCGCGGCTGCGTCGCTGGGTGGGCCGGGCCCGCATCGTGGGCGAGCGCGCGGCCGCCACGGCCGGCGACGTCGGCGCCTCGGCCCTCCGCGCGGCGCGCGGCGCGCGGGGCGCGGCCGTCCTCCCGGAGCGCACCTGGCGTGCGGCGGACGTGTATGTGCCGGACGCGTCGGCCGCGCTCCCGCTCCCGGCGGCGGCGGTGCTGCGCCGCGCCCTGACGGGTGCGCGCGTCCCCTCCCTCGACGCGTTCTCCCCCCTCGGGCCCCGGCCGGCCGCCGCGCCGGCCGTCCTGCTCCTGCCGGTGGACGGGCAGGCCGGGCGCGGCTGGTCCGTCGAGGCGGCCGCCGAGCTGGCCGGCCGGCGCTGCGCGGACCTGGAGATGCCCGCCGGCGCGCCCGGCCTGCACACGGTGCTGATGACTGACCCGGCCTCCCGCCGGGCCCTGACCGCCGCCCTGCGCACCGCCGGGGCCCGCCTCCCCGGGGTGGTCGTCGTCGCGTGCCCGGACCCGGCGACGGCGGCCGGACGGGCGCGGGCCCTCGCCGCACTGGGGCTTGTCGACGCTGTCCTCGCCCCGGAGGGGACCCGGCTGGACCCCGCGCTCGCCAGCGTGGCCGCACGCGCGGGCCGCGCCGTGATCGGCCCGGACCGGGCAGGCGAGACGTGGGAGCGCCTGGCCGCCGCCGGCCGGGCGGCGCGCCTGGACTCGCTCACTCCCGCCGAGGCCGCCGGCCCACCCGCCGCCTCCACGCCCCGGGTGCGGGTGACCGCGGAGCCGCGCCGCGTCGTCGTCGCGGGCCACGACCTGAAGTTCGCGGGCGCGCTGATGGACCGGCTGCGCGCCGACGGGCACGAGGTGCGCGTGGACGCCTGGCGCGGCCATGCCCGCCACGACGTCGAGCGCAGCCGCGCCCTGGCCGCGTGGGCGGACGTGGTGCACTGCGAATGGAGCCTCGGCAATCTCGCCTGGTACTCCCGGCACCTGGACTCCCCGCACCGCACCACGCGGTTGACCAGCAGGCTCCACCTGCAGGAGGCGGGCACGGCGTTCCCGTCCCGGGTGCGTCAGGACGCCCTGGACGCGTGGGTGTTCGTGGCCGAGCACGTGCGCGCCCAGGTGCTGCGGGACACCCGCTTCCCGGCCGCGCGGACCTCGGTGGTGCCGAACGCGGTGGCCGTGCCGCCCACGCTCCCGGACGGCGACGACGACCGGCGCTTCGTGCTCGGGCTGGTCGGCGTGCTGCCCGAGCGGAAGGGGCTGCACCGCGCCCTCGACCTGCTGGCGGCGCTCCGCCGGGTCGAGCCCCGCCACACGCTCCGGATCCGTGGCCACCACCCGGAGGAGGTCGGCTGGATGACGCAGCGCCCCGCCGCGGCGGCCTACTACCGGGCGCAGCTGCGCCGCATCGAGACCGACCCGATGCTCGCGGGAGCCGTGGCCTGGGACCCCCACGGGCTGGACATGCCCGCGTGGTACGCCCGGGTGGGCGTCGCGCTCTCCGTCTCGGACTTCGAGTCGTTCCACTTCACGCTGCCCGACGGCGCCGCGCACGGCTGTCTGCCGGCCGCACTCGCGTGGGCGGGCGCCGACCTGCTCTACCCCGCCGCGTGGCTGAGCCCGGACGTGGCCACCATGGCCGACGCCCTTCGCCGTGCCACGTCCGACGCGCGGGCCTGGCGGTCCGCCGTGGCCCAGGCCCGGCGAGACGTGGCACACACCTATGCTGAGGAGGACGTCGTGCCTGCCCTGGTCCGCCGGGTCCTGGGGGGCGCCGCCACCTGACCCCGCCGAGGAGGAGCCCCATGGCCGTCGCCACGCCCGCCCCCCGCCGACCCCGGATGGCGATGCTGGTGGGGAACCAGGTCGTCGGAGACTCGCGCGTGGAGAAGGCCGCGGTCTCTGCGGTGCGCGCCGGCTACGAGGTCGTCGTGGTGGGCGTCTCGCACCGCACCACGTTCAACCTCGGCCGGTACGGGTCCGTGCCCATCCTGCGCGTGCCCGTGACGTTCCGGCGGCACATGGCCTGGGAGACCCTGCACGGGACCGCCCGGCCGGACATGACGGACTGGTCCGCCGTGCTGGACCCCGAGGAGGCTGCGGCGATGACCGCCTGGGACCTCGCCCACGAGGCCGGGGCGGGCCTGCCCCAGGCCGTGGTGCACGGGCTGTCGCCCCACGCCCTGCCCGACCGGGCCCGCGGCCGACTCGGCCGGGCCGCCCGTCGCCTGGACCGCCTCGGCCCGGCACGGGGCCGCCGGGGCCCGGCAGCAACGCGGGGCCGGCGCGCGCTGAAGAACTTCGCCGCCGGACGGACCGGCGCCTGGCGCGAAGTCTGGCCCCTGATCGCGGACTACGAGGACGGCTTCCTGCGTGCCCTGATCGACCTCGCGCCCGACCTCGTCCACGTGCACGACCGCCATCCCCTGCCCGCCGCGGCCGCCTACGACCGCTACCGCGCTGCGCGCGGCCTGCCGCCGGTGCCGTGGGTCTACGACGCCCACGAGTGGCTGCCCGGCCAGATGATGCCCGGGCCCGTGGACCAGCGCATCGCGTGGAAGGCGGCCGAGGCCGAGCTGATTCACGGGGCCGACGCCGTCGTCGCCGTCACGGACGAACTGGCCGAACGGATGCGCCAGTACCACGCCCTGCCGGAACGCCCCGTGACGGTGATCAACGGGCCGTGGGGCACGCAGCTCCCGATGGACCCGGCCGAGCGCCCGCCCCTGCGCACCGAGCTGGGCCTGTCCGACGACGTCCCGCTGCTCGTCTACCTCGGCAGGCTGGCCGCGGTCCGCGGCGTGGGCACGCTGGTGGACGCCCTGCCGCTGCTGCCCGGCGTCCACGTCGCGTTCGTGGGCTCCCCCGACCCCGACGCCCGGCAGGGCCTGCGCGACCGGGCGGCCCAGCTCGACGTCGCCGACCGGATGCACATCGTCGACTACGTGCCCTCGGCCTCTGTGACGTGGTACGTCTCCTCCGCCACCGCGGGCGTGAGCCCGCTGCTCCCCACCCCGGCCCACGAGAGCGCCGTCCCCACCAAGCTGCGTGAATGCCTGCTGGCGGGTCTGCCGCT
This sequence comes from Micrococcus sp. EWR3.9.1, assembly GCF_052615555.1. Classification (NCBI taxonomy): domain Bacteria; kingdom Bacillati; phylum Actinomycetota; class Actinomycetes; order Micrococcales; family Micrococcaceae; genus Micrococcus; species Micrococcus sp. EWR3.9.1. The sequence goes on from NZ_JBQXFD010000001.1 coordinate 67,574, forward strand.
GATCGTGTCCGACCTGCGCGAGCAGGCCCGTTTCGTCCGGGAGCAGGGGGTGGGGACCGTGTTCACCCCCGGGGACGCGGCGGACCTCGCCCGGGCGGTGCGCGACCTCCTGGCGCGACGGACCGAGCTGACCGCCGCCGCACGCACCCCGGAGATCACCGCCCGTCACGGGTGGGAGGCCGCCGAGCGGGCGCTGCACGGCCTCTGGCGACGTCTCGTGCCCACGCCCGCCGCGCCGCCGCCCGTGGAGATCGCCCCGGACCCCGCGCGCGATCCCCGGCCCCGCGGGCTCCTGGTCGTGGGCGACCCGCCTACGGTCCGGCCCCTCGTGGACGCCTGGCCCGCCGACGCCGGCCCCGTGACGCTGCGGCCGCCACGGGAGGTCCCCGAGGGCCGCGGCCTCGCCGTGGGCGGCCCCGAGGCGGTCTGGGGCGTCCTGCAGGACTGGGTCACGGACGACCGTGCCCACGGCACGGTCCTCAGCGGGGGCGAGGGGCCGCTGTGGGGCCGGGCCGAGCAGTCCCCCGTCCATGAACTGCTCTCCCTCCGGGCTCGCGGACGCCAGGTCGCGCTCGTGGCCGGCGAGCGGAACCTCGCCGGCGTCGACCGGCGGCTGACGGCCGTCCCCGGTCACCCCTGGGGAGGGCTGGCCCCGGACGCGCGGGCGGCGCTGGACCGCCGCATCCGGCGTCAGGGCCGCCCGTTCCAGGCCGCCCTGGCCGCCGGAGTCCCCGTGCTCTCCCACCGGCGCGTGGAGGCGCTGCTGACGCCGGGCGTGCTGTGGCTGCCCGCACCGATCCCGACGCCGACGGACCGGGGACCCGGTCATGACGGCGCGTCTGCACCCCGCAGCGTGCTCATCCTGCCCGGGGACCGCACCTCGGCCGAGTCGGCGGCGGTGGACGAGCTGGTCGCGGAACTGGCCGCACGCGGGATCCCGGTTGAGGCCCCGTCGGGTCCCCGGTTCCGCCGTCGACCCGACGCGTTCCGCAGCGACGTCGTCGTGGCCCCGCTGCACACGGGGGACCTGGAGGTCGCAGCCCTGCAGGCCCTGGCCGCGGGCAGCGCTGTGGTCGCCGGGCCGCCGGTGACTGCCGCGCCGGACGGGTGCGCCCCGCCGGTGATCGAGACCGACGACGCCACGCTCCTCGCCACGGTGCTGAGCCTGCTGGAGGAGACGTCGGCGGCCGCGCGGGAACGGCGGGAGCGGGCGCACGAGCACCACGCGCGGCTGCACGCGCCCGAAGCCGTGCTGGTGCGGCTGCAGGCCCTGCTCAGCCCCGCGGAGACGACGGACGGGCCCGCCGCGGTGTGATCCGCGGCGGGCCCCTCCCGGGTCCCCCGTGAGGCCGGGACTCAGTCCTCGGCCGATGCGCGGGCGGTGGCCACCCGGACGGCCCAGGACTGCGAGCGCTGGGCCTCGGCCATGCCGGGCGCCCCGTCCCGCACGAGCGCGACGATGCCGGCGCGGATCGCCTCCGAGGAGCGCGCGACGCCGAGCCCCACGCGGTTGCGCTCGAGGAAGTCCGCGATCCCCATGTCCGCGAAGCAGAGCACGGGGTAGCCGCGCTCGATCAGGGACATGGTCTTGTAGGGGAAGCTGAAGCGGGCGTACTCGCCGCCCAGCAGCACCACGCCCACCACGGTCCTCGTCGCGGGGACGTACCACTCGAGGGGGACCGTGGTGATCCGCAGCCCGGGCCGGTCCGCCAGGCCGTGCTCGGCCAGCATGTCCTCCAGCACGGAACGCTCCCCCGTGCGGACCACGAAGTCGAGTCGCACCTGCGGGTCGAGCGTCCCGACGGCGGTGAGGTACTGGCCCAGGCCGTAGATCCCGCCCACGCCTCCGGCGTACAGCAGGGTGACGTCCTCCTCGCCGATCGCCGGGGCGTCGGCGGGGACGGTGTTCGCCGGAGACACGGCAGGCGGCAGCGGCAGCCAGTCCACGGGCCCGCGGCCGTGACGGGCCAGCAGGGCGTCGAAGCCCGCCCCGGACTCCGCGGACGGAGCCGCCAGCCGGTCCGCGGCCGCCGCCATCGCGTCGAACTCGGCGAGCCCACGCTCCTGGACGTCGCGCCGCGCGTCGGCGTCCTCGAGGTACCCGTCGATCTCGTCCAGCCAGTGCAGGTCACGCACGAACCAGACGCTCGTGCCGCCGCCGGCCGAGAAGCGGGCCATGACGTCCGCGAGGGCGGCGGTCACCCGGCCGACCGGGATCGGCGACGTCGAGTTCTCGCCGTAGAGGAGTCCGAGGGGACGGCCGGCGGCGAGCGCCTCGTCCAGGACCCGGAGCCGCCGGTCGAAGACGCCCGGGACGGAGGAGAGCCGCAGCGCCGCGGCAGGCTCGGAGAGGGCGTCGTTCATGTTGCGCACCCGCTGGGGACGGGCCCCGTCGGTGCGGTCCTCCAGCGGCGAGGTGGAGAAGAACACGTCCAACGGGCCGTCGTGCCGCAGCACCGCGAGATCCTCGAACGTCCTGTCCACGCGACCGGTCATCGCCGCGCGGTAGGCGGCGAGCAGGTCGGTGGTGCCGGCGTCGACGGTGTCGACGGCGGAGTGAGGCTCGGGCCCCCCGCGCAGGGCCGCGGCGAGCTCCGTGACGAGGCGCAGCCCCCGCCCCGTCCGCACGCCCGGATGGCCCGCGGCCCACGCGCCCGAGCCGATGGTGTCCTCCACCACCAGCCGTTCCGCGAAGCCGGTGCCGACCAGGAGTTCGCCGACGGCCGTGTGGTCGCGCGACGAGCCCACGAGGACCACGTGCGTGGCGCCGCCGAGCCGGGTCGCCGCGACCGCGTCGAACGCGCGTCCTGCGACGAGGTCGCGGGTGCGGTAGAGGGCGGAGGCCGAGAGGCTGCGGAGCGAGGCGCCCGGCACCGTGTCCACCGCGGTCTGGAGCGCCTCCATCTGCGCCGCGAGGCGATCGGCGTCGACGTGTTCGGGATGGAGGACGACGACGCTCGGCGTCTCGAATTCCTCGGCCAGCGGAGGCAACAACTCGGGCGGCAGGGCTCGACGTGGATGGCGGAGGTGGGCGCTCCACGACCCCTTCGACAGGGCCTTGTCGAACTCCCATTCGTCCTCGAGGAACAGACGGTCCACGGCCCTCGTGACGGCTGCGAAATCCTCTTCCGAGTGCCGGCGGACCGCCGAGAAGTCCAGGTCGCCCCGCCAGAGCAGGGGGACGAACTCGGCTTCGAGGTATCGTCCTGCAAACCCGCACGCCCGCAGGCCGGACGCGAGGATCAGGTCATATGCACCGCGCTCAAGGACCTGACGCATCACCCGCGCGACCTGGTTGCTGGAGTCCCGCAGGGGCCACTGGGCGATCCAGCGGAACAGGGGCACGGGCCTCCCGGAGCCGGTGAATCGGAGCCAGGAGGGCCCTTGAACGTCGATGACGTCCATGGTGGACCCGTTCCGCCTCGCGTCATCGACGAGCCGCGCTTCGGCAACCCCGAAACCGGCCGTGATCATCAGATACCTCATGACGAAGCCTCGCTCCCCCCGGACTCGGGCAGGAGTCCCATCAGCGCCATTTCACGCATCACGGTGTGCGTGGGTGACGTGGAGGCTGCGACCCTCTGTGCGCCCGCACGTGCCAGGCGGAGGAAGAGTTCGGGCGACTCGAACACTCGGATCATCCCGGCCACCAGGCCTTCAACGTCCTCCGGACGAGCTACAACGGCGCAACTGGAGTCGACGAATTCGGGGACAGCACACGCCGCGTTGGTCACGGCGACCAGGCCAGACGACATCGCTTCATCTCGGGACACGCCCTGCGAGTCCCATCGTGTGGGCACGAGGAACATGCCGTATTCCCGGTGAAGTCGAGCAATCTCTGCTTGAGAGGCAAAGCGTCGCTCAACAACCACGTTCTCATCGTCGGCGAAGGTCTCCTCGAATGCACCGAAGTACTTCCCGTCGCCGATGATCCGGATGTCCAGCTGCGGCCACCATTCGGTCTCCCTCAAGCGCACCAATGCTGCGACGGCGAGATCCGAGGCGTAGTTCAGGTTCGCAGCAGACCGGACCCACAGCAACCGGAATCGCTGTGCGGGGTCTTTCTCATGGAAGCGGAAGAGCTCGGTGTCGATGACATTGTGCACCACCGCGACTCGCTGCTCTGGGAATACCATTTCCAGGTCATCCTGGGCTCCCCGACGCCACCAGCGGGAGACGAACACGAACTTCTCGGGTCCCGCCGGGTCATTCAGAACCTCGCGCCAGAATCGCTGTCGAGTGAGGCTGTCCTTGATGCCATTCACCAACGGCTCAGGTGACCGGTAGTTCCGAATTGTGCGGATCCATCTACGTGATTCGAAGCCATGCATGAAGGAGAAGAGTCTGTGCCCTCGCATCGCCTCACGCACTTGACGCCAGATATACGGCTGAAGAAAGTGTGTCGAGACCGATGTGTACGCGGTTGTCTCGAGGAGACGACGGGCCTCGGCGCCCCTGCCCACGAGAACCGGCACGCCGTCATACACATACGAGCTGGGTTCCTCCGACGCGTTGACCACTGCCACATGCACTCGGACACCGGCCTCGATGTAGTACTTGACCCGGCGGTGAACGAATCCGTTCCCATACTCCGCCCCCACCTTCGGGTATTGATTCAGAATGACGAGGTGGCTCACATCACCTTCGGCCACTGAGGAATCCTCGACGAGATCCAAGTACTCGGCGATGCGGTCTTCGGTGTTGCTCGCGTCCTCTTCCTCATACCCCGTCGGTTCAAGGGGCGGGAGCGGCTCGGCGTAGAGAGCCTGCTTGAGGTGGGCGAGCTCCAGCTGAAGGAAGGTGGCGATCTCACGTTCGGAGTATGTCGATCCCGCGTCTGACCAATGCAGGTATCCACCGTAGCCTCCCGGAGGTCGACGACGCGGTGTCGCCTTCTGAGGCGGCGACTCGTCGCCATCACGTCGGCGGGACCGAGTCTGCCCAGCTATCCGACGCATGCTGTCCTTCCCCGGCGTCCACTCGGGCAGCGCCGTGAACCCGTCACGGAGCAACCGACGGCCAGGCCCCGGCAGTCCTTCGGCACGCCGGATGAGAGAGCGGACGGCGTGTCCACGTGCCTGGCGCCACCACCGGCTTCCGCTCGGGGGCATCACAGGGCCACCCTCTCGCCCGTGCGGGCCGACGCGATCATCGCCTCGGCCACGCGCAGCGTGTCGAGCCCCTCCGCCATGGACACGTGCTCCTGCCGGACGCCGAGGATCGCGTCGCGGAACGCCTCGTGCTCGGTGTGCAGCGGCTCGGGCTTCTCGATCGCCAGCCGGGTGACGTCCCCCTCGGAGACGCCACGGAACGCGGACACCGCGTCCCAGCGGGTGCGGACCGATCCGTTGGCCTGGAAGGTCAGGTCCGCGTGCACGGTGTCCGCCACGAACGCGCCGAGCTCACCGGTGACGACCGTCTGGCGGATCTTCACCGGCGAGAGCCAGTTCACCACGTGGCTCGTGATGACCCCGCACTCGAGGCGGCCGCTGGCGACCACCATGTCCTCGTGCTCACGGCCGGAGTTGGTCATGGTCTCCGCGGCCACGCGCGTGAACGGGCTGTCCGCCAGCCACGCGGTCAGGTCGATGTCGTGCGTGCCGAGGTCCTTGACGACCCCGACGTCGGCGATGCGGGCGGGGAAGCCGCCCTGGCGCACGGTCGTGATCTGCAGGACCCGGCCCAGCTCGCCGGCCCGGATCCGGCGGCGCATCTCCTGGAGGGCGGGGTTGAAGCGCTCGATGTGGCCCACGGCGCCGACGAGGCCGGCCTCGTCGAAGGCGCGGACCAGGCGGGTGCCCGCCTCGGTGCTGTGCGCGATGGGCTTCTCGACCATCACGTGCACGCCGGCCTCGGCCAGGGCCATGCCGACCTCCTCGTGCAGGCCGGTCGGGACCGCGCACATGACGGCGTCCACGCCGTGCTCGATGAGCCCCTGGACCGAGTCGTAGAGGGGCAGGTCCCCCGCCACGCCGTGCGGATCACCCATCGCGTCGGCGACGGCGACCAGCTCGGTGCCCTCGATGGAGCGCATCACGCGGGCGTGGTGGCGTCCCATCATGCCCAGGCCGATCAGTCCGGTGCGCAGCACGCTCATGCGGCGGCCTCCGCCACCACGGTGTTGACGGCCTCGACCACGCGCGTGACGTCCGCGTCCGTCAGGGACGGGTGGACAGGGATGGAGAACACGGTGGACGCGGCCACGCGGGTGTTCGGCAGGTCCGCCTCGACGCCGAAGGAGGGCAGCTCATTGGTGGGCACCGGGTAGTAGACCCCCGTGCCGACCCCGAACTCGTCCTTCAGGCGGGCGAGCACGTCCGCCCGCTTCCCGGCCAGCTCCTCGGGCAGGCGGACCGTGTACTGGTGGTACACGTGCTCGGCGCCCTCGAGCACCGTCGGCACGGTGACCCCGCACAGCTCGGCGTCGAAGCGGGCGGCGATCTCCTGCCGGCGCCGGGTCCATGCGCCGACCTTGGTCAGCTGCACCCGGCCGATGGCCGCGTGGATGTCCGTCATGCGGTTGTTGAAGCCCACGAGCTCATTGCGGTACTGGACCTCCATGCCCTGGTTGCGCAGCAGACGCAGGCGACGGGCGACATCCGCCTCCCCCACGGAGACCATGCCGCCCTCACCCGAGGTCATGTTCTTGGTCGGGTAGAGGCTGAACATGCCCCACGCCCCGAAGGTGCCCACGGGGCGCCCCTTCCAGCGGGCGCCGTGCGCCTGCGCCGCGTCCTCGAACAGCTGGAGGCCGTGCTCGCGGCAGATCGCCTCGAGCTCGTCCATGCGGGCCGGGTGGCCGTACAGGTGCACCGGCATGACGGCGGCGGTCCGATCCGTCACCTTGGCGCGCACGTCCTGGGGGTCGAGGGTGTACGTCTGCAGGTCCACGTCCGCGAAGACCGGGGTCGCGCCCGTGAGGGCGACGGCGTTGCCGGTCGCCGCGAAGGTGAAGGCGGGCACGATGACCTCGTCGCCGGGGCCGATGCCCGCGGCCAGCAGGCCCAGGTGCAGGCCGGAGGTGCCGGAGTTGACGGCCACGCAGGCCCGGCCGTCCACCATCGCGGCACCGAACTCCTCCTCGAAGGCCGCGACCTCGGGGCCCTGCGCCACCATGCCGGAGCGCAGGACGCGGTCCACCGCCTCGCGCTCCTCGTCACCGATGAGCGGCTTCGCTGCCGGGATGAACTCAGCCATGGTTCTCCTCCTCCTGCGCGGGTCCGGCCGGGCGCAGCGCCCCGTCCCGCTCGATGAACGTCTCCCCGGTGTCCGGGCACACCCAGACGCCGTCCTTCTCCTCCAGCCGGCGGCCTGTCCGGCCGACCCAGCCGATGCGCTTCGCGGGCACCCCGGCCACGAGGCCGAAGTCCGGCACGTCACGGGTGACCACCGAGCCGGCCGCCACCAGGGCCCACGCGCCGATGCGCACCGGCGCGACGCACACCGACCGCGCGCCGATCGCGGCGCCGTCGCCGATGTCCACGCCCACGGCGTCCCAGTCGTCCCCGGACTTCTGGGACAGGTCCGGGTTGACCGCGCGGGGGTAGGTGTCGTTGGTCAGGACGACGCCGGGTCCGATGAACACGCCGCGGCCCAGACGGGCCGGCTCGTAGACGAGGGCGAGGTTCTGGACCTTGCAGTCGTCGCCGAGCTCCACCCCGGTGCCGATGTAGGCCGCGCGGCCGACGATGCAGCGCTCGCCGAGGCGGGCCTGCTCACGGACCTGCGCGAGGTGCCAGACCTTGGTGCCGGCGCCGAGGACGGCGTCCTCGGCCACGTCGGCCGAGGCGGCGGTGAAGACGTTCCCGCTCATCGGGCGGCCTCGGCGTCCTGCGGCAGGCCGATGACCCGACGGGTCACGCCCGCCCAGGCGTCGGCGTCGGTGACGTTGCGGCCGTCCACGAAGGTGCGCACGCCCGGCAGGTCGGCCGGGGTGAGGGCGCGGTACTCGGCGTGGTCCGTCTGCAGGATCGCGGCGTCGACCTCGGCGCCGGCGGAGTGCGGGGTGAAGCCCAGCGCGGTGAGCTCCTCGTCCGTGTACATCGGGTCGTCCACGGTGACCTCGGCGCCGCGGGTGCGCAGGGCGCCCACGGTGGCGAACACACCGGAGAACGCGGTCTCCTTCACGCCGCCGCGGTAGGCGGCACCCAGCACGACGACGCGCTGACCGGCGAGGTCGCCGTGCGCCTGGGCGAGCAGGTCCACGGCGAAGTCCGGCATCGAGGCGTTCACGGCGCGCGCGGTGCGGACGATGTCCGCGGCCGGGTCGTTCCACAGGTACAGGCGCGGGTAGACCGGGATGCAGTGGCCGCCCACGGCGATGCCAGGGCGGTGGATGTGGCTGTACGGCTGCGAGTTGGAGGCCTCGATCACCCGGTAGATGTCGATGCCGTTCGCGCCGGCGTAGCGGGCGAACTCGTTCGCCAGGCCGATGTTGACGTCGCGGTAGGTGGTCTCCGCGAGCTTGGCCATCTCGGAGGCCTCCGCGGAGCCGAGGTCCCACACGCCGTTGGGACGGGACAGGTCAGGACGCTCGTCGAAGTCCAGCACGGCCTCGTAGAACTCGCGGGCGCGCTCGGCGCCGGCCGGGGTCAGGCCGCCGATCAGCTTGGGGTAGCGGCGCAGGTCCTCGAACACGCGGCCGGTGAGCACGCGCTCCGGCGAGAACACGAGGTGGAAGTCCTCCCCCTCGGTCAGGCCCGAGCCCTCCTCCAGCATCGGCTTCCACCGGGTGCGGGTGGTGCCCACGGGCAGCGTGGTCTCGTAGGAGACGAGGGTGCCCGGGGTCAGGTGCTTCGCCAGCTCGGTGGTGGCGCCGTCCATCCAGCCGAAGTCGGGGCGGGCCTCGTCGTCCACGAAGAGCGGCACGACGAGCACGACGGCGTCGGCCCCCGGGACGGCGTCGCCGTAGTCGGTGGTGGCGCGCAGGCGGCCGTCGGCCACCGTGGAGGAGAGCTTCTCCTGCAGGTGGGCCTCGCCCGGGAAGGGCTCGGTCCCCGCGTTGACGAGGTCCACGACGGTGGCGTTGACGTCCACGCCGACCACCTCGTGTCCCTTGCTCGCGAACTGCACGGCCAGCGGCAGGCCGATCTTGCCCAGGGCGACGACGGCGATCTTCATGCGGGTCCAGTCTTCCTTCCGTGCACGGGCCCCACGCGGCGAGCGTCGGGCGGGCGTCGAGGAGGCCCCCGGAACACGGGAGTGCGGGGGCCCGGCGCCAGCGTCACTGTATCAGCGCGGGTAGACGCCGAGCCGGTCGTACAGCGCCCGATAGCGGCGCGCGTTGGCCTCCCAGGTGCGCGTCTGCAGGGCCCATTCTCGGCCGGCCGCGCCGAGGCGCACCCGCTCGGCTGGGTTCTCCGCGAGCCGGTCGAGGGCAGCGGCCAGCGCGGCGGGATCCTCCGCGGGGACGAGCAGGCCGGTCCGCTCGTCCTCGACGAGCTCGGCCAGGGCCGGCAGGTCCGAGGCGACGACGGGTCGACCGGTGGCCGAGGCCTCGACGGTCTTCATCGGCGTCACCGCGCGGGTGACGGGCAGGTCCCGGCGCGGGACCGTGAACACGTCCAGGGCGGCGTGGTGCAGGCGCGCGTCCTCGCGGTCGACCCGGCCGGGGAAGGCGCACAGCTCCGCGATGCCGAGCTCCGCGGCCAGGGCCTGCAGCCCGGGCCGGGCGACGCCGTCGCCGGCGATGTGCACGCGCAGCCGGGGACGGTGCGGGGCCAGCCGTGCGGCGGCGCGCAACAGGGTGTCCAGGCCCTCGTAGTCCACGAGGCTCGAGACGGTGCCCACCACGAAGGCGTCGGGCGGCAGGTCCCAGCCCAGCCGGGCGCGTGCCTCGTCCCGGTCCGCCGGCTCGGCGATGAAGGCCGGGCCCACGGCGTTGGGGCAGAGCACGACGGCGTCCTCGGCCACCCCGGCCGCGACCAGGCGGTCGCGCATGCCCGCCCCGAGCGTCACGACCCCGTCGGCGCGGCGGGCGGCCTCGGTCTCCCGCTCCTGGAAGAGCCGGTACCGTTCCGAGGCCAGGGCCTCGGGACCGCGCACCGCCGCCCACGTGTCCGCGAGCTGCCCGCGGACCTCGTACACCCACGGGATCCCGAAGGCCCGCGCCACCGCCTCGACCGCGAGCGCGTTCACGAAGTGCGTGGTCGTGTGCAGCAGGGCGGGACGGTGTCGTCGCACGTACGCGGCCAGCAGCTCGGCGTGCTGCTGGATGCGGGCGGCCTGGCCCTGGGCGAGCCGGGCCGGCAGCAGCCGGGCATAGCCGATCCCGTCCACGACATCCCGCTGTGCCGCCCAGGGCACGCCGATCTGCACGGGGTAGCCCGGCCGCGTCACGGCGGCGACATCGAAGCCCTCGTCCCGCAGGGAGGTGAGGATCGCGTGGCTGCGCTGGGCGTACCCCGACCCGGTGTGGGGCAGGGAGTTGGTCAGCACGTGCAGCACCCGCCCCGGGACCGGGCGGTAACCGGGCTCGGTCGGCACGGTCGGGGCGACGCCGCGGAACGCGTCCCGCTCCCCCGCCATGCGGCGGGCGAGATGACGGTTGCGGGGATGCCGCGCGGCGAGCGCGGCCGCGCCGCCCAGGTCGCCGCGGTGCGCCGCCAGGCGTGCGGCGGCGGCCGTCCACGCCGCGCCGCGATGCTCCTCCGGCACGCTGCCGAGCAGCGTCTCGGCGACGTCGGGCCGGCCCATGCCGAGGGCCGCGTCGGCCCGGTGGACCAGCCCGCGGCCGCTCCCCGCCCCCGGACGGGACGCGCGGACGGGCCGGCCGGCCTCGTCCACGCCGAGGGCGGCCAGGGCCGCCGCGCGCTCGCCCCGCATCTCGTGGCCGAGCGCGGGCACGACGCCGTTCCGGCCCAGGCGGGTGAGGACGCCGGCCGCCCCGTCCGCCACCGCGGGCGGAAGTCGACGGGAGACCTGCAGGGCCAACAGCACCGGGTCGTCCGTCACGTGCTCGCGGACGGTCTGGGCGGTCAGGGCCAGGGACCGCAGCAGCGGGCGGCGGGACGACGCGGGGCGCTCGCGTGCGGTCATCGGTGCGGGCTCATGTCGGCGGGGCGGGGCGGGGCGCGGGCCGCGTCTTGTCAGAGGGACGGGCCGGTGCGCCACTGGCCGCGCGTGTCGATCACGCGCTTGTCGGCCACGCGGTCGCCGAGGTCGGCGAAGGCGGAGTGGTCCACCAGCAGCACCACGATGTCGGCGGCGTCCAGGGCCTCGTCGGCCGCGACCAGGCGGACGTTGTCCTTGCCCTGCAGCGCGGCCGGCAGCTCCGTGACGTGCGGCTCGACCACGAGCACGTCGGACCCGGAGAACTGGCCCGCCAGCTCGGCCGCGATGTTCAGGGCCGGGGATTCACGCAGGTCGTCGATGTTCGGCTTGAAGGCCAGGCCCAGGGCGGCGACGACGGGCGCGCGGCCGGTGGCCTGCTGGACGTCGAAGGCAGCGGCCTTGACCTGGTCGATGACCCACTGGGGCTTGCCGTCGTTGATCTCCCGGGCCGCGCGGATCAGCCGGGCGGTCTGCGGGGCGGCGTCCACGATGAACCACGGGTCCACGGCGATGCAGTGGCCGCCCACGCCGGGGCCCGGCTGCAGGATGTTCACGCGGGGATGGTGGTTGGCGAGCTCGATGAGCTCCCACACGTCGATGCCCTGCTCGGCGCAGATCACGGACAGCTCGTTGGCGAAGGCGATGTTGACGTCGCGGAAGGAGTTCTCCACGAGCTTGGCCATCTCCGCGGTGCGGGTGTCCGTCAGCAGGATCTCGCCCTCGCAGAACGTACGGTAGAGGTCGCGGGCCCGCTCGGCCGCGCGTCGGGTCGAGCCGCCGACGATCCGGTCGTTGGTCACGAGCTCGACCATGACGCGGCCCGGGAGCACCCGCTCGGGGCAGTGGGCGAAGTCCAGCTCGGACTCGCGCAGCTCAGGACGCTCGGCGAAGATCACCTCGGCCATGTGCTCGGTGGCGCCGGGGGGCGAGGTGGACTCGAGGATGACGAGCTCGTCGCCGGTCAGCTGCGGGGCCAGGCCGCGGGCGGCGGCCTCGATGTAGCCCAGGTCCGGGGAGTGTCCGTCCTTGAACGGGGTCGGCACGGCGACGATGTAGGCGTCCGCGGCCGGCGTCGTCGTCGAGGCGCTGAGCAGGCCCTTCTCGACGCCGCGCGTGACGAACCCGGCCAGGTCCGGCTCCACGAAGGGCACCGTGCCCGCGTTCACGGCCTCCACCGTGCGGTCCGAGACGTCCACGCCGAGCACCTTCACGCCGTTCTCGGCGAGGATGGCGGCGGTGGGCAGGCCGATGTAGCCCAGGCCGATGACGGCGACGGTCTCGATCTTCTTCACGGGGTCTCCTCAATGGGGAATGGTTCACGGCGGCGGCCCCAGGCACCGGCGGGCGGGGGCGGACGCGTCCCACCCTACCGCCGTCGCCCGGCCTGCTTCAGTCCAGCCCCAGCGCCTCGCGCCACAGACCGGCCACGACGCGCTCGTCGTACGCGCGCACCCGTTCCCGGGCCAGGGTCGAGAGCTCGTCCCACCGCGCGTCGTCGGCGACCGCCTCGAGCACCCGCCGCGCCGCGGCGTCGGTGTCGTCGAGCACGAACTCGTCGCCGAACACGCCCCTCGCGCCGGGCCGGTCCCAGACGAGCGGGACCGCGCCCGAGACCATGCCCTCGGCGGGCGCGAGGTGGAAGCTCTCGGTGGTGGACGGCGAGAGCACCCAGCCGATCTTCGTCAGCCACGAGCCCATGTCCGCCCCGAAGGGCTCGAAGGCGACGGCCCCGCGCAGCGGACCGGCGCCGAGGCGGGCGAACAGGTCGAGGTAGCCCTCGCGCTGGAGGGGCTTGCGCCACTCGTGCGGGTACTCCCACGGCATGCGGCCGCGCACGTGCAGGGTGAACCGCTCGTCATGGGCGCGCAGGATCTCCAGCAGGTCGACGGCCCGGTCCAGGCGCTTGCGCAACGGCACCACGCCGACGAGGCCGAGCCGGAACCGGCGACCCGGCAGGCCGGGACGGTCCAGGTCCGCCACGGACACGGCGTTGGGGATCACCGTGACCCGCGTGGGCTCGATGGGCAGGTGCTCGCGCACCAGGTCCCGGTAGAGATCGGAGACGGTCACGAGGCGGTCCACGGCGTCGGTCTCGAGCGCGGAGAGCCAGCCGCCGCGCAGCTCGAACATGTGCAGGCGGACCACGAGCCGCTGGCCGGGGCGCTTGTGGCGGGCGTACCAGACGGCGTTGGGGCCCGCCCACTCGCACACCACGACGTCGGCCCACTCGACGAGGCGGCGTGAGGCGGCCTCGTCGTGGCGGTGCAGGCCCTGCCAGTGGTCGATGCGCAGCTCGACGCCCGGGTCGTCCCGCAGCAGGTCGACGAGCTCCCCCGCGAACTTCAGGTCGTGGCCGGCCAGGACCACGCGGGTGCGTGACCCGCCGCGGGCGGGCCGTCGGTCGAGCAGGCCGAGCCGGTCCATGACGCCCGTCAGGGCACGTGCGCGCGCGGCCACGCGGTAGGGGGCGGCGGCCTCGACGACGCGCCGCGAGAGGGCCGGCAGGTCGTGGCGGACGGCCGCGATGCGGGCGGCCACATCGCGGGCCGAGTCCCTCACCCCGTCCACGAACAGGGGGTAGTCGGCCCCCAGCAGCTCCTCATGCGCCACGGTCCGGTTCAGGAGCGGCGGCACTCCGACCGCGCAGCTCTCCAGCACCTTCGTGGAGATCTCGAGCGAGAGGTCCAGGGCGGGGGCGCGCCAGCCCAGAGAGACGTCCGCGGCCGCGGTGCGGGCCATGGACTCCTCGCGGGAGAGCGCTCCGGTCCACTCGAAGTCGGGCCGGTCCGCCTCGAGGCGGGAGCGCATCGCCGCCGCCCAGCCGGGCCGGTCCCGCTCGGGGTGGACCTTGTCCCCCACCATCGTGAGCGTGGCCGGGACACCGGCCTCATGGAGGGCGGTCAGCACGTCCGGCATGAGGTCGGTGCGCCAGTCGTGGGCGAACTTGCCCGTGTACACGAGACGCACCGGGCCGTCGGCGGGCACCTCGGCCCGTTCGGCCGGAGCGAGCGCGTCCGGCACCATCGGCGAGAGCAGCTCGGTGCGCCCGGCGGCGGCCGGGACCATCGCCTCGAGCACGGCGCGGGCCTGGGGCGTCTGGGCCAGCATCAGACGGCTCGCCGCGGCAATGCGGCCGAGCTCCTCGACGCGCCCGGCCGGGAAGCCGTCCTCCACGTAGCCGTACTCGGTCACGTAGGACCACAGCCGCCCCGGGAAGGCACCGCGGTCGGCGAGCTCGAGGCAGGCGTGGATGCCGCGCACGAGCACCACGTCGTACCGGGACTCGTCGTCCCGGCGGGCCAGCACATCCGCGGCACGGGAGGGGGTCATCCCCCCCTGCCCGGCCGCCGGCTCGGCGGGGAGCACGCGCACCCCCGTCAGGGCGCGCAGCGGAGCGGTGAGCAGGTCCCGGCGTTCGACGGCCTTGAGCTGGACGTCCACGCTCGCACCCGTGCGGGCGAGCGTCTCCGCCAGGGAGGGCAGCCACGTGGCGGAGCCGTCGATGACGTTCAGGTCGACGTCGCCGTAGAGCAGGACGCGCACGCCGGCGGCGTCGGTCAGGCGGTCGGGGTGGTGCGTGTTCATGCGCTCTCCTCCGGGCAGGCGGCGAGGACGTCGGCGATCCCCTGGGGCGCGTCGCCCGGGTCCTCGGTGAAGTGCAACGGCGTCCGGTCCGCGCCGGCCTCGACCACGATGACGTCCCCGGCGTGCAGCAGGGCGAGGGCCCCGAGCCGATGCCGGTGACGGCCCCGGGAGAGCACCCAGACGGTGACCCCGCGCGCGGCGGCCGCGCTCACGGCACCCCGCAGCTCGAGGTAGAGGGCCGCGCCGGCGGCGTCGAGGGCCCCGGCCCACGGCCCGTCCACGCCGTCCACGTCCACGACGACGGCCTCCACGCGTTCGGCCACCGCGCCCGCGGTGCCCGGCACGAGCGGCACGACGCGGTGCCCGGCGGCCGCGAGGGCCGCGCGCACGTCCGGGGCGGCGACGACGCCGACGGCCCGCCCGCCCCGCTCGGTGCGGGACGTGTCGGCCAGGCCCAGGGCCCGCTCGAGACGGGCCGCGGCCTCCGGATCGGCGCCGACGGCGGCCGCACCGCGGCCGGTGAGGGAGGAGCTGCCGGTGCGGGCCGGCCCGCCCGCCAGGCCCAGGGCGTCGGCCGGCCGGGCGTGCGCCGGAGGGGCGCCCCAGCGGATGCCGAACACGCCGCGGACCTCCTCGGCCACCGGCGGCGGCAGCCTGCGCAGCAGCGCGCCGCCGGTGCGGCGCACCCGACGGCGCTGTTCGGGCGGCAGCAGGCGAGCGCCCGCGCGCGCGACCTGACGGATGGACTTCCCAGCTGGCATCAGAACCGTTCCTCGGTGTCCCGGTGGAGTGCACCCGGCCGGGTGCGGCGGCGTCAACCCTAGCAAGGGGCCGACGTCGGGCTCAGCGACCGGCGACGCGGCGCAGCAGTCGCTCGTAGCGGCGGGCCACGGCCGGCAGGTCGGCGTGGCGGCGCACCCAGTCGCGTCCGCCCGCGCCGACGTCGGTGCGGTGCGGGTCGTCCGCGAGCGCCGTCAGGTGCCGCACCAGGTCGTCCACGTCCGGGCCGATGACCTCGGCGCCGCCGGCCGCCTCGAGGGTGCGGGCGGCCTCCCCCGTCACCAGGCCCGTGACGTGCCGGCCGACGGCGAGCACCTCGTAGGTCTTGGAGGGCACGGTGTGCCGGAAGCTCGGCCAGTCGGGACGCAGGGCCACCACCAGCGTGTCCGCCCACGCGTACTGCTCGGCCACGGCCGCGCCGTGGACGGGTCCGAGGATCTCGGCCGGCGAGCCGAGCTCGGCGTTGCGGGCCTCCAGCGCCGGACGCCGGGTCCCCTCCCCGACCAGCCGGACGCGCACCCCCGGCCGGGTGCGCCGCAGCGTCGCCGCGGCGTCGACGAGCCGCTCGAGCCCCTGGCTCTCGCCCATGTTGCCCAGGTACAGCACGTGGAGCTCACCGGCGGGCCGCTCGCGCCGCGGCGCCACCGCCAGGCGAGCCAGGTCCACACCGTTGCCCAGGGTGCGGACCACCCGCACCCCGCGCCCGCGCAGCGTCTCCGCGAAACCGTCCGTGACGGTCACCACGAGCCGGGCTGCGCGCTGGCCGCCGGTCACGACGCGTTCCATCGCGACGCCCAGCAGGCCCTGGTGGACCCCGGCCTCGTGGGCGAGATCCGGCCAGGCGTCGCGCATCTCCAGCACGAGGGGACGGCGCCAGAGGCGGGAGAGCACGACGCCGGGCACCACCACGGGCAGGGCGGGCACGGTGGCCACCACCACGTCCGGGCGTCGGGTGGCCATCCCACGGGGGATGGCGAGCAGCGCGTGCACCACCGCTTCGGCGAAGCGGCCGTTGCGGCCGGCCTCCCCCAGGGGCAGGCGAGGCGTGGGCAGGACACGTTCGCCGTCGGGCCCGGCGAAGGGGCGCACACCCCCGGGCGCGACGACGTCGACGTCCCAGCCCGCCGACCGCAGCGCCGCCACGACCGCGCCCCAGCGACGCGCGGGAGGGGTGCGCTCGGGCCGGTAGGAGTGGGAGACCAGCAGCAGGCGGGGGCGGCGCGACTCAGTCGTCACAGGGGTCCTCCCCGAGGGCGGGTGCGGGCGTGGTGCCGGTCAGCAGGGTCAGCACGGGGGCGGGCCCGCCGGCGGCCTGGGCCTTCTTCTCCTTCTGGGGCTCGTGCTCGTCGACATAGCGCTGGACGTCGTCGTCGGCGAGGGCGGAGCGCAGGTCCGCCAGCTTGTCCTCGTCGAGCTCGACGATGGCGTCGCCGTTCGGCCCCTCGGCGAAGCCCTTGCGGGGCACCGTGAACATCTCGACGTCCTCGCCGCGCACGTCGCGCAGCTGCCACGCGAGCGAGGCGATCACTCCGGACGTGAGCCCCTCGTCCACACCGAGGTGGTCGGAGAACGTGGCGACGACCTCGGTGGTGCGGGCGGGATTGCCCAGGATCTGCGGGCTGAGGAAGCGGTCCATCGCCCCGGCCAGGTAGCGCTGCTGGTTCTTCACCCGGGTGACGTCGCCGTCGTCGAAGGCGTGCCGTTCGCGCACGTAGCGCAGGGCGGCGGTGTCCTGCAGCAGGATGTGCCCGCGCGGGTAGTACGAGGGGTTGGCCTGACCGGAGGAGAAGGCCTGCGGGTTGCAGACCTCGACGCCGCCCAGCGCGTTCGTCACGCCCCGGAAGCCCTGGAAGTCGACCTCCAGGACGTGGTGGATCGGCACTCCCAGCAGCAGCTCCACCGTGTCCACGGCGAGCGCGTAGCCGCCCGTGTCGAAGGCCGAGTTGATCTTCGCCTCGCCGTGGCCGGGCACGGTGACCCACGAATCCCGCAGCACGGACATGACGTAGACCTGGCGTCGGTCCGCGGGGATGTGCACGAGCATCATGGTGTCCGAGCGCTGGCCCATGTCCTGCTCGCCCTCGCCCTCACGGGAGTCGGAGCCCAGGACGAGCACGTTCAGCGGGCCGTCCCCGGCCGCCTGCTCGAGCGCCCCCACGTCCACCGTCTGTCGGTGGTCGTCGAAGGTGCGCCCGAGCGAGCCCGCGTACCAGGCGCCCAGACCGAGCAGCGCCGCGAGCAGGACGGCGAGCACGCCGACGACCCACGGCCAGCGCCGGCGGCGCCGCGAGACCGGCGGGGCGTCGTCGCGGGGGGACGCGGGACGCGGCAGGGGCTCGGGCGTCCAGGACGCGGCCGGGGGATGGCTCACTCGGGTCTCCTGCTCGAGGTCGGGGGTCAGGCCAGTCTACGGACGCCTCGTCAGGCGTCGGCCGCCACGGCCCGGCGACGGCGCGGTCTGGGCTGGCAGCGCGGGCACAGGTGGCTCGCACGGTTCATGAACGGCTCGCGGACGATGCGGGTGTCGACCCCCTCGGCGGCGCAGCGGCGACATGGCTGCCCGGTGCGCCCGTAGGCCGCCAGGGAGCGGGCGAAGTAGCCCGATCGCCCGTCCACGTTGACGTAGAGCGCGTCGAAGCTCGTGCCCCCCACCTCCAGGGCCCGGCGCATCACGTCCTGGACGGCCGCCATGAGGCGCAGCGTGTCGGCCCGTCGCATGCGCTCGGTCGGGCGCTCGGGGTGCAGGCGGGCGCCCCAGAGGGCCTCGTCCGCGTAGATGTTGCCGATCCCGGAGACCAGCGACTGGTCCAGCAGCGCGCGCTTGAGGGTGGAGCGGCGCCGTGCCAGGCGCGCGTGCACGGCCACGGGGTCGAACAGCGGGTGCAGCGGGTCCAGGGCGATGTGGGCGGCCGTGGTGGGGATCCGCTCACCACCGGCGGCGTCGTCGGGCCGCAGGGCGTCGAGCCACCAGCCGCCGAAGATCCGCTGGTCCACGAACCGCAGCTCGCGGGCGGAGCCGTCCGCCGCCGTGACGGGCAGGCGCAGGCGCAGGTGACGCTGGTCGGCGGCCCCCGGTTCGTCCACGAGGATCTGCCCGCTCATCCCCAGGTGCACGACGACGGCGTCGTCGCCCTCGGCCAGGGGCAGCCAGAGGAACTTGCCGCGGCGAGCCGGCTCGGCCAGCCGGGCGCCGAGCAGCAGCTCCCGGAGGGCGTCCGCACCGCCGGGGCTGCGACGCAGCGAGCGGGGGTCGAGGACCTCGAGCTCCGCGGCGACGGCGCCCGTGGCCCACCGGGCCAGGCCGCGCCGGACGACCTCGGCCTCGGGCAGCTCCGGCACGGGCTCAGCGCCCCGCGGCCGGCAGGCCCGCCTCGAGGGCGGGCCACGAGGCGGCCGCGGCGTCCCGCTCGGCCTGCTTCTTGGAGCTGGCGACGGCGGAGCCGTACTCGCGCTCGCCGACGACGAGGGTGGCCCGGTAGCGGGGGTCGTGCGCGGGGCCCTGCCCCTCGATCGCGTAGCGGACGGCGCCGAGACCATGGCGGCTGGCGGCCTCGGCCACGACCGTCTTCCAGTCGGTGCTCTCGCGCAGCAGGTCCGGCTCATCCAGCAGCGGCACCACGTGGCGGTGCACGAGTGCGGCCGCGGCCACGGCCCCGTGGTCCACGTAGACGGCGCCGATGAGCGCCTCGAGGGTGTCGGCGAGGATCGAGTCCTTGTCCGCCCCGCCGGTGCGGCGCTCCCCCGTGCCCAGGCGCACGAACGGGCCGATGCCGATCCGGCGCGCCACCTTCGCCAGGGCACGCGTGGACACGACGGCGGCCCGGCGGCGGGCGAGGTCGCCCTCGGCCAGGTCCGGGTACACCGTGAAGATGTGGTCGGTGACCACGTAGCCCAGCACCGAGTCCCCGAGGAACTCGAGGCGCTCGTTGGTGGGCAGCCCGCCCTGCTCATAGGCGAACGAGCGGTGCGTCAGAGCACGTTCGAGCGTCCCGGCGGTGATGTGCACGCCGAGACGCTCGAACAGCTCTTCTGGCTCGGGCGCGGGCTCAGGCCCGCGGCGAGCCGACGGGGACGCCATCTCAGGCGTCGGCGACCTTGCGGCCCTTGTACTCGAAGAACAGGGGGGTGCCGGCGGCGTCGGTCTTCAGCTCGGCCTGGTGGGGCAGGCGGTACGAGACGCGACCGTTCTCGACGGACTTCACCAGGGCGGGCGCGGTGGCCTTCCACTGCGACCGGCGGGCACGGGTGTTGGCACGGGACATCTTCCGCTTCGGGACTGCCACGACTATCTCTCTTCTGTCTCGGTGATGGAGGTCTCTGAGGTGCCCGCGAGGTGGGCCAGGGCGGCCCAGCGCGGGTCCACGCGCTCGTGGGCGTGCCCCTCGGGCGCGTCCTCGAGGCGGATGCCGCAGTCGGCGCACAGGCCCTCGCAGTCCGGCCGGCACAGCGGCTGGAACGGAAGGGCGATGACCACGGCGTCCCGGAACACGGGTTCCAGGTCCACGGTCTCGCGCACCACGAGCGGCTGCTCGCCGGCGTCGTCCTCGGACGTGCCGGTGAGGTACAGCTCCTGCAGGTCCACGGTGATCCCCTCGTGCAGCGGGCGCAGGCAACGGCCGCACTCGCCCTTCAGGGTCGCGTCCGCGGTGCCGGTGACGAGGACGCCCTCGTGCACCGACTCCAGACGCAGGTCCAGTTCGACGGGGTCCCCCTCGGGGATCCCCAGCAGCGGCGTGGAGACGCCCGCAGGGGCGGGCCACTCGGCCGTCAGCTCGCGCTGGACTCCGGCCCCGCGCGTCAGATCGCGCACGGGGATCACCCACGGCGAGTCGGCGCCGTGGTGCTGGATGCTGTCCATGGTCGCTCCTCTCGGCGGGTGGGACGGCGGGGGTACACGGCCCGTCCGCACGCCCTCTGCGGGGGTGCGATGCGGCCTGGACACGGGTCCAGCCACGACGGACCGACAGCCCATCCTACCGGGTGGGTCCGCCTCGGCCAAAGCCGGCGGCGTCCCGCGCGTCGCCGGCCCGGCTCAGAGCCCGGCGGTGAACTCCCGGAGCCAGGCGCGCAGGTCGGCCCCGAGGTCCTCGTGCCGGGTGCCGAACTCGATGACCGCCTGCAGGTAGCCGAGCTTGTCCCCCGTGTCGTAGCGGCGGCCGTCGAAGACGACGGCGTGCACGCCGCGGCCCTCGCCGTCCTCCGTGGCCAGCCTCTGCAGCGCATCGGTGAGCTGGATCTCCCCGCCGCGGCCGGGCGGGGTCTCGTCCAGCACGTCGAACACCTGCGGGGCCAGCACGTAGCGGCCGATGATCGCGAGGGTGGAGGGGGCGTCCTCGCGGGCCGGCTTCTCCACGAGGTCGGTGACGCGGACGACGTCGTCGCCCTCCCCCGGCACGGCCTGCACCGCGGCCACGCCGTAGGCCGAGACGGCCTCCTCCGGGACCTCCATGAGGGCGATCACGGAGCCGCCGAGGCGCTGCTGCACGTCGATCATGCGCTCGAGCAGCGCCTCGCCGTCGCCGATGATGTCATCGCCCAGCAGGACCGCGAACGGCTCCTCGCCGACGTGGCGGCGTGCGCAGTTCACCGCGTGGCCGAGCCCGAGGGCCTCGCCCTGGCGGACGTAGTGGATGTCCCCCACCAGGTCCGACTCGTGGATCTGCGCGAGCCGCGTGGTGTCGCCCTTGTGCTCCAACGCGGCCTCCAGCGCGGGATGGCGGTCGAAGTGGTCCTCGAGGGCCCGCTTGTTCCGGCCCGTGATCATCAGCACGTCGGCGAGGCCCGCACGCCGGGCCTCCGTCACCACATACTCGATGGCCGGCCGGTCCACCACCGGCAGCATCTCCTTCGGCATGGCCTTGGTGGCCGGCAGGAAGCGGGTGCCCAGGCCGGCGGCCGGGATGACGGCCTTGCGGGTGCGGGGGCGGGAGGGGGGCGGGACGGTCATCGGCGGTTCTCCTGCGGTTGATGCGGTGGGACGAGCGGAAGGGTGGCCCGCGGGTGGGCCGGGCGGGGTCAGGCCCCGCCGTCGAGGCCGCGCAGGACCGCGGCCGGGACGAACTCGGCGACGTCGCCGCCGAGTCCGTGGACCTCCTTGATGAGCGAGGAGGACACGTGGGTGTACCGGGCGTCGGCCGGGAGGTAGACCGTCTCGACCCCGGTGAGATGGCGGTTCATCGCGGCCATCGGGGCCTCGAACTCGAGGTCGGCGCCGCCGCGCAGCCCCTTGACGATCGCGTCCGCGCCGATCTGCCGGCAGAACTCGGCCAGCAGGCCCGGGCCCATGGGCCGGACCGCGACACCGGCGAGGGAGGACACCGTCGCCTCGATCATGGCGATGCGCTCGTCCACGCTGAAGCGGTACGTCTTGGCCGGGTTGGAGGACACGGCGACCACCACCTCCTCGAAGAGGTTCGCGGCTCGCGCGATCACCTCGACGTGCCCCTTGTGGAGGGGATCGAACGAACCAGGGCAGACGGCACGACGCATGGGTGCCAGCCTAGCGGGGGCCGCGCCGAGCGGCGACGGACGCCCGTCCGGTCCGGCTCCGGCGCGTCGCGGTGGTGACGGACGCGGCATGCGCCGCCGTGTGCGGTCCGCGGCGATGGGTACAGTGCGGCCATGGACGGAACCCAGCCCACCCCCGGAGCAGCACGGCACGACGTCGACGTGGACGCGCCGTGGCGTCGCACGGCGGCGGCCGCGGGCCTGCTCGGCGACGCCGGCCCCGTGCCCACCGTGTTCGAGACGATGACGGGCCTCGCCGTCGAGCACGGGGCCGTGAACCTCGGCCAGGGCTTCCCCGACGCCGACGGCCCCGACGCGCTGCTGCGGCTGGCGGCCGACGCCGTGCTGGCGGGCCCCAACCAGTACGCCCCCGGCACGGGCGACCCCGCGCTGCGGCAGGCCGTCGCGGAGCACCGCCGGCGCCACTGGGGCGTGACGGAGGACCCCGCCACGCAGGTCATGATCACCACGGGTGCCACCGAGGGCATCGCCGCGGCGGTCCTGGCGTTCGTGCGCCCGGGCGACGAGGTCGTCACGGTCGAGCCGTTCTACGACTCGCACGCCGCCACGATCGCCCTGGCCGGCGCCCGGCACGTGAGCGTGCCGGTGGAGGCGCCGGACTTCCTTCCGGACCCGGCGCGGGTGGCCGCGGCGATGACCGACCGCACGCGCCTGCTCATCGTGAACACGCCGCACAACCCCACGGGTGCGGTCTATCCGCGGGAGCTGCTCGAGGAGCTCGTGGCCCTGTGCCGGTCCCGGGGCGTGCTGATCCTCTCGGACGAGGTCTACGACCACCTCGTCTACGAGGGCGAGCACGTCAGCCTGCGCTCGGTCGCGGGCGCCGAGGACATCGCCCTGACGGTCTCCAGCGCGGGCAAGGCGTTCGCCGTCACCGGGTGGAAGGTCGGCTGGCTGACCGGCCCGGCCGAGCTCGTCGGGGCCGCGCGCGCCGTCAAGCAGTTCCTCACCTACTCCTCCGGCCCCGCCTTCCAGCGCGCGCTGGGTGCCTATCTGCCCACCGACGGCGCCGAACGGCACCTCGCCGGCCAGCGCGAGCGGTACCGCGACGCCCGGGATCGGCTCGTGGCGGGCCTGCGGGAGGCGGGCCTGGACCCGGTCGTCCCGGCGGCGGGCTACTTCGTCGTCGTGGACCTCGCCCCGTGGGGTGTGACGGACGCGGCCGAGGCCGCGGTGCGGTGGACGCGTGAGGCCGGCGTCACGGGCATCCCCGTGGGCGCGCTCTGCCGCCCGGACGGAGGCCACCTGCGGTCGTGGCTGCGGCTGGCGTTCTGCAAGTCCCCGGATGCGATCGACGAGGCGATGCGCCGCCTGGCCGAGGCGGCCCCGCGGCTGCGCGCGGCCTGACCCCCGACGCTTTCGTTGACGAGACGGCGGTCCCCAGAGCATTTTCGTTCGGGAAACGGCGGTCCCCGGAGCACTTGCGTTCGGGAAACGGCGGCCGCCGTGCTCGCGGTTCGGTGCTGAGCACAGTCCGTTCCGCCCTCTCGTCGCCCCAATGAGAACGGGACGAGACGCCGCCGTTTCCCGAACGAAAGCAGGCCGACACGCCGCCGTTTCCCGAACGAAAACGGGCCGACACGCCGCCGTTTCCCGAACGAAAGCGGGTGGGCGGGGTCAGCGCTCGTCCTGCCAGAGGTACAGGGCGGTCTCGCCGTAGACGCGCACCTCGACCTCCTCGAGGCCGCGCGGCCGGCGCGGCGCCGCGTCCCGGGCCGCCCGCTCGAGCACGAGCAGCCCGCCCGGGGCGAGCCGCCCGGCCGCCGCCTCCAGCACGGCCTCGAGCGGCGGGCCGGCCAGCGGGTACGGCGGGTCGGCCAGGATCAGGTCCACGGGCGCGGCCTCCGCCGCGAGCGCCTGCTCCACGCTCCCGGCGCGCACGCGCACGACGTCGGCCCCGCGCGCCCGGTTGACCAGCGCGGCGTTCGCGCGGCACGCGGCCACGGCCTTCCGATCCCGCTCGACCAGCAGCACCGATGCCGCTCCGCGGCTGGCGGCCTCGCACCCCAGGGCGCCGGAGCCGGCGTAGAGGTCGAGCACGGCCGTCCCGTCCAGCCAGTCGCGGGCCTCGAGCCAGGAGAACAGGGCCTCCTTGGTGCGGTCCGTGGTGGGGCGCGTGCCGGTGCCGGGGACGGCGCTCAGGGGCCGCCCGGCGGCCGCGCCGGCGATGATGCGGGACATGGCTCAACCCTTCTCGAGGTAGTCGGCGGCGGTGAGGTGCTCGGCCTCCCAGCGGGCCACCTCGGCGGCGAGCGCCGGGTGGGCGGAGAGCCCCGGGCCGGCCGCCATGACCTGCGCGACGGCGTCGGCGGCCACGGCGATCAGCGGGGCGTCGGCGATGACGTCCACGTGGTGCAGCCCCGAGGCCAGCCCGGACTGGGCGGCGCCGAGCACGTCGCCGACACCGCGCTGGGCGAGGTCCTCCTGCGCGATGCGCATGCCGTCCTGCTCCTGGGCCAGGACCTCGAGCCGGCGCAGCGACGGGTGCCCGTCCGGCAGGCGCGTGGCCAGCAGGCAGACCGCCGCCCCGGGCCCGCGGCCCACGCGGCCGCGCAGCTGGTGCAGGGTGGACAGGCCGAAGTCGTCGGCGTCGAGGATCGCCATGACCGTCGCGTTGGGCACGTCCACGCCCACCTCCACGACGGTGGTCGCCACGAGCACGTCCGTCTCCCCGCGCGCGAAGGCCTGCATCGCCGCGTCCTGCTCGGCCTGGTCCATGCGCCCGTGCACGGCGTCGATCCGCAGTCCCGCCAGCGCCGGGAGACCCCGCAGCCGGGGTGTCATCTCCTCCACGTTGGCGTGGCCCGGGTCGGCGTCGTCGGGGTCGATGCGCGGGCACACCACGAACGCCTGGTGACCGGCCGCCACGTGCTCGGCGATCAGCTCCCACACCCGGCCGATCACGCGCGGGCCGTGGGCCATCCGCGCCACGTGCGTGGTGACCGGCTGTCGCCCCGAGGGCAGCCCCTCGAGCACCGACAGGTCCAGGTCGCCGAACACCGTCATCGCCACGGAGCGTGGGATGGGCGTGGCGGACATGACGAGCAGGTGCGTGCCGGGGTTGGCCCGCCGCAGGGCCTCGCGCTGGTCCACGCCGAAGCGGTGCTGCTCGTCGACGACGGCCAGGGCCAGCTCGGCGAAGCCCACCTTCTCGGAGAGCAGGGCGTGCGTCCCCACGGCGATCCCGGCCTCGCCGGAGGCCAGGGCCAGCAGCGCCTCGCGGCGCGCCGCGGTCTTGAGCGAGCCGGTGACCAGCGCGATCCTCGTGGCCGGGCCGTCGCCGGCCCCGAGGGTGCCGGCCTCGGCGAGCGGGCCCATCAGGCGCAGCAGGGCACGGTGGTGCTGCGCGGCGAGCACCTCGGTGGGCGCCACCAGGGCGGCCTGGCCGCCGGCGTCCACGACCTGCAGCATCGCCCGCAGGGCCACGAGCGTCTTGCCCGCGCCCACGTCCCCCTGCAGCAGCCGGCTCATCGGGGCGTCCCGGGCCAGCTCGGCGGACAGCTGCTCCCCCACCGCCACCTGGCCGGGCGTCAGCGCGAACGGCAGGCGGGCGTCGAGGGCCTCGAGCAGGCCCCCGGGCCGCGGCGGGCGGGGCACGGCGGGCACCGCCCGCTCCCGGTCCCGGCGCCAGGCGAGCGCGGCCTGGACGAGCAGCGCCTCACGCAGGGCCAGCGCGGTCCGCGCCGGGCCGGTGGCGGCGACGTCGTGAGGGGCGTGCAGGTCCCGGTACGCCTGGGCGGTGCCCGGCAGCGGCGCGTCCAGGTCGAGCGCCGCGGCGGCCTCCGCGCGGATCCGCTCGGTGAGCAGCTCGGGGATCCGTCCCAGGTCGACGGTCTCGAGCACCCGGGCGACGGCGGAGCGGACCGTCCACGACGGCAGCTTCCCCGTGGCCCGGTAGAGCGGGACCGGTCGCACGTCCACCTCCCCCGGGGCGACGTCGTCGTCCAGGAGCGCGAAGTCCGGGTTGTTCAGCGTGATCCGGCCGCGGTACTCGGTCGTGCGGCCCTGGAACATGGCGGTCATCCCGGGGGCGAGGCGGCGGCGGGCGTCGTGGCCGTTGAAGAAGGCCATGGACAGGCTCGCCCCCGGCACGCCGGCCACGGACGGGTCCGCGACGGTGACGTCCACGATGAACCCGGGCCGGCTGTGCATGCGCCGCGTGGTCACCGACTCCACGACGGCGACGACGGTCACCTCGGCGTCGTACGGCAGGGCGGCGATGGGGGTGAGCTCGCCGCGCTCGATCCAGCGGCGCGGCACGTGGTCCAGCAGGTCCCCGACCGTGGTCAGCCCGAGCTCCTTCTCGAGGCGGGCGGGCAGCTTCCCGCCCAGCACCTCGGACAGGGGCAGGTCGGTGACGGGGGCCTCAGCGGCCATGGCACCCATCCGGTGCGGCGTCGTCGCCGTGCGACGGCTCGGCCAGGTCGGTGACGGCCAGGCCCTCCACGTCGCCGGCGGCCCGCAGGGGGCCGATCGCGTCCTCGGCGCGGGGCACGTGCACGTGGACCCGCCACGGCACGCGGCCCTGCGCGTCACGGGCGGTCCCGACGGGGGCGAGGATCACGGCGTCCCCCACGTCGGTCAGCCGTCGGCGCAGCTCGGCCGCGGCGAGCGGGGTGAGCGTCAGGGTGCCCATCACCTCGACGGCCCCCTCGGCCGACGCCTCCGCCTCGGCAGCGGGCTCGCCCTCCGCGGCGTGGACGCCCTCGACGTAGCCGGGGAGGGCGGTGGCCAGCTCCTCGTCCACGGGCGTGCCCGTGACGACGGCGCGCAGCGCCTCGAACACCCAGAGCAGCCCGACGGCGCCGGCGTCCACGACGTGCGCCCGGGTCAGCGGGGCGAGCAACGACTCGGTCTCCTCCACGGCCTGCACGCAGTCGGCCAGCATGAGGGTCACGGCCGGACCGAGCCGCACGGCCGGGTCCGCGTCGCCGGCCACCGCGGGCGTGTCCGGGGCCTGGGTGGACGAGCGCGCGAGGCTGCGGGCGGCCGCGGAGAGCACCGTGAGGATCGTCCCCTCGCGCGGATCCGACAGGGCCTGCCGGGCGGCCCGGTCGGCGGCTCCGAACGCCGCCGCCAGGGCGAACGCGTCGACGCGCTCCCGGCCGCGCAGGGGCTCGGCCATCCCCGCCAGACTGACCGCGAGCAGCATGCCCGAGTTGCCCCGGGCCGAGTCCAGCGCGGCCGCGCCCGCGTGCGCGAGCACGGCGCCGACGTCGTCCTGTGCGGGGCAGGCGTCGGCCGCGGTGCGGGCCGCCGTCAGCGTGGCGAGCATGTTCGTGCCCGTGTCCGCGTCCGGGACCGGGAAGAGGTTCAGGGCGTCGAGTCGCGGCGCGGCCCGGCCCACGAGCTCCTCCGCGAGCGCGAGCCAGTGCCGTACCAGTGACGGCCGGGACGGCGTGCTCACTGCGCGACGGCCTCCCCCAGGGTGCCGGTGCGGATGCCCTCGCCCAGGCGGGCGATCGCCGCCCAGTCCGGCCACACGACGTCCTCGCCGGTGTCCGTGTAGCCCACGCCCACGGACGGCACCGTGCTGGTCACGATCGGGGCGTCGCGCGCATCGCGCAGGGACCACGCCAGGTTCGCGAGGGTGCTCGAGTCGAGCTCGTCGTCGAGGGTCAGGAAGGGGGCGAACTCCTCGACGGCGGCCTGCACGCGGCTCGGGTCAGAGAGGGTGTCGCGGGAGAGGAACGCGGCCACGATGGCCTTGACCAGGCGCTGCTGGTTCTCCACACGGTCGAAGTCGCTGCGCGGCAGGTTGTACCGCTCCCGCGCGTAGGCCAGGGCCTTGTCCCCGTCCATCTGCACGGTGCCCGCGGGGAAGTCGATGCCGCCGGTCGAGACGAAGGCGGCAGGGTTGTCCACGCTGACGCCGCCCAGGGCGTCCACGAGGCCCTTGAAGCCGGCGAGGTCCACGGCGATCACGTGGTCCACGCGTGCCTGGAACATGTTCTCCGCGGTGGCCACCGTCAGCGGGATGCCGCCGTACTGGTAGGCGGCGTTGACCTTGTGGTCCCCGTGCCCCGGGATCGGCACCCACATGTCACGCATGATGGACATGACCTGGATCTCGCTGCGGTCCCCGGGCACGTGGACCCACATGAGGGTGTCCGATCGGCCGGCGGAGTCACGGCCCTCCGCGCCCGCGTCCTCGCCGACGAGCAGCACGTCGAGGGCCTGCTCGTCCGCCTTCTCGTCCGCGCCCGGGGCGACGGGGCCCTGGGCGCCCTCGGCGGCCTGTTCCGCGTCCATGCCGGGCGGCGGCGCGGTGGGCTGCTGGGCGGACGCCCCCGCGGCGCCCGGGCGGCCCGACTCGGCGGGGAACGCGCCGCCGTCGAAGCGCTGGGTGTCCTGGTCGATGGTCCGGGCGATCCCGCCGACGTACACCGCCGCCGCGATGCCCACGGCCAGCAGTGCCACGAGCACGACCGCCAGGGCGATCAGCCACGGGCGGCGACGACGGCGGCGCCGCCCGACGGCGACGTCCTCCTGCGGGGGGCGGGGGCGGGGGTCCGCGGTGCTGCTCACGTGGGCTCCTGAGGCGGGGACGGGAACGGTCTCGCCCATGCTAGGGCACGGGCCCCCGCGGGTCCCGGCGCCGCGCGTATCCTGGGCGGATGGAATCCCGCCGTCTGCGTCGTCTCGTGCCCCTCCTGACCGCGATCGCCCTCGGCGCCACGGCCTGCACCGGACGGGTGGCCACGGTGGAGGCCGCGCCCCACGCCGCTGACCCGGCGTGTGCCCCGGCCATGGTGGCCATGCCCGACGCCCTGGGCGACCTCGACCTGCGCCCCACCGACAGCCAGGCGACGGCCGTGTGGGGCGACCCGGCCGCCGTCGTCCTGCGCTGCGGCGCCGAGGTCCCCGGCCCCACCACGGACCGCTGCATCTCCGTGGACGGGATCGACTGGGTCGTCCGGGACGAGGACGAGAACTGGCGGATCACCACCTACGGCCGTGACCCGGCCGTGGAGGTGCTGTTCGGCAAGGACCAGGCCAGCTCGGACACCGTGATGGTGGGCCTGTCCTCGGCGGTCGCGCAGATCGAGCCCAGCGGCGGCTGCGTCGGCGTGCAGGACGCCACACCCGTCGGCTGAGACCGGCGCGCGCCGGCCGCGAGCCGCGTCAGTGCAGGCCGACGCCCCGCTCGAGGGCGAGGTCCAGCAGCTCCGAGATCAGATCGTCGTAGGACAGGCCCGTCCGCTCCCACATGGCCGGGTACATGCTGATGGGCGTGAAGCCCGGCATGGTGTTGATCTCGTTGACCACCCACCGCCCGTCCGGGGTGAAGAAGAAGTCGCAGCGGCCCAGGCCGGATCCGTCCACGGCCTCGAAGGCGCGGATCGCCAGGGCGCGCAGCCGCTCGATCTCCTCCTCCGGCAGCTCGGCCGGGCAGGACAGCTGGGTGGTGCCGGTGTCCTGGTACTTCGACTCGAAGTCGTAGAACTGCGTCTCGCCCTCGTCGTGGGCCACGACGATCTCCCCCGGCAGCGAGGCGCGCGGGGCGGCGGCGCCGTGCCCGTCGAGGACGGCGCACTCGATCTCGCGGCCGACGATGCCCGCCTCCACCACGACCTTGGGGTCGAAGCGACGGGCCTCCTCGACGGCGGCGCGCAGACCCGCGGGCTCGGTGACGCGGGTGATGCCGAAGGACGAGCCGGCGCGGGCGGGCTTGACGAACAGCGGGTAGGCGAGCGCCCCGGCGCGGGCGAGGGCCGCCTCCGGATCGCGCGCCCAGTCGCGGGCGGTGATGGTCTCCCACGGGCCGACCTCGAGGCCGGCGGCCTGGAAGGCGACCTTCATGAAGTGCTTGTCCATGCCGACCGCGGAGGCGAGCACGCCGCAGCCCACGTAGGGCAGACCCAGCGACTCGAACATGCCCTGGAGAGTGCCGTCCTCGCCCCAGGGGCCGTGCAGCAGCGGGAACACGACGTCCACCGGGCCCAGCGAGGAGCCGTCGGCCGCGGTCAGCTCGACGGTGCCGTCCGGCAGGGCGCGCAGGCTCACCGGGGCCTCGGGCTCCGGCACCTCCGGCAGGGCGTCGCCGTCCAGGCGGAACGAGGCCACGTCCAGCTCGTCGTGCGACCACAGGCCGGAGCGGGCCACACCCACCGGCACGACGTCCCAGCGCTGACGGTCGGCCGCGTGCAGCACGCCCGCCGCGGTCACGCAGCTGATGGGGTGCTCGCTCGAGCGGCCGCCGAAGAGCAGGAGCACGCGGGGACGCGCGTCGGCGGCGGCCTCCGGGGCGGGGGTGGCGGTCATGCGGTGCGTCCTTCCGACTTCAGGTCACGGGCGAGCAGCAGCTCGGCGAGGCGGTCCACGGCCACGTCCCCGGCGACCACCCGGTCCATCAGCTCGCTGATGGGCATCTCCACACCGTGGGCGCGGGCGGCGTGCACGATGGCGGAGACGGACTTGATGCCCTCGGCCGTCTGGCTCATGGCGGCCACCGCCTCCTCCGCGCTGAGGCCGGTGCCGATGTGGCGGCCGGCCGTGCGGTTGCGGGAGAGGGGCGAGGCGCACGTGGCCACGAGGTCGCCCAGGCCGGCGAGCCCGGCCATGGTGGCCGGGTCGCCGCCGAGCGCGACGGCCAGCCGGGTGGTCTCGGCCAGGCCCCGGGTGATGACGGAGGCCTTGGAGTTGTCCCCCAGCCCCTGCCCGTCGCAGATGCCCACGGCGAGCGCGATGACGTTCTTCACCACGCCGCCGATCTCCACGCCCACGACGTCCGTGTTCGTGTAGGGCCGGAAGGTCCGGCCGGCCGTGAGGGCGGCGATGCGCTCCGCCGTCGCGCGCGAGGCCGAGGCGACCACCGTGGCGGTGGGCTCGCCGCGCGCGATCTCGAGGGCGAGGTTGGGTCCGGAGACCACCGCGAACCGGTCCGGGCTGAGGCCCAGCTCCGCCGCGCAGACCTGCGACATCCGCGCGTCGGTGCCGCGCTCGAGGCCCTTGACGAGGGAGACCACGACGGCGTCCGGGGCCAGGTCGGCGCGCACGGTGCGCAGCGTCTCGCGCACGTGCTGCGCGGGCACGGCCACCACCACGACGCCGGCGCCCCGGACCGCCTCGGCGGCGTCGGTGACGGCGCGCACGCAGGTGGGCAGGGTGATGCCGGGCAGGTACTCGGGGTTCTCGTGTCGCTCGGTGATGGCCTCGGCGACCTCGGCCCGCCGGGACCACATCACGATCTCGGACGCGCGGGCGGACTCGGGGCTGGTGCTCAGGCCCAGGACGCGGGCGAAGGCCGACCCCCAGCTGCCGGCCCCGAGGACGGCGACGGTGCGCGGATCGCTCATGCCCCGATCACCCGCGCTCCGGTCGCGGGATCCCAGCGGCCCTCCGGGGCCGGTTCTCCGCGCAGCTCGGCGACCAGGTCGGTGATCGCGGCCATCATGCGGCCGGTGCCCTCGCGCAGGGTCGCCGCCGTCACGGGGCGGTCCCGCAGGTCCGCGAGGTCGACGGGCGCGCCGACCCGGATCCGGGCGGTCTTGCGCGGGAGGACGCGGAGGGAGCGGCCGCCGTACGGCAGCAGCTCCTGGATGCCCCACTGACCGACGGGGATGAGCGGGGCGCCGGTCTGCAGGGCGAGGCGCACGGCCCCGTTGCGCCCGGCCATGGGCCAGCCGTCGGGATCGCGGGTGACGGTGCCCTCCGGGTAGACGATGATCGCCCGGCCCGTGGCGACGGCCTCGCGGGCGGCGGCGAGCGAGCGGCCGCCGTCGCGGGTGCGCTCGACCGGGATCATGCGGGTGGCCTCGAGGACCTGCTTGAGCACGGGCACCTTCCAGAGCTCGGCCTTGGCGAGGAAGGTCGGCAGCAGGCCCTGGTTGTAGACCATGTGGGCCACGGAGAGCGGGTCCACCTCCGAGATGTGGTTGACGGCGAGGATCGCGCCGGTCTCGGGCAGGTGCTCGGTCCCCTCCCACACCTGGCGGACGAGGGCCCGCATCGCCGGTCGCACGATCACCCCCGGGATCACGTAGGGGGCCCGCGCGGCACGCGTCGGACGACCCCCCGCGGCGGCAGGGCTCTGCGCGTCCACGCCGCTCACCGGTCGCGTTCGGTCAGCTCGACGTCGGCGCCGAGGCCCTCGAGCTTCGCCATGAAGTGCTCGTAGCCGCGGTTGATGATCTCCAGGCCCGTCGCCGTGGAGGTGCCCTCGGCGGTGAGGGCGGCGATCAGGTGGGAGAAGCCGCCGCGCAGGTCCGGGATGTCGAACTCGACGCCGTGCAGCGGCGTCGGGCCGGAGATCACGGCCGAGTGCAGGAAGTTGCGCTGACCGAAGCGGCACGGCACGGAGCCGAGGCACTCGCGGTGCAGCTGGATGGAGGCGCCCATCCGCACGAGGGCGTCGGTGAAGCCGAAGCGGTTCTCGTACACGGTCTCGTGCACGATGGAGACCCCCTTGGCCTGGGTCAGCGCCACCACGAGGGGCTGCTGCCAGTCGGTCATGAAGCCGGGGTGCACATCCGTCTCGAGCACGAGCGGGTTGAGATCGCCGCCGGCGTGCCAGAACCGGATGCCGTCGTCGACGACGTCGAACTCGCCGCCGATCTTGCGGTAGGTGTTCAGGAACGCCGTCAGGTCGCGCTGCTCGGCGCCGCGGACGTAGATGTCCCCGCGGGTGGCCAGGGCGGCGGAGGCCCACGAGGCGGACTCGTTGCGGTCGGGCAGCGCGATGTGGTTGTAGCCGCGCATCTCGCTCACGCCCTCGATGCGGATGGTGCGGTCCGTCTGCACGGTGATGATCGCGCCCATCTTCTGCAGGACGGCGATGAGGTCGTGGATCTCCGGCTCGACGGCGGCGCCCTTGAGCTCGGTGATGCCCTCGGCCTTCACGGCGGTCAGCAGCACCTGCTCGGTGGCGCCGACGGAGGGGTACGGCAGCTCGAGCTTGGCGCCGTGCAGGCCCTTGGGGGCGGAGATGGAGATGCCGCCCGGGCGCTTGTCCACGACGGCGCCGAAGTTGCGCAGCACGGCCAGGTGGTAGTCGATCGGGCGGTCGCCGATCTTGCAGCCGCCGAGGTCGGGGATGAAGGCCTCCCCGATCGCGTGCATGAGCGGGCCGCAGAAGAGGATCGGGATGCGCGAGTCGCCGGCGTGGGCGTCGATCTCGGCGGTCAGGGCCGACTTCACCCCGGCCGGGTCCATCGTGATCCGCCCGGTCTCCTTGTCCCACTCCACGGACACGCCGTGGATCTCGAGGAGGGAGCTGACGACGTCCACGTCCTTGATCTCGGGGATGTTCCGGAGCACGGACGGCGAGTTGCCGAGCAGGGCGGCCACCATGGCCTTGGGCACCAGGTTCTTGGCACCGCGCACGGTCACCTCACCGGTCAGCGGCTTGCCGCCATGGATGGTCAAGAGCTTCGCCATGCGCGTCCTTCCTCAGCGCGGCCGCAGGGCCACGGTCTCGGCCACTCCGCCGGAGCGGGGAGGTCTCTGAACGGGACCGCCCGCCGTGTGCGGCGGGCGGTCCCGGAATCGCCTCCCAGCATAGGGCGTCGCCGGGCACGCGCGGCAATGGTGCTCCCCCGGCGGCGCCGGTCAGCCGGCCGTGCGGGCCGGCAGGGTGGTGGGCTTGTACGCGGGGCGGTCCGCCTCGTAGGCGTCGATCTCGGCCTGGTGCCCCAGGGTGACGGCGATGTCGTCCAGGCCCTCGAGCAGCCGGTGACGGGTGTCGTCGTCGATCTGGAACGGGGCGGTCACATCCCCGCACTCGACGGTGCGTGTGACGAGGTCCACGGTGACCGGGGTCCCGGGACGGTTCTCCAGCTCCTTCCAGATGCGCTCGACGTCCTCCTGCTCCACCTGGGCCGCGACGAGCCCCTGCTTGGCGGAGTTGCCGCGGAAGATGTCCGCGAAGCGCGGGGAGATCACGGCGCGGAAGCCGTAGTCCTTGAGCGCCCACACGGCGTGTTCGCGCGAGGAGCCGGTGCCAAAGTCCGAGCCCGCCACGAGCACGGTGCCCCCGCTGAACGGCTCGGTGTTCAGGATGAAGTCGGGGTCCTGGCGCCAGCCTGCGAACAGGGCGTCCTCGAAGCCCGTGCGGGAGATCCGCTTGAGGTACACGGCCGGGATGATCTGGTCCGTGTCCACGTTCGAGGCGCGCAGCGGCACGCCGACGCCGGTGTGGGTGGTGAACTTCTCCATGGCTCAGGCCTCCTGGAGGGTGAGGGCGGGCAGGTCGGACGGGCTGGCGAGGCGGCCCAGCACGGCGGTGGCCGCGGCGACCACCGGGGACACCAGGTGGGTGCGTCCGCCCTTGCCCTGCCGGCCCTCGAAGTTGCGGTTGGAGGTGGACGCGCAGCGCTCCCCCGGGGCGAGCTGGTCCGGGTTCATGCCCAGGCACATGGAGCAGCCGGCGAACCGCCACTCGGCCCCGAAGTCCTCGAACACCCTGTCCAGGCCCTCGTCCATGGCCTGCAGACGCACGCGCGCCGAGCCCGGCACGACCATGACGCGCAGCCCCTCGGCCTTGCGCCGGCCCCGGACGACCTCGGCGAACGCCCGCAGGTCCTCGATGCGGGAGTTGGTGCACGAGCCCATGAAGACGGTGTCGACCTCGACCTGCTTCATCGGCGTGCCGGGGGCCAGGTCCATGTAGGACAGCGCCTTGCGGGCCGCCTCCTGGGCCACCGGGTCGGTGAAGTCCTCGGGCGCGGGGACGGTGTCGTTCAGGCTCACGCCCTGACCCGGGTTGGTGCCCCACGTGACGAACGGCTCCAGCGTGTCCGCGTCGATGACCACCTCGGCGTCGAACTCCGCGCCCTCATCCGTGGCGAGGGTGCGCCAGTGCTCGACGGCGGCGTCCCAGTCGGCGCCCTCGGGGGCATGGGGCCGTCCCTTCAGGTAGGCGAAGGTGGTCTCGTCCGGGGCGACCATGCCGGCGCGGGCGCCGGCCTCGATGGACATGTTGCAGATGGTCATCCGGCCCTCCATGGAGAGGTTCCGGATGGCCTCACCGCGGTACTCGAGCACGAAGCCCTGGCCCCCGCCCGTGCCGATCTTCGCGATGACCGCGAGGATGATGTCCTTGGCCGTCACACCCGGGCGCAGCGTGCCGTCCACGGTGACCGCCATGGTCTTGAAGGGCTTCAGCGGCAGGGTCTGGGTCGCCAGGACGTGCTCGACCTCGGAGGTGCCGATGCCGAACGCCAGGGCGCCGAACGCACCGTGGGTGGAGGTGTGGGAGTCGCCGCAGACCACGGTGAGGCCGGGCTGGGTCAGGCCCAGCTGGGGGCCGACGACGTGAACGATGCCCTGCTCGGCGTCGCCCAACGGGTGCAGGCGGACGCCGAACTCGGCGCAGTTGGCCCGCAGGGTCTCGATCTGGGTGCGCGAGGTGGGATCCGCGATCGGCTGGTCGATGTCCAGCGTCGGGGTGTTGTGGTCCTCCGTGGCGATGGTCAGGTCGGGCCGACGCACCGGACGCCCGGCCAGACGCAGCCCCTCGAAGGCCTGCGGGCTCGTCACCTCGTGCACGAGGTGCAGGTCGATGTAGAGCAGGTCGGGGGTGCGGGAGGCGCCCTCGCCCCCGCCGCGCACCACCACGTGCTCGTCCCAGACCTTCTCGGCCAGCGTCCTGGGCCGCGTCGTCGCCGTCGTCATGTGCCGCACCTTCCTGCTCACGCACCTGTCAGTCGTCGCCCGGCGCGGGGCGCCGGTGCTCACGGACCACTGTGGGGCGCGGCGGGGCTGTTCTCGACCACGCGGCGCGATATTCCACATCGTGAGATTTCGTCTCACATGCCGGACGCGGCGGAGGCCGGCCCGGTCGCGCACGTCGCGCGCCGACATCCCCGGCCGTCCGCGCAGTGAGACGACTACGATCACCCCATGACCACCGAGCCCGTGCGCCCGCCCACCGAGGACGACCTCATCGGCCCCTCGCTCCACCGGCATCCCAGCGGTGTCGGCGTGGTGGACAAGTCGGTGGCGATCCTTGACGCGCTCGAGTCCGGCCCGGCCACGCTCGCCCAGCTCGTCATCGCCACCGGGATCGCGCGGCCCACGCTGCACCGGCTCGCGGCCGCCCTCACGCACCACCGCATGGTGGGCAAGGACCTGCAGGGCCGCTACGTGCTGGGCACCCGCCTCGCCGAGCTCGCCTCCGCCGCCGGCGAGGACCGGCTCACCACGGCCTCCGGCCCGGTGCTGCTGTGGCTGCGCGACGCCACGGGCGAGAGCGCCCAGGTGTTCCGTCGGCAGGCGGACTCCCGCGTGTGCGTGGCCAGCGCGGAGCGGCCCTGGGGCCTGCGCGACACCATCCCCGTGGGCGCTCGCATGTCCATGAAGGCCGGCTCCGCCGCGCAGGTGCTCCTGGCCTGGGAGGACCACGAGCGGCTCGTCGAGGGGCTGGCCGGCGCCGTGTTCACACCCACCGTCCTCGCGGCGGTGCGGCGGCGCGGCTGGGCCCAGTCCCTGGCCGAGCGCGAGCCCGGGGTCGCCTCGGTGTCGGCGCCGGTGCGCGGTCCCAGCGGCCGCGTCATCGCGGCGGTCTCGATCTCCGGCCCCCTCGAGCGGCTCTCCCGACAGCCGGGCCGGCTGCACGCGGACGCCGTCGTCTCCGCCGCGACGCGGCTCACCGAGCTCATCCGCGCCGGCGAGGCCTGAGGCCCGCCCGCGCCACCGACGGGACGCGCCGCCGAGACACCCCGTTCTTCCCGCGTTCACCCGCGGGGCCTAGCGTCAGCCAGGTCCCCGACCGCCGCCCCCGCACCACCGAGGAGTCCGCCGTGACCGAGACGACCGCGCCCGCCGCCCCCGCCGAGCAGGAGGCCGCGCCGCGGCTGTCCGTGATCGGCACGGGCTATCTGGGCGCCACGCACGCCGCGTGCATGGCCGAGCTGGGCTTCGAGGTCCTCGGCGTGGACGTGGACCCGGCCAAGATCGAGCGCCTGGCCCGCGGCGAGGTGCCCTTCCACGAACCCGGCCTGCCCGAGCTGCTGCGCACCCACGTCGCCTCCGGGCGGCTGCGCTTCACCACGGACGTCGCGGAGGCGGCCCGCTGGGCGGACGTCCACTTCATCGGCGTCGGCACCCCGCAGAAGGTGGGCGAGACCGCGGCGGACCTGAGCTATGTGGACGCCGCCGTCGCCTCCCTCGCTGCGGCGATCGACCGCGACGCGCTGATCGTCGGCAAGTCGACCGTGCCCGTGGGCACCGCGCGCCGCCTGGCCGAGCTCGTGCGCACCGTGCGCGCCGAGGCCGGGCTGCCGGGCGAGGTCGAGCTCGCCTGGAACCCCGAGTTCCTGCGGGAGGGCTTCGCCGTGAGGGACACGCTCACCCCGGACCGCCTCGTCATCGGCACGCACGGGCCCCGCGCCGCGGGCATCCTGCGCCGGGTCTACGCGCGGCAGCTCGCGGACGACACCCCGTGGATCAGCACGGACCTCGAGACGGCCGAGCTGGTGAAGGTGGCCGCGAACGCCTTCCTGGCCACGAAGATCTCGTTCATCAACGCGTTCTCGGAGATCACCGAGAACGTGGGCGGGGACATCGGCACCCTTGCGGACGCGATCGGCCACGACGCGCGGATCGGACGCCGGTTCCTCAACGCGGGCGTGGGGTTCGGGGGCGGCTGTCTGCCCAAGGACATCCGCGCGCTCCAGGCGCGCGTCTCCGAGCTGGGCCTGGACCGGACCATGCGGTTTCTGGCGGAGGTGGACGACATCAACCTGCGCCGCCGTGACCGCGTGGTGGACCTGGCGGTGCAGGTGCTCTCCGCGGCTCGCGACGGCCGCATCCGCCGGGCCGAGGCCTCCGGGCCCGCCCCCACCCCGGCGAGCGTGCAGGTGCTCAACGGCACGCGGATCGCCGTGCTGGGCGTCACGTTCAAGCCGGACTCCGACGACGTCCGGGACTCCCCCGCCCTCGACGTCGCCAACCGTCTCTACACGGCCGGCGCCGACGTCCGGGTGTACGACCCGGAGGGCAACGCCAACGCGGCCGCCCGCTTCCCGCGGCTCGACTACGTGGACTCGCTCGAGGCGGCCGTGGACGGCGCCGAGCTGACCCTGCTGCTGACCGAGTGGCGCCAGTTCCGCGAGATGGATCCGGACACCGTGGGCGCACGCGTGGCCTCCCGCCTGCTGATCGACGGGCGCAACGTCCTGGACGTCGCCGCGTGGCGCGAGCACGGGTGGGACGTCATCGGCCTCGGCCACCGCTTCGACCCGGAGCGACTCCTCCGCGCGGCCTGACCCGCCCGCGGACCCCGGCCCGGGCGCTCAGCCGGCGAACGGGTCCCAGCCGGACCCGGACAGGGGCCGGTGCCCGGCCGGCGGCCGGGCCCCGGCCGGCACGAGCCGGCCGATCCGCGTGAACCCCCGGGGCAGCTCGGTCTCGGGCCACGCCAGCCCCAGGAGGCCGTAGTCCTCGCCCCCGCCGGTCACGAGCGCCTCCGGGCTGGTCCCGGCCAGGGCGGCCACGCGGCGCAGGGGTGCGGCGGCCTCCGCCAGCCAGGCCTCGTCCAGCCACGGTGCCGGCGCGGGGCCGGCCCCGCCGGTGGCGGCCGCCATGCGGTGCGCGTCCTTGCCCAGGCCGTCGGAGACGTCCATGAGGGTGAGCAGGCCGGCCGTCACCGCGGCGGGCCCGAGGGCCAGCGGCGGGCGGGGTCGCAGCTGGGCGCGGACGGCGCGGGCGAGCTCCCGCGGTGACGGCCGGTCGGCGGCGGGGAGGGCGTCCGCCCGTCGCTCCAGCTCCGCGCGGTCGGTGAGCAGCACGGCGAGCCCGGCGGCGGCCCACCCCGGCCCCGGGGGCGCGGCGGCCCGGGGACCTCCCGGCACCGCCTGGGCATGGACGAGGTCGGCGCCCTCGGCGAGCACGCGGTCCCGGTCCGCCGCGGCCGGCGTGCGGCACAGCACGCCGCCGGGGTGCGGGTCCCCGAGCACCGTCACCGCGGCGTGGACCCGTCCGCCGGTGCCCAGGTCGCCCCCGGCCACCCGGCAGTCCGGCGCGCCGAGGTGACGCACCGCGCCCACGATGCCCGCGGCGAACGACCGCACCCAGGCGACCGGCGTCGTCGGCGGCAGGGTGAGGGCGGTGACGAGCGCGGAGGCGGTCCCGCCCATCGCGTTGACGTCCGAGAGGTTCTGGGCGACGGCCTTCCAGCCGGCGTCGTGGCCGCGGGTGCGGGGGCCGGCGGGCCAGCGGGGCAGGAAGTCCGTGCCCTCCCCCATCGCGTCCGTGGAGATGAGCGTCCCACCGCAGGGCGCGGGCACGAGGGCGGCGTCGTCGCCCGGGGCGACGGTGCCGGCGGGCCAGTGGCCGTCCCGGACGGCGGGGGCGAGACCGGTCAGGACGACCTCCAGCAGCTCGGCCTCCGTGAGGTCGCCGACGGTCGCCCCCGCCGTGGCCGCGGGGTCGCACACCGTCATCGGCGGCCCCGCCGGACCGGGACGCCGGAGGCCCGGGCGAGGGCGTCGCGGAAGGCGTGGAAGCGGTCCACCTCGGCGCGCACCGGGTCGACGACGAGCCGCCGGCCGACGTCGGTGGTCGCCTCCTCGAGGCGGCGGCGCGCGCGGCGTCCCCGCGCCGCGGCGGTCCACCGGGTCAGGGGGATCGCCAGCAGGGCCAGCAGCACGCCGAGCGCGAGGCCGCCGACGAGCAGCAGCGTCGGGAGGGGGAAGCCCTCGACCGTGGGCGCGGGCGGCAGGGGGAACTGCAGGTACCCCGCCAGGGCGAGGACGCCCAGCCAGCCGGCGCCGACGACGGCGGTGAGGAGGGCGAGCCACTGCAGCACGTCCAGCACGGGGTGCCACCAGCTGCCCCGACCGGCCCCGAGGTCGGTGGCGGCGATCGCCTGGTCCACGGCGCCGGGGAGCTCCTCGGCGTGCTCCCGGCCCGCGCGGCGGATGGCGGCGGCCCACGGCTCGGAGGCTCCCGCGCCGGCCGCGGCGGCCAGCGTGCGGACCGCGCCGTCGACGACGGCCCGCTGGGTGCCCGAGCGCTCGGGCAGGGAGGTGCGGTGCAGCGCGGGGTCGCGGGCGACCTCGTCCCGGTCGCGGCGGGGGGCGGCGCTCTCGGGCATCAGGTGCAGGCGCCGCAGGGGGTCCGCGCGGAAGGAGTGCATCCAGCGCAGCACGGGCCAGCTGGTGCGCTTGGCCGAACGCAGCCGGTACGAGCCCTCGACCGCCCGGACGACGGCCGGCACGCCGCCGGCCACGGCCAGCTCGCGCCCGAGCCGCTGCTCGTCCCCGGGCCCGACGCCGGCCGGCTCGCCCTCGCCCGAGGCGGCGGCGAGGTCCGCGGCACGGGCCGCGACGTCCGCGCCCAGGCGCTCGGCGGCCGCGCCGCGCTGGGCGACGATCGCCGCGACCTGCCGGCCGACCTCCTCGAGGCCCTCCCCCGTGCGCGCGGACACGGGCAGCACCCTGACATCGCCGAGGCCGTGCCCCGAGAGCATCCGGCGCAGCGAGGCCAGCACGACGTCCCGGTCACGCACCGAGAGCCGGT
Source organism: Micrococcus sp. EWR3.9.1 (assembly GCF_052615555.1). Lineage (NCBI taxonomy): Bacteria > Bacillati > Actinomycetota > Actinomycetes > Micrococcales > Micrococcaceae > Micrococcus > Micrococcus sp. EWR3.9.1. The sequence goes on from NZ_JBQXFD010000001.1 coordinate 107,981, forward strand.
CCACCTGGTTGAGCAGCACGAGGGTCACGGCCGCGTGCGAGCCCATGGTCGCCAGGAACTCGCGGTGCAGCACAGCGTCCGCGTACTTCTCCGGGTCCACGACCCACACCAGCACGTCCACGTGGCCGGCCAGCCGGGAGGTGATCTCGCGGTTGCCCCGCTCGACCGAGTCGATGTCCGGCAGGTCCAGCAGGATCAGGCCGGTGGCGTCGGCGCCGTCACGGCGGCCGACGCCGAGGAAGCCGGGGCGGCCGTCGTCGAGCACGGGCGCCTCGTCCAGCAGGTGGCGGCGGCGCACGCCGAGCCAGTCGAGCAGGGCGGCCGCGCCGCCGCCCTCGCTGGTGCCGTCGCCGTGCTCCGCGTCCGGGTCCAGCCCCTGTCCCCGGCCCACGCCCCAGACCGCGGCGAGCGGCTCGGACGTGGTGGGCCGGGTGGCGGCCACGCGGGCCAGGTTGCGGCCGGTGAGCGCGTTGAACAGGGAGGACTTGCCGGAGCCCGTCGCCCCGAAGAACCCGACCACGGTGTGCTCCGCGGAGAGTGCCTGGCGCTCCCCGGCCGCGCGCACGACGGCGTCGGCCCCGGCCACGACGTCCTCGGGCAGGCGGCCCGCGGCCAGTTCGGCGGCCTCGCCGAGGGCGTCCAGGCGGGGGGCCAGGGCGGGGGTGTCGCGGCGGCTCATCGGGGCTCCTCCCCCGCCTCGGCGGCGGACGGGGCGTGCTCGGGCCCGGTCGGGCCGTCGACGCCGGCGGCCACCCCGCGGCGCAGCACCGGCTCGAGGGCGCGCAGCTCCTCGGTGGCCTGCGGCTCGCGTTCGAGGTGGAGCAGCGGCAGGAAGCGGTCCGCGAGCACGGTCTCGAGGAAGGCCCGCACGCGGCGCTCGAGCAGCTCATCGGCACGCCGGGCCATGCGGCGCACGGCGTCCTCGCCGAAGATCGACTCGAGCAGCTTCTGCCCGACGACGGCGGCGCCGCCGGCGATGCCGACCTCGATGCCCGCGAGTCCGCCGGTGGAGGCGAACGAGATCACCATGAGGGCCACGGCCGCGCCGTTCACGCCGGTGGCCGCCAGGCGGGCGCGCGTGCGCTTGCCCGCGCCCTCCTCCTGGACCAGTGCCAAGACGTCCGACTGCCAGTCCCGCACGACGTCGGCCGCCCGCGCCGACGCGTCCGGCGCCAGGGCGCCCAGGTCGCGCCCGGCCACGAGGGCCCGGCCCGCCGGCTCGGACGCCCAGCGCCGCTCGATCTGCTCGGCGGCCGCGGCGGCCGCCTCGACCATCACGGCGTGCAGGCCGGTCTCCAGTGCGGTCTCGACCTCCTCGGGCGCTGCCGGGCGCCCGCGCACGAGGGCGCCGAGGCGGTCCCGCAGCCGGCCGATCGTGGTCTCGACGCCGCGGAAGAACTCCCCCGTGCCGACGAAGTCCTGCCAGCGGGAGAGCACCTCGCCGCGCAGCAGCGTGCCGTCCGAGGTGGCCTCGTGGACCCGGCCGACGGCCTGGTCCGTGGAGTCCCCCACGATCCGGGCGAGCAGGTCCGCGGCGTGCCGCTGCTCCTCCTCGGCGCGGGCCAGGTCGGCGACGCGGGCGGCCAGCTGGCCCAGCACGCCGTCCACGGTCCGGCGGGCGACGGCGCCGCGCGCCTGGGCGTCGGCGGCGAGGGTCTCGAGCCACGCGCGCAGGCCCGCGACGTGCTCCTGCGGGAGCAGGCCGCGCTCGTCGAAGCGGGTCTCGGGGATCACGTGGATCCGGGCGTCGGCGAGGCCACGCTCGGTGAGCATGCGCCGCAGGTCCGGGGTGATGTCCTCCGCCGCGCCCTCGGGCACGCGGCCGAGCACGACGGCCACGGTGATGTCGCGGGCGGCGGCCTCGTCCAGCAGCTGCCAGGGCACGGCGTCGGCGTAGCGGTGCGCCGTCGTCGTGAAGATCCACAGGTCGGCGGCCTCGAGGAGCTGCCGGGCCAGCGCGCGGTTCTGGTCCGCCACGGAGTCGATGTCCGGGGCGTCCACGAGGGCGATGCCCGAGGGCAGTGCGGGCTCGGCCACGAGCGCGACCGTGTCCATCGCGGACTGGTCGGGTTCGACGGGGCCGGCGGCCGCGTCGCGGTGCACGCTGACGCGGGCGAGGTCGGGCAGCACCCGCGGGCCCGTGAACCAGTGGGCGTCGGCGGGGTTGTGCAGCAGCAGCGGCTGGCGCGTGGTGGGCCGCAGGGCGGAGGAGCGGGAGACCTCGTGGCCGACGAGCGCGTTCACCAGCGTGGACTTGCCCGCACCGGTGGAGCCGCCCACGACGGCCAGCAGCGGCGCGTCGAGCGAATCGAGGCGGGGCAGCACGTAGTCGTCGATCTGGTGCAGGGTGCGCTCGCGCTCGGCGCGGTCCTGCCCCGCGGTGACGGTCTCGAAGGGCAGCTCGAGCGCGGCGAGGTGCTCGCGCACGCGGCGGACGGCCGTGTCGACACCGAGGTCTGGGGCGTTCTGATCCGTGTGTGGCACGTGGGCCATCGTCTCACGGGCGCGCGCCGGCCGCCCATCCCGCCGGCCCGGCCGACGCAGACGACGGAAGCCCGGTCCGCAGGGACCGGGCCTCCTGTCACTCGGGTGACCCCAGCGGGATTTGAACCCGCGTTACCGCCGTGAGAGGGCGGCGTACTAGGCCGCTATACGATGGGGCCGAGCGCGCTGTCCGCGTGTGCGGAAGCGATGCCGTGGAGACCTTCTTCTGCGCCTGTGTCTCCTGTTCAGGCGACGGATGCGTTCATCCGCCCGTGCCGTTCCGGTCCGAGGACCGGGCGGCGACTGCGTGACCCCAGCGGGATTTGAACCCGCGTTACCGCCGTGAGAGGGCGGCGTACTAGGCCGCTATACGATGGGGCCGTGCGCCACGTCCGAGCGTCTCCGCCCGTGCGCGTTCACTGAGTCCGAAGACTCGCTGGGGTACCAGGACTCGAACCTAGAATGACGGTACCAGAAACCGTTGTGTTGCCAATTACACCATACCCCACTGTCGGTCAAGCACGCCTGGCCGATGTGCATCATATTCATGAGCCCGGTGTTCCCGGATCTCTCCGGCAACGAGAAAGAACTCTACACCCTCCGGGCGGCGCGTGCAAAATCGGCGGGTCAGGCCGCCAGCCAGGTCCGCAGCCCGCCGATCGCCCGCATCCGCCAGCACGCGTGCTCCTCGTCCCAGAGCGGCTCCGCCACCCCGCCGTGGGCGGGGGCGTCGGGGCTCATCCACACCGGAACGAGCCCCGCCGACCGGGCCCCCTCGACGTCGTGACGCAGACTGTCCCCCACCATGAGGGTGCGTCCCGGGTCCGTGCCCAGGCGGGAGCAGCCGGCCAGGAAGGGGGCCGGGTCCGGCTTCGGGGCCCCGGCCGTGTCCGAGCCGATCAGCACCTCGACCCACTCCAGGCCGAGGGCGTCGGCCTTGCCGCGCTGGTAGGTCTCCACGTTGTTCGTGACGATCCCCACGCCACGGCCTGTTCCCCGCACCTCGGCGAGCACGTCGGCGGTCGCGGGGAACAGCGCCCAGTGCCCGCGCACGACCTCTTCGTAGTCGGTGGTCCACAGGCCGTCGAGCGGAGTCGCCGCATCCTCGGGCACGCCGAGCGTGCGCAGGGCGTCGGCCACGCGGGCCAGCCGCTGCTCCTCGAACGTCAGCTCCCCGGACACGTAGCGCCCGTAGTGGCCGCCGGTGTCGGACGCGAAGGCCTCGGTGGCCTCGGCCAGCACCGCCGGGTCGACGTCGGCGGCCCCGGCCCACTGCCGGCGCACCGTCGCGTCGAACGCGGCGTGCTGGGCGGAGCGCAGATCCAGCAGCGTGTCGTCCAGGTCGAAGAGGACGGCGTCCCAGGCCGGCGGCGCGGGCGCGCCCGCGGACCCGCCGGCCGGCGTCGTGCTGGCGCCCCGGCTCATGCGTCGGTGGGCCGGCCCTGGTCCAGGCCCTGCTCCGCGGCGAAGCGGTCCAGGCGGGCGAGCGCGGAGTCGCGGCCCAGGATCTCGAGCGACTCGAAGAGCGGCGGGGACACCTTGCGGCCGGTCACCGCGACGCGCACGGGGCCGAACGCCTGGCGCGGCTTGAGGCCCAGGCCGTCGATGAGGGCGGCCCGCAGCGCCGCCTCGATCCGCTCGGTGGTGAATTCGTCCTCGGGCAGGGCGGCCAGCGCCTCCCGGGCCGCGGCGACGGCGGCGCCCAGGTCCGCCGGCATCCCCTTGAGGGCGCCCTCGGCCGTCCGGACGTCCCGGTCCGCCGTGAAGAGGAAGGCGAGCATCTCGACGGCCTCGCCGAGCAGCTGCACGCGCTCCTGCACGAGCGGGGCCGCGGCGGTGAGGACCTCCATCTCCCGCTCCGTCAGGTGCTCGCCCACGAGGCCGGCCGCGTGCAGGTAGGGCACGAGACGGTCGCGGAAGTCGGCCACGTCGAGCATGCGCACGTGCGTGCCGTTGATCGCGATCGCCTTCTTCTCGTCGAAGCGGGCGGGGTTGGCCAGCACCTTGTGCACGTCGAAGTGCTCCACGAACTGCTGCGGGGTGAAGATGTCCTCGTCCGCGGAGAGGGACCAGCCCAGCAGGCCGAGGTAGTTCAGCAGGCCCTCCGGGATGAAGCCGTTGTCCCGGTGCAGGAACAGGTTGGCCTGCGGGTCGCGCTTGGAGAGCTTCTTGTTGCCCTCGCCCATCACGTAGGGCAGGTGGCCGAACACCGGCATGTACCGGGCGACGCCGATCGCGTGCAGGGCGCGGTAGAGCGCGATCTGGCGCGGAGTCGAGGAGAGCAGGTCCTCACCGCGCAGCACGTGGGTGATGCCCATGAGCGCGTCGTCCACCGGGTTCACGAGGGTGTACAGCGGCGAGCCGTCCGCGCGCACCACCACGAAGTCCGGCACGGAGCCGGCCTTGAAGGTGATCTCCCCGCGCACCAGGTCGGTGAAGGTGATGTCCTCGTCCGGCATGCGCAGCCGCCAGACCGGCGCGCGGCCCTCGGCCTCGAAGGCGGCGATCTGCTCGTCCGTGAGGTCGCGGTCGTGGCCGTCGTAGCCGAGCTTGGGGTCGCGGCCGGCGGCCCGGTGACGGGCCTCGGTCTCCTCGGGGCTCGAGTAGGACGGGTAGATGTATCCGCCGGCCTTGAGCTTCTCGATCACGTCCGCGTAGATCTGCCCGCGCTGGGACTGACGGTACGGCTCGTGCGGGCCGCCGACCTCGACGCCCTCGTCCCAGTCGATCCCGAGCCAGCGCATCGCCTCGAGCAGCTGCTGGTAGGACTCCTCCGAGTCGCGCTTGGCGTCCGTGTCCTCGATGCGGAACACGAGGGTGCCGCCGGTGTGCCGCGCCCAGCCCCAGTTGAACAGGACGGTGCGGATCAGCCCCACGTGGGGGGTGCCGGTGGGCGAGGGGGCGAAGCGCACGCGCACGGGGGTCTCGGCGTCCACCTGGGGGACGTCGGCGAAGGGGGCGGGGGCGTTCTCGGACACGGGAGCGGTGGCGTCAGTCATGATGTCCCGAGTCTACGCGGGGGCCCGGACGCCGTCGTCGGGCGCCTGCATCAGCGGCGGAAGACGGTGGCGAGGACGCCGATGCCCTCGACCTCGGCCTCGACGCGCTGGCCCTCCTGGACCGTCCCGACCCCGCCCGGGGTGCCGGTCAGGATCACGTCGCCGGGAAGGAGGGTGAACATCTCCGAGGCCGCGGCCACGAGCTCGCGGACGCCGAAGACCATGTCCGCCGTCGTGCCGTCCTGGCGGGTCTCGCCGTCGAGCCGAGACGTGATGCGCAGGCCGCCGGCCGGCTCCACGTCCAGCTCGGTCTCGATCCACGGGCCCAGCGGGCAGGCGCCGTCGAAGCCCTTGGCGCGGGCCCACTGCAGGTCGGTGCGCTGGGCGTCGCGGGCGGTGAGGTCGTTGCCCACGGTGTAGCCGAACACGACGTCGTCCACGCGGCTCACCGGCACGTCCTTGCAGATGGTGCCGATGACGACGGCGAGCTCGGCCTCGTAGGAGACCTCGTCCGACCAGCTCGGCAGGGTCACGGGCTCGTTCGGACCCACGACGGCGGTGTTCGGCTTGAGGAAGAACTGCGGCGAGGCGGGGACCTCGTTGCCGAGCTCCTTCGCGTGGTCGGCCCAGTTGCGGCCGACGCCCACGATCTTCGAACGCGGGATGATCGGCGCGACCAGCCGCACGTCCTCGAGGCGGTGGGTCGTGCCGGTCGGCTGGATCCCATGGAAGAACGGGTCCCCCTGCAGGGCGGTGATGCTCAGCTCGGCGGGGTCGGCGTCGGCCGGGCCCTCCACGATGCCGTAGGTCGGTTCGGCCTGGTCCACGAAACGGGCGATGCGCATGGCCGCCAGCCTAGTGGGTGAGCAGCGGGCGCCGTCGCTGGACACCCCACCCGATGCCGACCCCGCTGACGCCGCGAGCCAGACGATTCGGCCGCGGCGGACGGCCCGGGGCGACCGATTCGTCTGGCTCGCGGGCGGATTCGTCTGGCTCAGCGGGGTGCGGCGCGGGGTGCCGGGCGGAGCGGGTCGAGACCGCTCAGCAGCAGCGGCTGCCGGGGTTCGCCTGCTGGCGGGCGTATTCGGCCCGCCAGAATTCCCGCTCGGTCATCGGTGCCCGCCCCGGGTGGTGGGCCCGGTGATGGGCCACGTAGGCGTCGTACTTCCCCTCACCGGAGAGCTGGCGGACCCACCAGCGCGCCCGGGCCCACACCCCGGGCCGTGACGGGCCGGCCGAGCCCTCCGCGGTGGAGGGCCCGGCCGGCGTCGCGCGCGGATCGGCCACGTCAGTGACCCCGCACCGGCTGCCGGTCCGCCGGCAGGGCGTCCCACTGCCGCTGCAGCTCCTTCTCCTCGGCCGTGGCGAACAGCCCGGCCGGGGCGAAGCGCTGCGAGGGCACGTACGGGTCCTGGTGGTCGATGACCTCGGTGCCGCGGAAGGCGCGCACCGTGGCGAGCACCGACGTCGTGATGACGATCAGCGCCAACACCAGGAAGACGACGGAGAGCGTGCCCTGGATGAAGGTGTTGCGGACCACGGCCTCCATGGCCGGCACGGACTTCGCGGCGCCGAAGCTCGTCTTCCCCGCCGCCAGCGCGTCCTGGAACGCGCGATGCTGCGCCCAGTAGCCCACCGCCGGGATGGAGGAGAAGATCTTCTGGAACGACGCCACGGTGGTGACCACGGTGATGAACGCCAGCGGCAGCGCCACGATCCACAGGCCCCGGAAGTCCCGGCGGCGCGCGACGATCGTCAGGACGACGGCGAGCGCGATCGCCGCGAGCAGCTGGTTGGCGATGCCGAACAGCGGGAACAGCGTGTTGATGCCGCCCAGCGGATCGGTGACGCCCATGATCAGCACGGCGCCCCAGGCGGCCACCATGATGGCCGTGCAGACCCACGCGCCCACGCGCCACGAGGTGTCCTTGAAGCGCGGGACCACGTTGCCCAGGGAGTCCTGCAGCATGAACCGGGCCACGCGGGTGCCGGCGTCCACGGCGGTGAGGATGAACAGCGCCTCGAACATGATGGCGAAGTGGTACCAGAAGCCCATGAGGGCCTCGCCGCCGATCAGCTGGCCCATGATGATCGAGAGCCCGACGGCGAGCGTCGGGGCGCCACCCGTGCGGGAGACGACCGTGTCCTCGCCCACGAGGTTCGCCAGCGCGGTGAGCTGCTCGGGCGTGACGTCCACGCCGGCCAGGCCCAGGCTCATCACCCAAGCGGCCGCCGTCTCGGGGGTGCCGCCGGTGAGCGCGGCGGGGGCGTTCATGGCGAAGTAGATGCCGCGGTCGATGGACACGGCCGCCACGAGCGCCATGACCGCCACGAAGGCCTCCATGAGCATGCCGCCGTAGCCGATGAAGCGGGTCTGCCGCTCCTTCTCCACCATCTTGGGCGTCGTGCCCGAGGCGATCAGCGCGTGGAAGCCGGAGAGCGCACCGCACGCGATGGTGACGAACAGGAACGGGAACAGCGAACCGGGCCACACCGGGCCGGTCTGGCCCGAGGCGAACTCGGAGAACGCGGGGGTGCCGATGCGCGGCTGCACGACGACGATGGCCAGCGCGAGACCGGCGATCACGCCGATCTTCATGAAGGTGGACAGGTAGTCGCGCGGAGCGAGCAGCAGCCACACGGGCAGCACGGCCGCGACGAACCCGTAGATGATCACGGCCCAGGCGATGGTGGTGCGGTCCAGGGTGAACAGGGCCGCGCCCCACTCGGTCCCGGCCACCCAGCCGCCGCCGATGATGGCCGCCAGGAGCAGGACGAACCCGATCACGGAGATCTCGGTGATGCGGCCCGGGCGGATCCAGCGCAGGTACACGCCCATGAAGAGCGCGATCGGGATGGTCATGGCCACGGAGAACACGCCCCACGGGGACTCACCCAGGGCGTTGACCACCACGAGGGCCAGGATGGCCGTGATGATCACCATGATCAGCAGGGTCGCGACGATCGCGGCGGTGCCCCCGACGCGGCCCAGCTCGTCCCGGGCCATCTGGCCGAGCGAGCGGCCGCCGCGGCGCATCGAGAAGAACAGGACGAGGTAGTCCTGGACCGCGCCGGCCAGGATCACGCCGACGATGATCCAGATGGTGCCGGGCAGGTAGCCCATCTGCGCGGCGAGCACGGGGCCCACGAGCGGACCGGCGCCGGCGATGGCCGCGAAGTGGTGGCCGTAGAGCACGCGGCGGTCGGTGGCCACGTAGTCCCGGCCGTCGGCCCGGTACTCGGCCGGGGTGGCGCGGGTGTCGTCCGGGTGGACGATCATGCGCTCGACGTACTTCGAGTAGAAGCGGTAGCCGATCGCGAACGTCGCCACGGCGGCGAACACGAACCAGATCGCGTTGATCGTCTCGCCGCGGTGCAGGGCGAGCATGGTCCAGGCGACGCCGCCGAGCAGGGCGACGGCCACCCAGACGGCGATCTTCGCGGGCGTCCAGCGGGGCCGGCCGGCGGCCTCGGTGGGCGGGAGGTCTTCCGGCGTCGTGGCCGGGAGTGGGGCGCCCTCGGCGGCCGCGGAGGAGCGGTGCGAGCTCACGGGGGTCTCCGTTCGTGGGGTGGGGTCAGACGAGGCGGTGCAGCCAGCCGTGGCGGTCCTCGACGCGCCCGGTCTGGATGCCCTCGAGCTCGGTGCGGATCTTCAGGGCCACGTCGGCCCCGCCGGCGGACTCGATCACGTCGTCGCCGTCGAGCAGACGGCCGATCGGGGTCACGACGGCGGCGGTGCCGCACGCGAAGACCTCGGTGATCTCGCCCGAGCGGACGCCCTCGGCCCACTCGGCGAGGGTGACGCGACGCTCCTCGACGGTCAGGCCCATGTCCCGGCCGAGCTGGAGGATCGAGGAGCGGGTGACGCCCTCGAGGATCGTGCCGGTGAGCGCCGGGGTGACGAGGCGGCCGTCGGCGTGCACGAAGAACACGTTCATGCCGCCGAGCTCCTCGATCGCGTCGTCGTGGTACTGGTCGAGGAACACGACCTGGTCGGCGCCCTTCGCCGCGGCCTGCAGCTGGGGCAGCAGCGAGGCGGCGTAGTTGCCGCCGGTCTTGGCCGCGCCCGTGCCGCCCTTGCCGGCGCGGGCGTAGTCACGCGAGACCCAGATGGTCACCGGCTTGAGCTCGCCGCCGAAGTAGTTGCCGGCCGGCGAGGCGATCACCATGTACCGCACCTCCTTGGCCGGGCGCACGCCCAGGAACGCCTCGGTGGCGAACATGAACGGGCGCAGGTACAGGGACTGCCCCTCGCCGGTGGGGACCCAGTCCCGGTCGGCCTCGAGCTGGGCCTTGAGGGAGCCGAGGAACATCTCCTCGGGCAGCTCGGGCAGCGCGAGGCGACGGGCGGAGCGGTTCAGGCGCGCGGCGTTGGCCTCGGGGCGGAACGTCCACACGGACCCGTCCTCGTGGCGGTAGGCCTTGAGGCCCTCGAAGATCTCCTGGCCGTAGTGCAGCACGGAGGCGGAGGGGTCCAGGGAGAGCGGGCCGTAGGGCTCCACGCGGGCGTCGTGCCACGCGCCGCCGTCCTCGTCCCAGGTCCAGTCGATCGAGACCATGTGGTCCGTGAAGACGTTGCCGAAACCGGGGTCCTGGAGGATCTCGACGCGCTGCTGATCGGACATCGGGGACAGATGCGGTTGCCGCGTGAACACGGTCTCGGACACGGTGGGATCACTCCTCGTGACGGGTGGCGGATGGGGACGGCTCCGGTGCCGGGCACGACGCGCGGGGGCCACGGCGCCGGGCGTGGCACACGCCACAGGCCGTCGCCCCATCCTAGACCCGGCGCCGACGCGCCGGGCCCGCGCGTCAGACCCGCGCGACGACGTCGGCGCCGACCTCGGCGGTGGTGCCCCGCGCGCCGTCCACCCGGTCCTTCAGGTGCGCCCACACGGCGGTGCGCACGCGCGACGCCGCGCCGGCCTCGCCCACGTGTTCGAGCAGCAGGGCGGCGGAGAGGATGGCGGCCACGGGGTCGGCGACCCCCTGGCCTGCGATGTCCGGGGCGGAGCCGTGGACCGGCTCGAACATCGACGGCGCCGTGCCCTCGACGTTGATGTTGCCGGAGGCGGCGAGCCCGATGCCGCCGGTCACGGCGGCGGCGAGGTCCGTGATGATGTCCCCGAACAGGTTGTCCGTCACGATCACGTCGAAGCGGGCCGGGTCCGTCGCCAGGAAGATCATGGCGGCGTCGACATGCATGTAGTCCCAGGTGACCGCGGGGAAGTCGGCCGCCACGGACTCCACGGTGCGGCGCCACAGGTGGCCGGCGTGGACCAGCACGTTGTGCTTGTGCACGAGCGTGAGGCGCTTGCGCTCGCCCGCGTCGGCGCGACGGAAGGCGTCCTCGACGACGCGGCGCACGCCGAACGCCGTGTTCACGGAGACCTCCGTGGCGATCTCGTGCGGGGTGTCCACGCGGATCGCACCGCCGTTGCCCACGTACGGCCCCTCCGTGCCCTCGCGCACCACGGTGAAGTCGATCTCGCCGGGCGCGGCCAGGGGGCTGACGGCGCCGGGCAGCAGGGTGGCCGGGCGCAGGTTCACGCCGTGGTCCAGCGCGAAGCGCAGCGTGAGCAGCATGCCGCGCTCGATCAGCCCGGACGGGATGCGCTCGTCCCCGGGCGCGGCGCCCACGGCCCCGAACAGGATCGCGTCGTGGCGGCGCAGGGACTCGAGGACCTCGTCCGTGAGCGCCTCGCCGGTCTCGAGCCAGTGCTCCGCACCCAGCGGATACGGGGTGAGCCGGGCCTCCGGGCGTCCCTCGGCACGCAGCGCCGCCTGCAGGACGGCGGCGGCCTGGTCGGTGACCTCGGGGCCGATGCCGTCGCCGCCGATGACGGCGATGTCCAGGGGGTCTGCGGAGCTGCGTGTGGTCTCGGTCATGGCCCTCAGGCTACGCGCGGCACGCGTGGGGACCACATCGTGTGACACCCGGTCTCACCCTCCGGACGGACTCAGTCCTCCGCGGGCTCCTCGTGGCGCGGGAAGACCGGCTGCGGTGCGGGCAGCGGAGTGCCGGGGACCAGGTCCTCGTGGAAGGCGGCGAAGGACCGCGGGCCGGAGCCGGACGCGCCGGTGCGGCCGGCGTCGCCCCCGGCGGGGACGCCGAGCAGGTCCAGCAGCCGCGAGGCCGAGTCGGGCATCACCGGCTGCGCGAGCAGGGCCACCCGGCGCACGGCCTGCAGCGTCACGTACAGCACCGTGCGCATGCGTGGCTCGTCCGTCTTGCGCAGCACCCACGGGGCCTGGTCCGCGAAGTAGGCGTTGACCTCCCCCAGCACGCGCCAGGTCTCCTCGAGCGCGTCGTGGAAGTCCTGCACCGCGTACGCGGACCGGGAGTGCTCCAGCAGGGCGTCGACCTGGGCCAGGACGGCGCGGTCCGCCTCGGTGAGCTCGCCCGGCTCGGGCACGGCGGCGCCGCAGTTCTTGGCCACCATGGACAGCGAGCGCTGGGCGAGGTTGCCGAGGTTGTTGGCCAGGTCCGCGTTCTTGCGGCTCACCACGGCCTCGTGGCTGTAGGAGCCGTCCGCGCCGAACGGGAACTCGCGCAGCAGGAAGAAGCGGATGGCGTCGAGGCCGTACCGGGCCACCCATTCCCGCGGGTGCACCACGTTGCCCAGGGACTTGGACATCTTGGCCCCGTTGTTGTTCAGGAAGCCGTGGATCATGACGCGGCGCGGCAGCTCGAGGCCGGCCGACATGAGGAACGCGGGCCAGAAGATGCAGTGGAACCGGGAGATGTCCTTGCCGATCACGTGCAGGTCCGCGGGCCAGTAGCGCGCGAACGCCTCCGGGTCCTCGGCGGGCCAGCCCGCGCCGGTGAGGTAGTTCGTCAACGCGTCGACCCAGACATAGGTGACGTGGTCGGCGCGCCGGTCGGCGTCGTCGGCGTCGGGGTCCGCGGGCGCCGGCAGGTCGATGCCCCACTGGAAGGAGGTCCGGGAGATGGACAGGTCCTCGAGCCCGGCCTCCACGAAGCGGATGACCTCGTTGAAGCGGTACCGGGGGGCGGCGAAGTCCGGGTGCTCGCGGTAGTGGTCCAGCAGCGGCTGCTGGTACTTGGACAGGCGGAAGAAGTAGGACTCCTCCTCCGTCCACGTCACCTCGGTGCCGGTCTCGACGGCGCGGCGCACCCCGTCCTGACCCACCTCGGTCTCGTCCTCGCCGAAGTAGCGTTCGTCCCGCACGGAGTACCAGCCGGCGTAGGAGCCGAGGTAGATGTCCCCGTTGGCCTCCATGCGCCGCCAGATCTCGCGGACGGCCTCGGCGTGGTCCGTGTCCGTGGTGCGGATGAAGCGGTCGTAGGAGATGTCCAGGACGTCGTCGTCCATCTCCTTGAAGACGGCGGCGTTGCGCGTGGCCAGCTCGAGGGCGCTCACGCCCTGCTGCTGCGCCGTCTGCTCCATCTTCTGGCCGTGCTCGTCCGTGCCGGTCAGGAAGCGCACGTCCCGCCCGTCGAGCCGCTGGAAGCGGGCCATCGCGTCCGAGGCGATGTACTCGTAGGCGTGGCCGATGTGCGGCTCGCCGTTCGGGTAGGAGATGGCCGTGGTCAGGTAGTACGGGGCGCGGGCGTCAGTCACAGTCGTCGAGTCTACTGGCGGGGCCGGGGCCCGCGCCGAGGACGACGTCGTCCGCGCCGACGTCCGGGACGCCGTCGGCGGTCACCTGCAGATGGCCCGGCGCAGGCCGCAGGTGGAGGTGGGCCCACGGGGCCACCACGAGCACGGACGCCCCGATCATCTCGGTCAGCTCCTCCGCGTGCGTCGCCACGTGGTAGGCCAGGGTGCTGCGCCCGATCCCGAAGACGAGCGGCACCGCCTCGAGGACGATCGCGCCGACGAAGAACACCGCGCCGCCTGCCACCGTCAGCGCCCGGGTCCGGCGGGGCAGGGCGACGGTGCACAGCGCGAGCAGCCCGAGGACGACGATCGCGGCCGGCGCGCCGAGGATCAGCCACTGGAACGCGGGCAGCGGGTTCTCCCCCGCGAACGGCAGGGCCTCCCACAGCTGGCCGGCCTACTCGTGGATCTGCGTCGATTCGTCCAGGCTCATGGCCCCCAGCAGGGCCGCGGGGGTCAACCACGCGAGCAGGCTCCGCCGCCGGTCCGCCCCCAGCGCGCGACGCACGAGACCCACCGTGGTGAAGCCCGCGGCCCCCAGCAGGAGCAGGCCCGAGCTCCACCACGCGGTGAGGTTGGCCTCGTGGTTCACGTCGAAGACCTCGCGCCACCACGGCACCTGCCGCGGGCCCAGCCCGAACACGAAGGGGAGGGCGAACGACCAGGTGGGGAGCAGGACGCTGACGCCGATCAGCCCGCCCGCCGCGCGCCGGGCCCAGCGGCCCTGCACGCCCGGAGCCGTGGCGGGGCGGGCTGCTGCGGCGCGCGCGGTCGGGGCGGGTGCGGGGCGGGGCTCGGGTGGACGCGACATGGACACCATCTCAACACAGGGCGACGCGCGCCGGCCCCGCGATGCCCGCCCGGGCGTCGACGGGTCAGGCGGAGAGGTCCACCTCGGCCGCACGGGCGGCGCCGATGGCCGCGGCCAGCGTGGCCGCGGTGTCTCCGGACAGCGCCCCGTCCAGGGTCAGCACGGCCAGGGCGGCGCCCTCGTCGTCGCGCGAGACGTCCATGCCGGCGATGTTCACGCCCTGCACCCCGAGGGCCTGGCCCAGGACGCCGATCACGCCCGGGCGGTCCTGGTAGGCGAACACGAGCAGGTGGTCGGCCAGCGGCACCTCGAGCTCGTGCCGGTCCACACCGACGAGCTTCTGCACCTGGCGCGGGCCGGTGAGCGTGCCGGTGACGGCGGTCTGGGTGCCCTGCGCGGTCGCGGCGCGCACCGTGACGGTGTTGCGGTAGGACTCGGACACCGCGGTGGTGGTGAGGCGGCACTCGACGCCGCGCTGCTCGGCCAGCACGGGGGCGTTCACGTAGGAGACCTGGTCCGAGACGATGTCCGTGAACACGCCCTTCAGGGCGGCCAGGCGCATCGCGGAGACGTCGTGCTCGGCGATCTCACCGGCGATCTCCACCTCGACGGCCGTGATGGACTGCTCGCCCACCAGCGCGGTGAGCACGCGGCCCAGCTTCTCGGCCAGCGGCAGACCGGGGCGCACGTCCTCGTGGATCGCGCCGCCGGCCACGTTCACGGCGTCCGGCACGAGCTCGCCGGAGAGGGCCAGGCGCACGGAGCCGGCGACGGCGACGCCCGCCTTCTCCTGGGCCTCGGCGGTCGAGGCGCCCAGGTGGGGGGTGACGACGGCGGAGTCGTGGGCGAAGAACGCCAGGTCCGTGGCCGGCTCGGAGCTGAACACGTCGATGCCGGCGCCCCCGATGGTTCCGGCCTCGAGCGCGCGGGCGAGGGCGTCCTCGTCCACGAGGCCGCCGCGGGCCACGTTCACGATGATCGCGGTGTCCTTCATACGGGCGAACTGCTCATCGCCGATCATGCCGACCGTCTCGGGGGTCTTGGGCATGTGGATCGTGACCACGTCGGCGCGCTCGAGCAGCTCGTCCAGCTCGACGAGGCTCGCGCCGAGCTGCTGCGCGCGGGCGGTGGTCACGTAGGGGTCGTAGGCGAGGATCTCCATGCCGAACGCCTTCATGCGCTCGGCCACGAGCGCGCCGATGCGGCCCAGGCCGATCACGCCCAGCCGCTTCCCGTACAGCTCGACGCCCGTGTACTTCGAACGCTTCCACTCCCCCGCCTTCAGCGAGCCGTTGCCGGCCGCGATGTTGCGGGCGGCGGCCAGGATGTGGCCGCAGGTGAGCTCGGCGGCGGAGATGATGTTCGACGTCGGCGCGTTGACGACCATGACGCCGGCCTCGGTGGCGGCGGGCACGTCCACGTTGTCCAGCCCGACGCCGGCGCGCGCGATGACCTTCAGCTGCGGCGCGGCGGCGATCGCCTCGGCGTCCATCTGGGTGGCCGAGCGGATCAGCACCGCGTCGACGTCGCGCAGGTCCTCGAGGAGTCGGGCGCGGTCGGCGCCGTCCGTGCGGCGGATCTCGAAGTCGGGGCCGAGGGCCTCGACGGTGGCGGGCGAGAGTTCCTCGGCGATCAGGACGACGGGCTGGGCTGCGCTCACGGGTGCTCCTGGAGGTGTGGTGCGGTGGGATGGGAGGCGGGCCGGCCCGCGCTCCGGTTCGAGCCTAGACGCGTGACCGGACCGTGGCCGGAATGCGACGCCGGCCCCGGAGCGCGATGCCCGGGGCCGGCGTCGGGGGCTCGGGCGGCTCAGCGGGCCGCAGTGCCCTCGGTGTAGTCGTCGTCCGCGTCCTTGAGCCAGGAGAACATCTGGCGCAGCTCGCGGCCGGTCTTCTCGATCGGGTGGGCCTCGCCCCGGGCGCGGAGCTCCTTGAACTCGGGCGCACCGGCCTTCTGGTCGTCCATGAAGCGCTGCGCGAAGGCGCCGGACTGGATGTCGGCGAGGACCGCCTTCATGTTCTCCTTCACGTCGGGGGTGATGACGCGGGGGCCGGAGACGTAGTCGCCGTACTCCGCGGTGTCGGAGATGGACCAGCGCTGCTTGGCGATGCCGCCCTCGACCATGAGGTCGACGATGAGCTTCAGCTCGTGCAGCACCTCGAAGTAGGCGATCTCGGGCTGGTAGCCGGCCTCGGTGAGGGTCTCGAAGCCGTACTGCACGAGCTGGGAGGCGCCGCCGCAGAGCACGGCCTGCTCGCCGAACAGGTCGGTCTCGGTCTCCTCGGTGAAGGTCGTCTCGATGACGCCGGCGCGGGTGCCGCCCACGGCCTTGGCGTAGGACAGGGCGAGGGCGTGGGCCTGGCCGGAGGCGTCCTTCTCGACGGCGATCAGCGCGGGCACGCCGCGGCCGGCCTCGAACTCGCGGCGCACCACGTGGCCCGGGCCCTTGGGGGCGACCAGGGCGACGTCGACGCCCTCGGGGGCCTGGATGTAGCCGAAGCGCACGTTGAAGCCGTGCGCGAAGAACAGGGCGTCGCCCTCCTGCAGGTTGCCGGCGATGTGCTGGTCGTACACGTCGGCCTGGACCTGGTCCGGGGTGAGGATCATGATCAGGTCGGCCTCGGCGGCGGCGGTGGCGACGTCGACGACGCGCAGGCCCTCGGCCTCGGCCTTGGCGCGGGACTTGGAGCCCTCGGCGAGGCCGATGCGCACGTCCACGCCGGAGTCGCGCAGCGACAGGGCGTGGGCGTGGCCCTGGGAGCCGTAGCCGATGACGGCCACGGTGCGGCCCTGGATGATCGACAGGTCGGCGTCGTCGTCGTAGAACTTCTTCACGGTCATGCTGTTCTCCTCACGGGATGGGTGGATCGGGACGGTCAGCGGGCCAGGGCGCGGTCGGTCATGGACCGCGGCCCCCGGGCGAGGGCGAGGGTGCCCGAGCGGACGAGCTCACGCACGCCGTAGGGCTCCATCATCTCGAGGAAGGCCTCGAGCTTGTCACGGGTGCCGGTGGCCTCGAGGGTCAGGGACTCCGGGGCCACGTCGACGACGTGGGCGCGGAACAGGTCGGCCGCCTGGACGACCTGGCCGCGGGTGGCCGCATCGGCGCGCACCTTCACGAGCAGGTGGTCGCGCTGAACGGAGGAGTCGGGCGTGAGCTCGACGACCTTGATCACGTTGATCAGCTTGTTCAGCTGTTTGGTGACCTGCTCGAGCAGGTCCGTGTCGGCGTCGACGACCACGGTGATCCGGGACAGGCCCTCGACCTCCGTGACGCCCACGGCCAGCGAGTGGATGTTGAACGCGCGCCGGGCGAAGAGGCCGGCCACGCGGGTCAGGGTGCCGGGCACGTCCTCGACGAGCACGGACAGGGTGTGGCGTTCCATCGGTTGCCCTCCTCAGTCTTCCTGGTCCCAGTCGGGCGTCATGTCCCGGGCCACCTGGATCGCGTCGTTGCTGACCCCCGCGGGGACCATCGGCCAGACCATGGCGTCGCGGGACACCACGAAGTCCACGATCACGGGGCGGTCGTCGATGGCGAGTGCCTGGCGGATGGTGTCGTCCAGGTCCTCCCGACGGTCGCAGCGCAGGCCCGCGGCGCCGTAGGCGTCGGCGAGCTTGACGAAGTCCGGCACCCGGGCGGTGTCATGGCCCGTGTTCAGGTCCGTGTTCGAGTAGCGCCCGTCGTAGAAGAGGGTCTGCCACTGACGCACCATGCCCAGCGAGGAGTTGTTGATCACCGCGATCTTGATGGGGATGCGGTTGATCACGCACGTGGCGAGCTCCTGGTTGGTCATCTGGAAGCAGCCGTCGCCGTCGATGGCCCAGACCACGCGGTCGGGTTCGCCCACCTGCGCCCCCATCGCGGCGGGGACGGCGAAGCCCATCGTTCCGAGGCCGGCCGAGTTGAGCCACTGGCGCGGACGCTCGTAGGCGACGAACTGGCTGGCCCACATCTGGTGCTGGCCGACGCCGGCCACGTAGGTGGCCTCGGGGCCGGACAGGGCCGACAGGCGCGAGATCACCTCCTGGGGCGCGAGGAGGCCGTCCTCGGTCTCGGTCCAGCCCATCGGGTAGGTGTCCTGCAGGCGCCGCAGCACCGCCCACCAGTCGGCGAGGTCGGGCAGCGCCTCGGTGTCCGTCGCGAGCTCGGCCACCAGGTCCGGGATGATCTCCTTGACGTGGCCGACGATCGGCACGTCCGCGGTGCGGTTCTTGGAGATCTCGGCCGGGTCGATGTCCGCGTGGATCACGCGGGCGCCGGGGGCGAACGAGGGCAGGTGACCGGTCACGCGGTCGTCGAAGCGGGCGCCGAGCGTGATCAGCAGGTCGGCCTGCTGGAGCGCGGCCACGGCGGGGACGCCGCCGTGCATGCCCGGCATGCCCAGGTGCTGGGGATGCGAGTCGGGGAAGACGCCGCGGGCGGTGAGCGTGGTGACCACGGGGGCGCCCGTGAGCTCGGCGAGGGCGCGCAGCTCCTCATGGGCCTCGCCGCGGGCCACGCCGCCGCCCGCATACAGCACGGGGCGCCGGGCCGCGCGGATCAGCCGGGCGGCCTCGCGGATCTGCCGGGGGTGGCCGCGCAGGACGGGGCGGTAGCCGGGCAGGTCGATCCGGGGCGGCCACGCGAACTCGAACTCGCCCTGCTGGGCGTCCTTGGTGACGTCCACGAGCACGGGCCCGGGCCGGCCCGTGGCGGCGATGTGGAACGCCTCGGCGAGGGCCTGGGGGATGTCCTCGGGCCGGGTCACGAGCCGGGAGTGCTTGGTGATGGGCATCGTGATGCCCACGATGTCCGCCTCCTGGAAGGCGTCCGTGCCGATCGCGGCGGAGGAGACCTGGCCGGTGATGAACACGACCGCCTGGGAGTCCATGTGGGCGTCCGCGATGGCGGTCACCAGGTTGGTGGCGCCGGGACCGGAGGTGGCGATGGCCACGCCGACCTTGCCGGTGGCCAGGTGGTAGCCCTGTGCCGCGTGACCGGCGCCCTGCTCGTGGCGCACCAGGATGTGGCGGATCCGATCGGAGTCCATGAGCGGGTCGTAGGTCGGCAGGATGGCGCCGCCGGGCAGCCCGAACACGTCCGTGACCCCCAGCTCCTCCAGGGAGCGGATGATGCCCTGCGAGCCGGTCATCCGGGTCGGCTCGACGCGGGAGCCCTCGCCGGGCACCCGCGGCTCGACGATCTCGGGACGGAGGGCCGGACGGCGCTCCTGGGCCCGGGCCGTCTCCGTCGGGCGGAAGGCCGGCGTCGGGACCTGCGGGACCGCCGCGCGGGCGTCGCGGGGGGTCGTGCTCATGGGGTCACCTCACTGCGTTCGTCGCTGCGTGTCCGGCGCGGGGGCGTCGGACGGTCGTCGTTCGGATCCGTCGGGCGTCGGGGACCGTGGCCGCGTCGATGACGGATCGGGCCGGCGTGGCGGAGTCTGAGGTGGGGACACGGCCGCCGGGTCCTTCGGGGGTGGTCTCAGTATCGACAGCCGGGCGCCTCGTCCGCCATCGACCACCCGACTGTCTCGCAATGTGAGATAAAGCGTCACATCGTGAGACGACGGGGCGGTCGAGGTCGGATCCCGGGCCTGAGCCCACCCTAGTCAGCCGCCGAGGGGGCGGCCGCCTTCACCCACGTTCCGTGACGGAGCACCCCGCGCACCTCGAGCTCCGGGCCGAAGACGACGGCGTCCGCTCGGCTCCCGGCTCGGAGCCGGCCGACGTCGGGGAGCCCCAGGGCGTCCGCGGGCGCGGCCGTGGCCGCCCGCAGCGCGGCGTCGAGGTCGACCCCGGCGGCGACGGCGGAGCGCACCGAGCCGGCGACCGTGGCGGTGGACCCGGCGATGGCCCCGGCGGCCCCGTCCGCGCCGACCACCCGCGCGACGCCGTCGTGGACCCGGACCCGCAGCGGCCCGAGGGGGAACTCGCCGTCGCCGCAGCCGGCGGCGGCCATCGCGTCCGAGACGAGGATCCACCGCTCCCCGGCCTCCCGGGCGACCCGCCGCACCGTGGCCGCGTGCAGGTGGACGCCGTCCACGATGGTCTCGATCCCCACGCGCGGGTCCTCCAGCAGGGCGACGGCGGGCCCGGGCTCGCGGTGGTGGGCGGGCCGGCATGCGTTGTGCAGGTGGGTGGCCATCCGCGCGCCCGCGTCGATCGCCGCGCGCGTGGTCTCGTAGGAGGCGTCCGTGTGGCCGATCGCGACGACGACGCCCACCTCCGCCAGCCGGTCCACCGCGTCGAGGGCCCCGGGCAGCTCGGGGGCCAGCGTGACCATCGCCAGGTGATCCGCGCCGACCTCGACGAGGCGAGCGACGTCCTTGGGCGCCGGCGCCCGCAGCGACGCGGACCGGTGTGCGCCGCCGTGCAGGGGCGAGAGCCAGGGACCCTCAAGGTGCACGCCGGCCAGCACCCCCTCCGCGCACAGGGGCGTCAGGGCCGTCAGCTGCTCCGCGAGCGCATCGACGTGGTCCGTGACGAGGGAGGCCACCACCGTGGTCGTGCCCGCACGGGCGTGGGCCGCGGCCGCCGCGCGTGCCGCGGCCGCACCGGACTCGAAGGCGTGTCCGCCGCCGCCGTGGCAGTGCACGTCCACGCAGCCGGGAGCGAGGAGGCCGTCGCCGAGGTCGTGGACGGGGCCGCGGGTGCGCGGCGGGTCGCCGGTCCCGACAGCCACCACGCGGCCCTCGGCCAGGGCGATCCAGCCGGGGCCGCCGAGGCACTCGCCGTCATGGACGCGGTCCGCGCGCAGCACCGACGGGGATGCGACGGCCGGCGATGCCTGCTCGGCGCGCGGCCGGTGAGGGAGCGAGGCGGGCACGGATGCACCTTCCGGGGGTGGACGGGTCGATGGACGAGGGGCGCTCAGAGGCCCTGCCAGGACGGCTTGGCCTCCCCCATGTGGCGGTACTCCCCCGCGAGTTCGAGGTCGCCGTCCAAGAAGCGGGCGTCGTCCCGCCGGGTCTGCGCGGCGAGCAGCTGCACGTCCACGCCGGCGGCGTCGGACAGGATGACGACCTCCATCAGCGCGCCTCCCGCCCGGGACGCGGCGCGGGTCCCCCGGCCCGGGCGTCGATCTCGTGCATGCTCATCCCCTGCTCGTCGCGGCGTGCGGGCCGACCGGGCCTCAGCCCAGGTAGGCGCCCTCGGCGGCGGAGTGCACCAGCTTGGCGTACTTGCCCAGCACGCCCGTGGTGAACTTCGGCTGCACCGGCTCCCAGGACTCGCGGCGGGCGGCGAGCTCGGCCTCGTCCACGAGCAGGTCCATGGTGCGCCCGGCGATGTCCACGCGGATGCGGTCGCCGTCCTGCACCAGGCCGATCGGCCCTCCCTCGGCGGCCTCGGGGGCGATGTGGCCGATGCACAGGCCGGTGGTGCCGCCGGAGAAGCGCCCGTCGGTGATCAGCAGGACGTCCTTGCCCAGGCCCGCGCCCTTGATGGCGCCGGTGATCGCGAGCATCTCGCGCATGCCCGGGCCGCCCTTCGGGCCCTCATAGCGGATGACCACGACGTCGCCGGCGGCGATGGTCCCGTCCTCGAGGGCGTCCATGGCGGCGCGCTCACGGTCGAAGACGCGCGCGGTGCCCTCGAAGACGTCCGCATCGAAGCCGGCGGACTTCACGACGGCGCCCTCCGGGGCCAGCGATCCGTGGAGGATCGCGATGCCACCGTTGGGGTGCAGCGCGTCGTCCATGGTGCGGATGACCTTGCCGTCCACCGGGTCCGGATCGAGCGCGGCCAGGTTCTCGGCGAGGGTCTTGCCGGTGACGGTGAGGGTGTCCCCGTGCAGCAGGCCCTCGTCCAGCAGGGCCTTCATGACCACGGGGACACCGCCGATGCGGTCCACGTCCGTCATGACGTACTGGCCGAACGGCTTGAGGTCGGCGATGTGCGGGGTGCGGTCGGCGACGCGGTTGAAGTCGGACAGCTGCAGGTCGACGCCGGCCTCCCGGGCGATGGCGAGCAGGTGCAGCACGGCGTTGGTGGAGCCGCCGAAGGCCATGGTCACGGCGATCGCGTTCTCGAACGCGGGCTTGGTCATGATGTCCCGGGCCGTGATGCCCTGGCGAAGCATGTTCACCACGGCCTCGCCGGAGCGGCGCGCGAAGGCGTCACGGCGACGGTCCGCGGAGGGGGCGGCGGCGGAACCGGGCAGGGACATGCCGAGGGCCTCACCGATGGAGGCCATGGTGTTGGCGGTGTACATGCCGCCGCAGGCGCCCTCGCCCGGGGCGATGGACTTCTCGATGCGGAGCAGGTCCTCCTCGGACATGAGACCGCGGGCGCAGGCGCCGACCGCCTCGAAGGCGTCGATGATGGTCACCTGCCTCTCGGTGCCGTCGGTCAGGCGGGCGACACCCGGCATGATCGAGCCGGCGTAGACGAACACGGAGGCCAGGTCCAGGCGGGCGGCAGCCATGAGCATGCCCGGCAGCGACTTGTCGCAGCCGGCGAGCAGGACGGAGCCGTCCAGGCGCTCGGCCATCATCACGGTCTCCACCGAGTCGGCGATCACCTCACGGGAGACGAGGGAGAAGTGCATGCCCTCGTGGCCCATGGAGATGCCGTCCGAGACGGAGACCGTGCCGAACTCCAGGGGATATCCGCCGGCGGCGTGGACGCCGTCCTTCGAGGCCTGGGCGAGGCGGTCCAGGGAGAGGTTGCAGGGGGTGATCTCGTTCCAGGACGAGGCGATGCCGATCTGCGGCTTGCCGAAGTCCTCGTCCCCCATGCCGACCGCGCGGAGCATGCCGCGGGCGGCGGTGCGCTCCATGCCGTCGGTGACGTCGCGCGAGCGCGGCTTCATGTCGGGGGCGGCGGACGGGGTGCTGGGAGTCGACGCGGCGGAGTCCATGCCGCGGAGTCTAGTGAGCACGGCGCCACCGGGCCGGAGCGACGTCCCCGTGTGACGGGTGCGGCGGCATGACACGTGCGGACGGGTCCGCGTACGTTGGGGCCATGGACACGCCCACCCTGCACAGACGGCTGCGCCGCGTCTTCGATGCGCGCGTGTTCAACCATGGCGACTACAACGTCGTCTACGGCCAGCCCTCGGGCTCCTCCTCCCCCCTCGTCATCGGCTACCGCCACCAGCCACTCGAGATGCTGCTGTGCCCGTTCGACCCCACCTCCACCCCGGACGACCACGACCGAAGCGCGCCGGGCGTGGCCGAGGACGACCCGCACGGCCCGGTGACCGAGGTCTCCCCGGACCGCGCCGACGTCGTCGAGGTGGGCCTGGCCAACGTGGCCACCGTGGCGGACACGGGCAGCGGCTATCAGGTGGAGACCGTCACGGGCTTCCGCACGTGGTTCGACGTCCCGGAGCACACGCGCGTCCCGGTGGGTGACCTCACGGAGGACGGCACCGCGGAGCTCGACCAGTCCGAGGACGCCACCGACTTCCACGCCTTCATGACCGCGTTCATGGATGAGCTGGACCGCCTCTACGCGGCCCCGGAGCCGGACACGACGGACGTCACGCCCCCCGATTTGCACGGCGTCTGAGACCCCTGGTAGGGTTTCACCTCGTTGCACGGCGCACCGGAGAGATCCGAGAGGCGGTGCGGCACCTGCACCTCTAGCTCAACCGGTAGAGCATCTGACTCTTAATCAGCAGGTTCCGGGTTCGAGTCCCGGGGGGTGCACCACACGAAGCGAAGGCCCCGTCTCCACGGAGACGGGGCCTTCGTCGTCTCCGCTCCCGGCAGGCCCCACCGTAGGCTTGGGCCCATGACCGACACGACCCAGCACCGCCTCCAGCCCGGCGACACGGCACCTGCGTTCACCCTCCAGGACCAGGAGGGCCGGCCCGTCTCGCTGCGTGACAGCGCGGGCAAGCACACGATCGTCTACTTCTACCCGGCCGCGTCCACGCCCGGCTGCACCACGCAGGCCTGCGACTTCCGGGACAGCCTCGCCTCCCTCACCGCGGCCGGTTACGTCGTCCTGGGGATCTCCCCCGACCCGATCGGCAAGATCATCCGGTTCGCCGAGCAGGAGGGCCTGACGTTCCCCCTGCTCTCGGACGAGGACCACGCGGTGGCCGAGGCCTACGGCGCCTGGGGCGAGAAGAAGAACTACGGGCGGACCTTCGAGGGTCTGATCCGCTCCACGATCGTCGTCGGCCCGGACGGGAAGGTCACCCACGCGCAGTACAACGTGAAGGCGACCGGCCACGTGGCCCGACTGCGCCGCACCCTCGGCCTCGACGAGGCCTGATCCGCGCCCGCCGCGCCCGGGCACCGCACGGTAGGATCGGGCCTCGCCCCGTGCGCGGGGTGTGCGCGGGCGTGGCGGAACTGGTAGACGCGCTGGATTTAGGTTCCAGTGTCCTGGACGTGGGGGTTCGAGTCCCCCCGCCCGCACTCCCCGGGCCCGCCCGATCCCGATGTCACCTGCCAGAGGAGGCCGCCATGCAGCCCACTCGCCGCGCCTTCCTCGGCGGGGGCCTGGGTCTGCTCGGCCTGGGCGTGGCCGGCTGCACGACGTCGCCCGCGGCGCCGTCCACCGCCGCCCCGATCTCCTCGGGACCGGGCCGGCTGCTCGTGGTCGGTGCCCCGGCGCGGGCGCTGACGCGGGATCCGGCCCGCGCGCTGGACATCGAGTCCTTCCGTCTGATCCGCCAGGTCTTCGAGACGCTGCTCGGTGTGGACCCAGACACCGGCGCCCCCACGCCCCGCCTCGCCGAGCGGCACGAGGAGTCCGACGGCGGCCGCCTCCACACGTTCCGCCTGGTCTCCGGGGTGGTGTTCGACGACGGCGAGCCGTGCGACGCCGCCGCCGTGGTCGCGAACATCGAGCGGTGGGCCGCCGCCCCTGCGCCCGTGGACGGGACCGTCACCCCGCCCTCCTCGTTCGTCTCGGCCTTCGGCGGATACGCCGGGGACGCGGACTCCGCCTTCTCCGGCGTCGAGGCCCACGGAGAGCTCGAGGTGCGGCTGCGCCTGCACTCCCCCCGCCGTCACCTCGCAGCCGCACTGGCCTCGCCGGCCTTCGCGATCTCCTCGCCGGCCTCGTGGGACCGGACGGTCGACGTGGACGGCTCCGAGGTCACCACCCCCGCCGGCACCGGCCCCTACCGCTGGGCCGACGCCGCGGAGACCGCCGAGCTCACGCGCGCCCACCCGGGTGCCTCGGGCGCGACGATCCTGGTCCCCAGCGCCCGCCACCGCGGCTCCGATCCGGCGGCGTTCCCGGTGGCCGTGCAGGCGTGGGGTCGGGCCTCCGTGCGCCTGCGGGAGCTGCGGCGCGGCACGGCGGACGTGATCGACGTCGTCGCCCCCGGCCAGCTGCGCCCCCTCGTCGAGGCCGGCACCCAGGTGCTGCCCCGGGACCCCCTGGGCGTGCTCTACGTGGGCATGAACCTGGACCACCCGCTCGTGCGCTCGCAGTACCTGCGCCAGGCGATCGCATACGCGGTGGACCGCCCGCGCATCGCCGGCAGCGACGTCTTCCTCGAGGGCACCCGCCTGGCCCACGACCTCGTCCCCCCGTCCCTCGGCGTCGGCGACGAGGAGGCCCGGCGCTACGACGTCAACCCGAGCCGGGCCCGCGAGTTCCTCGGCCTGGCGGGATACGACGGGGAGCCGTTGGAGTTCCTCTACCCGGTCGGCACGGCCCGCCCCGCCCTGCCCGAGCCGGAGCGGGTCTACGCGATGGTCGCCCACGACCTCGGCGCGGTGGGGATGCACATCGTGCCCGTGCCCGTGCCGGAGGACCAGGACTACCTGCACGCCGTCGCCTCCCGGCCCACCCGAGCCCTGCACCTGATGGGCCGCACCGGCGACTACCGCGACCCGCACGCGTTCCTCGAGCCCTTCGCGCGCTCGGGCCGCGCCGAGACCGGCTACCGCAACCCGCGCGTCGTCGAGGACGTGGACGCGGCGGCGGCCGAGACCGACGACGACGCGCGCCGCGCCCTGTTCCGCCGCGTCGTCCGGGCCATGGCCCTCGACCTGCCGGCGCTGCCGCTGGTCTATCCGATCTCGGCCCTGGCCACCGGCCCGCGCGTGGCCTCCTACCCAACGTCGCCGCAGCTGGACGAGCCCTTCTCGCGCGTCAGGCTGACCGAAGGCTGAACGCACCGGTAGTACAGTGGGAGGTCACGGCGCCCGGCCCGACCGCCACTGCTCGGCCTGGTCGCACTGCGCCCACCCGCCGTCGTTCTGCTTCAGGAGTTGACCGTGCCCACCACCTCGTCCACCGCCACCCACGACGTCGTCCTGATCGGCGGCGGCATCATGAGCGCCACCCTGGGCGTGCTGCTGCAGAAGCTCGAGCCCACCTGGTCCATCGCCCTGTACGAGAGCCTCGACCAGGCCGGCCTGGAGTCCTCCGACCCGTGGAACAACGCGGGCACCGGCCACGCCGCCCTGTGCGAGCTGAACTACTCGCCCATGGACAAGAACGGCCGGGTGGACGTCACCAAGGCGCTGGGCATCAACGAGCAGTTCTGGATCACCCGCCAGTTCTGGTCCTCCCTGGTGGCGGACGGCACGCTCAAGGACCCCAAGTCCTTCATCAACCCGCTGCCGCACATGTCCTTCGTGTGGGGCGACGACCATGCCGACTACCTCCGCGCCCGCTACGAGGCCATGTCCGCCCAGCCGCTGTTCGCCGGCATGGAGCACAGCGAGGACCCGGAGCAGATCCGCGCCTGGGCCCCGCTGCTGATCGAAGGCCGCGAGTCGGGCCAGCGCCTGGCGGCGTCCCGCCACACGGGCGGCACCGACGTGGACTTCGGCTCCCTCACCCGCCAGCTCGTCACGGCCATGGCCGGCGCCGGCGCCGAGGTGCGCTTCGGTCACAAGGTCACCGGCCTCACCCGCGGCACGGACGGCCGCTGGGAGGTCAAGGTCAAGAACAAGGCCGCCGGCTCCGAGCTCGTGGACCGCGCCCGCTTCGTCTTCGTCGGTGCCGGCGGCGGCGCCCTGCCCCTGCTGCAGAAGTCCGGCATCCCCGAGATCAAGGGCTTCGGCGGCTTCCCGGTCTCCGGCCAGTTCCTGCGCTGCACGGACGAGTCCGTGGTGAACCAGCACATGGCCAAGGTGTACGGCCAGGCCGCCGTCGGCGCCCCGCCGATGTCCGTGCCCCACCTGGACACCCGCTTCGTCAACGGCAAGCGCTCCCTGCTGTTCGGCCCCTACGCCGGGTTCTCCACGAACTTCCTCAAGACCGGCTCCTACCTGGACCTGCCGCTGTCCGTGCGCCCGCACAACCTCAGCACGATGCTGGACGTGGCCAAGGACAACATGGACCTGACCAAGTACCTCGTGACCGAGGTGCTGAAGTCCCGGGACAAGAAGATCGACGCCCTGCACGAGTTCTACCCGGAGGCCGACGGCGGCGAGTGGGAGCTGATCACCGCGGGCCAGCGCGTGCAGGTGATGAAGCGCAAGGGCCGCTTCGGCGGCGTCCTGCAGTTCGGCACTGAGGTCGTCACCCACGCGGACGGCTCGCTCAGCGGCCTGCTCGGCGCCTCGCCGGGCGCCTCCACCGCTGCCCCCATCATGGTGAAGCTGCTCGAGCGCTGCTTCCCCGCGAAGATGGCCGGCTGGGACGGCACGCTCAAGGAGCTCATCCCGTCGCTGGGCCACACGCTCAACGACGACCCGGCGCTGCTGGACGAGGTCCGCACCGTCACGGACGCCGCACTGAAGCTGGCCTGACGCCGCGATGGGAGCGCTCGCACGGTTCTCACTCGGCCGGCGGGCGCTCGTGGCGCTCGTCACCGTGTTCATCGCGGTGTTCGGCGTCCTCTCCGCCGGGCAGCTCAAGCGGGAGCTGATCCCCCCGCTCGAGCTGCCCGTCATCTCCGTCTCGACGCTCTACCCGGGGGCGTCCCCCGAGGTCGTGGACGCGCAGGTGGGCGAACCCCTCGAGACGGCCCTGCAGGCCGTGGAGGGCCTCGAATCCTCGCGGTCCACGTCGCAGTCCGACTTCAACGCGGTCCAGCTGGAGTTCGCCTACGGCACCGACCTGAACCGGGCCCGGTCCCAGGTGGACCGGGTGGTCGCCAACCTGGGGCCGCAGCTGCCGGAGGAGGCGGAGACCTCGTCCTTCGCGGGCTCCGTCTCCGACTTCCCCGTGGTCTTCCTCGCCCTGTCCGGGGACGAGGACCTCAACACCCTGCGCCGCCGCGCCGAGGACGTCCTGGCCCCGCGGCTGCAGAAGATCGACGGCGTCCGCGGCGCCGACGTCCTCGGCGGCACGGACGAGAACGTCTCCGTGGTCCCGGACCCGGCCGCGCTCGCCGCCGCCGGGCTGACCACCTCCGACATCACCGACGCACTCGAGGAGAACACCGGCCTCTTCCCCGTCGGCCAGGTCACCGAGGGCGCGACCACCTATCCCGTCCAGGCGGGCTCCGCCGTCGAGGACCTCGAGGGCCTGCGCGGGATCGTCGTCGCTCCCTCCGGGGACGGCGAACCGCGCACCCTGGACGAGGTCGCCGACGTCTCCCTCGTGGCCGCGGCCCCCACGTCCCTGACCCGCACCAACGGGGTGCCGACGCTGTCCGTCTCCGTGACCGCGACCCCGGACGCCGACCTCGTGGCGGTCTCGCAGGCCGTGCGCGACGCCCTGCCGGAGCTGGCGTCCCTGGTGGGCGGCGGCGCGGACCTGATCGTGGTGTTCGACCAGGCCCCGTTCATCCAGCAGTCCATCGACACGCTGTTCCAGGAGGGCCTGCTGGGCCTGGCGTTCGCCGTGCTGGTGATCGCCGTGTTCCTGCTCTCGGTGCGCTCCACCCTCGTCACCGCCGTGTCCATTCCGCTGTCCCTGCTGGCCGCCCTCATCGGGGTGGCGGCCTTCGGCTACTCCCTCAACACGCTGACGCTCGGGGCGCTGACGATCTCGATCGGCCGGGTCGTGGACGACGCGATCGTGGTGGTGGAGAACATCCGCCGGCACCTCAGCCTGGGCGCCGACCGGCGCACCGCGATCCTGGACGGCACGCGCGAGGTCGCCACCGCGATCACCGCCTCCACCCTCGTCTCCGTGGCCGTGTTCCTGCCCATCGCCTTCGTGGGCGGCCTGGCCGGCGAGCTGTTCCGGCCCTTCGCCGTGACCGCCACGGTCGCCCTGCTGGCCTCCCTCGTCGTCGCCCTGACGATCGTGCCGGTGCTGTGCTGGTGGTTCCTGCGCTCCCCGCGGCGCGGGGCCGAGACCGCGGCCGCGCCCGCCGTCGCCGGCGACCGGCCCGTGGCGGCCGGCGGATGGCTCACGCGGGCCTACCGCCCGGTGCTGCGCTGGACGCAGCGGCACACCGTGGTCACACTCGCTGCCGCCCTGGCGCTGCTGGCCGGTACGGCCGCGCTGGTCCCGCTGATCCCCACGAACCTCCTGGGCGACTCGGGACAGAACTCGTTCGTCGTCACGGCGGAGCAGGAGCCGGGGGCGTCGCTGGAGACGACGGCCGCCGCCGCCGAGCGCATCGAGCGGGTGCTGCTGGACACCGACGGCGTCGAGACGGTCCAGTGGACGGCCGGCACCGCCGCCGGTCCGATGGGGGCCTTCGGCGGCTCCTCGGCGGAACGGGCGCGGTTCACGGTGGTGACCGACCCGGATGCGGATCAGGTGGCCCTTCAGGACGGGGTGCGCGCCGAGCTCACGGGTCTCGACGGCGTGGGCGACGTGTCCGTCTCCACGCAGCAGGGGCCGAGCGGCGGCCAGGACATCGAGGTGTCCGTCTCCGCCCCCGACCCGCAGACCCTCACCGCGGCCGCCAGCCAGGTCGCCCAGGCGCTGCAGCCCGTCGAGGGTGCCCGCGAGGTGACGACGCCGGCCTCGGACCTGCGCCCGACGTTCCAGGTGGACGTGGACACCGTCGCCGCCGCCCGGCTCGGCCTGACCGAGGAGGCGGTGGCCGGCCAGGCCGCCGCCGCCCTGCAGGCCGTGCCCGTGGGCGAGGTCCGCTTCGGGTTCGAGAGCTTCGCGGTGCAGCTGGGTGACCCGGAGCCGGTCGAGTCCCTCGACGCCCTGCGCCAGGTGCCTGTGGAGACGGCGGAGGGACCCGTGCCGCTGGCCGACCTCGCCGAGGTCTCGCGCGTGTCCGTGCCCGCCCGGGTGACGTCCTCGAACGGCGAGCGGACCGCCGTCGTCACGGTGACCCCGGACGACGAGGACCTCGGGGCCGTCTCACGCCGGGTCACGCAGGCCGTGGCGGAGCTGGACCTGCCCGAGGGCGTCACCGCGGCCGTGGGCGGCGCGGCGGAGCAGCAGGCGCAGACGTTCCGGGACCTCGGGCTGGCGTTGCTGGCCGCCGTGGCGACCGTGTACGTCGTGCTGGTGGCGACGTTCAACTCGCTGCGCCAGCCGCTCGTGCTGCTCGTGTCGATCCCCTTCGCCGCCACGGGCGTGTTCCTGGCGCTGCTGGCCACCGGCACGCCCCTGGGACTGTCCACGATGATCGGGCTGCTCATGCTGGTGGGCATCGTGGTGACGAACGCGATCGTGCTGATCGACCTGATCAACCAGTACCGACGCGACCGCGGAATGCCCTTGGACGAGGCCATCGAGGTGGGCGCGCTCAACCGCGTGCGCCCGGTGGTGATGACGGCCCTGGCCACCGTCCTGGCCATGACCCCGATGGCCCTGGGCGTCACGGGGCACGCGGGGTTCATCTCCCAGCCCCTCGCGGTGGCCGTGGTGGGCGGCCTGGTCTCCTCCACCCTGCTCACCCTCGTGCTCGTGCCCGTGCTGTACCGGCTCACCGAGGTCCGCGGGGAGCGCCGCCTGCAGGAGGAGCGCCGTGTCGCGGCCGCATGGGAGGCGCAGCGCGTCGCGGCCGAGCGGGAGCGCCGGGCCGAGCAGGGAAGCGCGGCCCCGTCCGAGCTCGACGCCGGACGCCTCGGCCGACTCCGGCAGCGCCTCCGCCGGCGGTGGCGCCGGGCCTGACCGCTCACGCGTGGCGCGGGCCGGGGCGGCGGGGCGCACCCCCGCCGCTCAGGCGCCGTCGTGCACCGCGAGGCTCGAGCCGCGCCGGTCCTTGCGCACCTCGAGGCGCACGCCGATCTCCTGCCTCATCCGTTCGACGTGGGAGACGAGGCCCACGGTCCGGCCACCGGTCCGCAGGGTGTCCACGACGTCCAGGACGTCGTCGAGGGTGTCCGCGTCGAGCGAGCCGAAGCCCTCGTCCACGAAGAGCGTGTCCAGTTCGATGCCGCCGGCTTCGGCCTGCACGGTGTCCGCGAGCCCCAGGGCGAGGGCGAGGGAGGCCATGAAGGTCTCGCCGCCCGAGAGCGTGGCCGGGTGGCGCGTCTCGTCCACGTAGTGGTCCCGGATGACGAGTTCGAGGCCCTTGTTCCCGCGCCCGCCCACGGCGTCGGAGTACTCGATCGAATACCGCTGGTCCGTCATGGCGAGCAGACGCTCGGTGGCCGCGGCGGCGACCTCCTCGAGCCGCCCGGCGAGGACGTAGCTCGTCAGCGGCATCTTGAGCAGGTTCTCCCCGCCGCCGCGGACGAGGTCGAGCAGCCCCCGCACCCGCGTGTGCTCGGCGATGAGCCCGGCGGACCGCTCCAGGACCTCGGTCAGGGCGGCCGACTGGCGGCGCACCGTGGCGACGAGTGAATCGAGTCGCCCGACCGCCGTCGCCCGGGACGAGCTCGCGGCCTCGGCCGCGGCGAGCGCCTCGGCGGCGGCGCGGGTCTGCTCCTCGGTCGGCGGCTCGACGCCCGCCTCGGCGAGGGCGCGGCCCCGGCGGACGGGCTCGCTCGCCTCGAGCTCGGCGAGGCGGGCCCGTTCGGCGTCCCACTCCTGCACGGCGGCCGTGCGCGCGGCGGCCTCCGTCTCCTCGAGGCGGGCCGCGCGCGCCGCGTCGACGTCGTCGAAGCGCTGTTCGGCCAGCGCGGCGGTGAGCGCCTGGCCGGTCTCGTCGGCGACCGCCCGGGCGCGCGCGTCCTCGTCCTGCGCCGCAGCGAGGGCGGCCAGGACCCGGCGTGCGGCGGTGACCTGGTCGCGGCGGGCGTCGAGGGTCTCGGCGTCGCCGCGGGCGGCCTCGACGGCGTCCCGCAGCTCGGTCAGCCGGGCGGCGCGGTGGGCGGCGGCCTCGGCGAGCCGGCCGTCCTCGGCCGCGAGCGCGGCGGCGGTCTCGTCGGCCCCGGCGAGCGTCTTCTCGGCGGCGGTCAGCCGGCGGCGGTCCGCGGCGAGGTCCTTCGCCGCCTGGTCCAGCGCGGCCCGTTCGGTCTCGGCGCGCTCGAGCGCCTCCCGCGCGGCCTCGGGTGCGAGCCCGGCGGCGGCCTCGCCCGCCGAGCGGAGGGTCTGCTCGGCGGCGCGCAGGGCGGTCTCGGCGTCGGTCGCGGCCCGGTCGGCCGCGGTCCGGGCCTGCTCGGCGTCCCGCACGTCCGCCTCGGTCACCGCGGTGTCCGCGGTCGCGGCCGGGGCCGGGTGCTCGGGCGAGCCGCACACGGCGCACGGCTCGCCGGGCACGAGCCGCTCCGCCAGTTCGGAGGCGGCCTGCTCGTACCGGGCACGCAGCAGACCGACGTGCCGTTCGGCGGCCTCACGTCGCCGCTCCTGTGCCTCCCGGTGGGCCCGGGCCGCGGTCTCGACCTCGACGGCGCGGGCGGCCGCGGCCTCGGCGGCCGTGCGGCGAGCGGCGGCCTCGGACACGGCGCGGTCCACGGCCTCCCGGGCGCCGAGACGCTCGGTGCCGCGTTCGACGACCGCGCGGTGTGCCGCGACGGCCGCCTCACGCTCGGGGCGGGACTCGACCAGGGCGGCGCGGTCGCGGTCGATCTCGGCCCGCCGCTCCGCCGCGGCGGCCGCCTCCTGCTCCAGCTCGCGCATCCGGTCACGGTCCCGAACCGCGCGCGCCACCGCCTCCGCGGCGCGCTCGGCCTCCCCCAGCGCCTGGCGGGAGGCGGGCGTGTCGGCGGCCCCGTCCGCCCGGGCGGCGGCGAGCCACGCCGCCGCGGTCGGCTCGTCCTCGACGTGCGCCAGGGCCTGCGTCACCGCCTCCGACGCGGTGCCGGCGGCGTCCGCCGCCGCGGTGGCCCGCTGCGCGGCGGTGAGCACCCGCCCGGCGCGCTCATGGGCGTCGACGGCGCGGCGCCGCGCGGCGGCGGTCTCAGCCTCGGCGTCGTGGTCGCGTCGACGGCGCCCCCACGCCTCGGCCGCGGCCAGGTCCCGCCCGCGGGTCTCCAGCTCACGCGCCGTCACCCGAGCCTGCTGCTCGGCGGCGCGGGCCGTGGCGAGGCCGGCCCGTGCGTCCTCGTGCGCGCGACCCGCGCGCTCAGCGGCGAGGGCGAGCAGCCGCTCGTCCGTGTCCGGTGACGGCTCCGGCGCATGCCAGTCCGGGCCGAGCGCCTCGTGGAGCGCCTCGGCCAGCTGTGCCCGCGCGGTCCGGGCCACGTCCGCGTCCACGGCCACCGCGGTGTCCAGCCGGGCCGTCTCGACGCGCAGGTGCTCCTCGACGCCGTCGAAGCGCTGCGTGCCGAAGAGCCGCCGCAGCAGGACGCGGCGCTCATCCGACTTCGCGGTGAGGAACTGGGCGAACTGTCCCTGAGGCAGCAGGACCACCTGCATGAACTGCTCGGCGTCCAGGTGCAGGACGGCCGCGATCTGCTGGCCGACCTCGTCCGCCCGGGTGAGCGGCGCCGTCCATTCCCCGTCCACGCGTTCCCGCAGGGAGACCGTGGCCGGCGTGGTGACGGTGGCGCCGCCCGCCGCGCTGCGTCTCCGGCGGGGCCGCTCGTGCTTGGGCGAGCGGACCACCTCGAAGCGCCGGCCCTGCACGGTGAACTCGACCTGCACCTCGGGGATCACCGCGCCGGGCTCGCGCAGCGTGGTCACGAGCGACTCGGCCGACCGTCCGCCCGGCACGGTCCCGTAGAGGGCGAAGCACAGCGCGGCCAGCACCGTGGACTTGCCCGCGCCGGTGGGCCCGTCCAGCAGGAACAGGCCGGCCGCGTTGAGCCGGTCGAAGTCGACGTCCTGCGCCTGGGCGTAGGGCCCGAGCCCCTCCAGGCGCATCCGATGGATCCTCATGCGCGCACCTCCCCCGCGCGAGCGGCCTCGAGGGCGTCCCGCAGCAGGTCCTGCTCGGCCCCGCTGGCCGGCCGCTGCCGGACGTGGTCCACGAAACCGACCGCGAGCGCGTGGTCCGAGGGTGCCTGCCGCAGGACCTGGGCGTAGGTCCGCTCCCGGGCCCGCCTCCCGCCGGCCGGTTCGTGGCGGAAGACGAGCACGGAGGGGAACCGGGTCTTCAGGCGCTCCAGGGCCCGCTCGGGGCGTTCGTCGTCGGTGACGGTGACCTGCACCCAGCACTGCTCCGCCCACGCGAACTCCGGGGACTCCAGCAGGTCCTCGATCGGCCCGGACAGCACCGCCAGGCGCCGTCCGGCGTCCCAGTCCACGGCCTCGACGTCGGTGACGGCCCCGCCCGTGACGTGGACGAGCCAGCCGCCCTTGCGGTGGCCCGCCTCGGAGAAGGAGTACGGCAGCGGTGAGCCGGAGTACCGCACGTGCTCTGCCAGCCGCTGGCGGCCGTGCAGGTGGCCCAGGGCCGCGTAGTCGAGCCCGTCGAACACGGAGACCGGCACCTGCCCCAGCGTGCCCACCAGCATCTCGGGCGGGGCGTCCGGCTCGACGTGCTCGCCCTCGCCGATGTCCCGTTCGGACTCGGAGCCGTGGCCCCCGGCCGCGAACAGGTGGGCCAGCACGACGGCGGCCACCGGCTCCGGCGTCTCGGCGCGGCGGGCGGCCAGATCGGCGTGGACGCGGCGGACCGCCTCCGTCAGCACGGCCGTGTGGTGGGGCTCCACGCCCCAGGCCGGTCCCTGGTGGCGCGGTTCGAGGTAGGGGATGCCGTAGACGGCCACGGTCTGGCCCGCGCCGCCGTCGACCCCGGGCTCGGTGAGCAGCACGGGGCGGTCCAGCTCCACCGCGTCCGCGCGCACGTGCACGCCCGCGGCCGCCAGGAGTCCGCCGCCGAAGCCGAGGCGCACCGCCGAGTCGTGGTTGCCGCTCGTGAGCACCACCTGGGCGCCGGCCGCGTGCAGCCGGGTGAGCGTCCGGTCCAGCAGCCGGACGGCGTCCGCCGGAGGCAACGCGCGGTCGTACACGTCCCCGGCCAGCAGGACGGCGTCCACGCCGCGCTCCGTCACGGTCGCGACGAGGGCGTCCAGGACCTCCTCCTGGGCCTCGAGCAGCCCGGTACCGTGGAACGACCGGCCCAGATGCCAGTCCGAGGTGTGCAGCAGGATCATGCGGCCCACTCTAGGGAGGGTGTGGACGGGATAAGCACGACGCGGTGCAGCTCGTACGATGGCGGCATGTCCGCCACCGCGCCCGAGCCCACCGCCTCCTCGTCCACGCCCCTGCCCGGCCCCGAGCACGCCGACCGGGTCCTGGCCCTCCTCGCGGCCGGTGCCGCCGGGGACGCGCTGGGCGGCGTCGTCGAGTTCACCCCCGCGTCGGGGATCGCGGCGGTGCACGGCCCCGCCGGCGTCACCGACGCCGCGGACCTGCTCGCCCAGGAGGGCGCCCACGCCCTGCCGATCACGGACGACACGCAGCTGACGCTGTACGTGCTCGACGGCCTGCTCGAGTGGATCGAGTGGCAGAACGACGGCGTCCCGGCCGATCCCGCGGCGTGCGTGTGGCTCGCGTGCCTGCGCTGGTTCGCCACGCAGGACGGCGCGCTGCCCGAGGGCGCTCCCCCGGCCCCGCCCCGCTGGATCGACGCGCACGCGGAGCTGAAGGTGCGCCGCGCGCCGGGCACCGCGTGCCTGACCGGGCTCGCCGAACCGGGGATGGGCCTGCCGGGCGACCCGCACAACCCGGGTTCGAAGGGCTGCGGGACGGTCATGCGCTCGGCCCCGTACGGGATGGTGCCGGGGCTCGAGGACCCGCACGTCGTGTCCCTTGCCCGCCAGGGGGCCGTCCTCACGCACGGCCACCCCACCGCGTGGGTCGCGGCGGCCGCGTACGCCCTCGTCATCGCGGCCCTGCTGCGCGGCCTGGACCTGGCCGCCGCGGTCGCGCACGCCCGCGCGTGGCTCGACACCCTGGGCGAGGAGGCCGAGGAGACCCGCGCCGCCGTCACCGCGGCGGTCGACCTGGCCGGCACCGTCGACGCAGACCCCGGCGCCCCCGGCGCCCTCCCCACCGCGCTCGGCGAGGGCTGGGTCGCGGAGGAGGCCCTGGCCATCGCGCTCTATGCCGCGCTCACCGCGCAGGCGGCACACCCGGCCGATCCGGCGGCGGCGCTCGCCCTGGCGCTGCGGATCGGCGTGAACCACGACGGCGACTCCGACTCCACGGCCTCGCTGGCCGGGCAGGTGCTCGGCGCGGCGCACGGCACCGCCGTGTTCGGCGCGCACGACCCCGCGGACCGCGCCGCGGCCGAGGCCTCCGTCCCGGGGTGGATCGCCGAGCGCGAGGTCGTCCTGGAGGCCGCCCGGCGCTGGAGCGCCGCGACCACCTGAGTGGTTCAGCGCGCGGCGTCCGGCCAGTTCCCGTCGAGCATCTGCAGGAACTCCCCCTCGGAGACCAGGGCGATGGCCTGCCCACGGTCCCGCCGGCGCAGGGCGTCCCGCGTCTTGCGGTGCGCCAGCGCCGTGGTCACGGCCTGCGGTGCCCCGTCCTCGGCGCGCGGGCGGTGCAGGTCCGCGGCCTCGAAGCCGTCCCCCACGACGAGCATCGTGGTGGCCGCGCCCACCCGGTTCGCGGTCTGCGCACCGTGCGCGGCCGCGCGCGTCTTGGCACGCTGACGCGACATGCCGATGCCGCCCGTGAACACCACGGTCTGGCCGAACAGGGGGTGGCCCGGGTCGGCGGCCGGGTTCGGGAGCGGATTGACGCCCTCGTCCGGCCAGCGCATGAAGTCGGGCATGGCGCGTTCGTCCCGCAGCGGGACCCGCGCGTCGAAGACGCCCTCGGTGCGCCGGGCCTGGCGGGTGGCCTTCGACTCGGCGCCCGCACCCGCCGCCCGCGGGGCGAGGACGCTGACGCCCAGCCCCTGGGCCCGCATCAGGCGGTCGACGCCGCGGCCGGCCGGCGCGTCGGTCAGACCCGGCAGAACGTCCGCGTCGGCCGGCGGCGCTCCCAGCACGCGCCGGCCGATGTCCACGAGGATGGCCGCGCAGGCCTCGGCGTCGGCCAGTGCGTCGTGGTGGCGCCCCGGGGTGAACCCGGCCTCGCGCGCCGCGGAGGGCAGGGCGTACGAGGGCAGGTCGTAGACGCGGCGCGCCAGCACCAGGGTGCACACGAACTCCAGGCCCGGCACGTCCCGGCCGGAGACCTCGAGGCCGGACTCGATGACGCCGACGTCGAAGCCCGCGTTGTGCGCCGCGAGCACGTCCGTCCCCACGAAGTCCGCGAGCTCGTCGTACACCTGCGCGAACCGGGGGGCGTCCAGGACGCGGTCCTCGGTGATGCCGTGGATGCGCACGTTGCGGGGATCGAACCGGTCGAAGCCGACGGGCGGACGGATCAGCCACTCGGCACGGTCCACCATGACCCCGTCCCGCACCCGGACGGCGCCCACGGCGCACGGGGAGCCGCGGAAGCCGTTGGCGGTCTCGAAGTCGATCGCGGTGAAGTCCAGCCCCGGCACGGGGACGCGCCCGCCGCTCACGGGCGCGCGTCGAGCGCGTCCACCAGGTAGGGCAGCAGGGCGCGGAAGGCGTGCCCCCGGTGGCTGATCGCGTTCTTGTCCTCGGGGCTCAGCTGCGCGGTGGACACGTCCCGGCCCTCGGGCCGCAGGATCGGGTCGTAGCCGAAGCCGCCGTCCCCCACGGGCTCGCGCAGCAGCGTGCCGGGCAGGCGGCCGTGCTCGACGTGCTCGACGTGGATGGCCCGGGCGCCCGCGGCGTCCGGGCCGCTGGGGACCGCGAGCGCGGCGGCGCACACGAACTGGGCACCCCGATGCTCGTCCGGCACGTCGGCCAGCTGGGCCAGCAGCAGCTCGAGGTTGGCACGGTCGTCCCCGTGGCGCCCGGCCCAGCGGGCCGAGAAGATCCCGGGGGCGCCGTGCAGCACGTCCACGGCCAGACCGGAGTCGTCCGCGACGGCGATCAGCCCGGTGTGCGCGGCCACGGCGCGGGCCTTCTTCAGCGCGTTCTGGGCGAACGTGACGCCGTCCTCGACGACGTCCGGGGCGCCCACGGCGCCCGCGTCCACCACCGCGGTCTCCACGTCGAGGCCGGGCACGGCGCCGGCGAGCAGCTGCCGCAGCTCGCGCACCTTGCCCGCGTTGTGCGTGGCGAGCACGACGCGGGCGCCCTCGGGCAGGCCCGACGACGAGGAGACGGCGGGCGCGTTCACGCCCGGTCCTCCGTGGCGGCGGCCAGGGTCTCGGCCTGGATGCGCGCCAGCTCACCCGTGCCGATCAGGGCCAGGTCCAGCAGAGTGTCCAGCTCGGCGCGGGTGAACGGCACGCCCTCGGCGGTGCCCTGCACCTCCACGAACTCGCCGGCGCCGGTGACGACCACGTTCATGTCCGTCTCCGCCTTCACGTCCTCCACGTACGACAGATCGAGGACGGGCACCCCGTCCACGATGCCCACGGACACCGCGGCGACGGAATCCTTGAGGACGGCGGCGCCCTTCGCGAGGATCCCCTCGCGCCGCGCCCAGGCCACCGCCTCGGCGAGGGCGACGTAGGCGCCCGTGATGGCGGCGGTGCGGGTGCCGCCGTCGGCGTCGAGGACGTCGCAGTCGAGGACGATGGTGTTCTCCCCCAGGGCGGACAGGTCGATGACGGCGCGCAGGGACCGGCCGATCAGACGGGAGATCTCGTGGGTGCGCCCGCCGATCCGGCCCTTGACAGACTCGCGCTGGCTGCGCTCGTTGGTGGCCCGCGGGAGCATCGCGTACTCGGCGGTGACCCAGCCGGTCCCCTCGCCCTTGAGCCAGCGCGGCACGCCCTCGGCGAAGGAGGCGGTGCACAGCACGCGGGTCTTCCCGAACTCGATCAGGGCCGAGCCCTCCGCCTGCCGGGACCAGCCCCGGGTGATGGTGATGGGGCGCAGCTCGTCGACGGCGCGGCCGTCCGGGCGGGGGGCGGTGGGGGCGGGAGAGCTCATGGTCTCCAGTCTAGGCACGCGCTCAGACGCCGTAGCTCAGCCCCGAGACGGCGACGGCCAGCGGGCCGTCGTACACCTCACGGGCCTCCTGGACGGCGCGCTGCGGATCGTTCCACACCGGCAGGTGCGTGAGCAGCAGCTTCCGGGCTCCGGCCTGCGCCGCCGTCTCGCCGGCCCGTCGGCCGGTCAGGTGGACGCCGTCGATGCCGTCGTCCCGGCCCTCGTGGAAGGCGGCCTCGCACAGGAACATGTCCGCGTCCCGCGCGGCCTCGACGAGCCCCTCACACGCGTCGGTGTCTCCGGAGTAGGTGAGCACGCGGGTGGTGACGCCGCCGTCGTCGTCGACGCGGTCCACCTCGACCCGGATCGCGTAGGCCTCGTCGATGGGATGGCGCACGGGGACCGGGGTGAACCGGAACGGACCCAGCCGCTCGGTGCGGCCGGCGGCCCAGCACCGGAACTCGAAGTCCTGGTGCATCCCCGGCTCGGGGTCCATCCCGTACGCCTCGGCGATGCGGTCGGCGGTGCCGGCGGGTCCGTAGACGGGCAGCCGGCCGCGTCCCCAGCCGGCCGGGTTCCAGCGGATGGCCACGTGCATCCCGCACAGGTCCATGAAGTGGTCCGGGTGCAGGTGGGAGAGCAGGATGCCGTCCAGGTCCTCGAGCTCGACGTAGCGCTGCAGCACGCCGAGGGCGCCGTTGCCGAGGTCGAGCAGGATCCGCCACGTGCGCGGGGTGACGCCGTCCTCGGCCACGCCCTCGGCGGTGAGGAGGTAGCACGAGGCGGGTGAGCC
This sequence comes from Micrococcus sp. EWR3.9.1, assembly GCF_052615555.1. Classification (NCBI taxonomy): domain Bacteria; kingdom Bacillati; phylum Actinomycetota; class Actinomycetes; order Micrococcales; family Micrococcaceae; genus Micrococcus; species Micrococcus sp. EWR3.9.1. The sequence continues at coordinate 147,718 of NZ_JBQXFD010000001.1, forward strand.
CGGGCCGGGGAAGGACCCGGAGGCCCCGATGATGGTCAGCTTCACGTCACACCCTCCTGCTCGGCGCCCAGCCGCACGAAGGCCGTCGAGCGCGTCGGGACCGGCGCGGCCGCGGGGCGGGGCGCGCCGATCGTCTCCAGGCGGCGCACGGACTCGACCTCGGGTCCGAGGAAGCGGCGCGCGAGGGCCTGGAAGTGGTCGGGGTCGCCGGTGGCGGCGAAGCGGTGGCGGGTGGCCTGGCCGGAGCCCGCAGCCGAGTGGGGGTGCTCGAGGCCGAGGCGGACCAGTTCCCGGTAGAGGTCCTTGGCGGTCTCCTCCGCGGAGGAGACGAGCGTGACGTCCTCCCCCATCACGAGCGAGAGGGCGCCGGTCAGCAGCGGGTAGTGGGTGCATCCCAGCACGAGGGTGTCCACGCCCGCCGCACGCAGCGGGGCCGTGTACTCCCGGGCGGTCTCCAGCAGTTCGGGGCCGGTGGTGATGCCGGCCTCCACGAACTCCACGAACCGCGGGCACGCGACCGAGGTGATCTCGAGGTGCGGGGCGGCCGAGAACGAGTCCTCGTAGGCGCGGGACCCGACGGTCGCCTCGGTGCCGATCACACCGATCCGGCCCGTGCGGGTGGCGGCCACGGCGCGGCGCACGGCGGGCTGGATCACCTCGATCACGGGGATGCCGTGGCCTCCCGTGTAGCGCTCGCGGGCGTCGCGCAGCACGGCGGCCGACGCGGAGTTGCACGCGATCACGAGCGCCTTGACGCCGCGCGCGACGAGCTCGTCCATGATCGCCAGGGCGAGGGCCCGCACCTCGGCGATGGGCCGCGGGCCGTACGGCGAGTGCTCCGTGTCGCCCACGTAGAGGATGGACTCGTGGGGCAACTGGTCCATGATCGCCCGGGCCACGGTCAGCCCGCCCACGCCCGAGTCGAACACGCCGATCGGCGCCGCGGCGTCCACGGCGGCGCGCTGGCCGGTCACTGCTCGTCCTCCGCGTCCCCGGCGCCCGGCGCGGACTCGTCCGAGCCCTCGGGCAGCTCGCTGAGCATCTCCGTCATGAGCGTCTCCAGCAGCCACGAGGTGAAGTTGTAGAGCAGGGCCATGGTGGACTCGACGTCCTCCGCGCTGCGCCAGTCGTCCACGGCGTGCACGCGGGCGGCGTCCTCCTCGGTCTCGACGCCCAGGCGGGCGGCGAGGACGAGGCGCACGTCGTTGAGCGCGCGGCCGAAGGCCGGCGCCTGGTCGTGCGGGACCTCCACGCGCGTCGAGCGCAGCAGCTCGAGTGCCAGGCGCGCGTCCGCGAGCTTCCCCTCCGACAGGGCGTCCTCGGTCAGGGCCCGGTGGGCGCCCTGTTCGGCGGCGCCGGCCTGGGGCATCGCATCCGGCAGGAGGCGTGCGACGGCCGGGTCGGCGGGGGCCGAGCGCTGCGGCTCCGGGTCCTGGCCCAGGTGCAGCCCGGAGACCAGCCCCCAGAACGCGGCGTCGGACGCGTCCAGCCCGGCCACGGGGCCCGCGTCCTCCGCGGCGGACACGGACGGCGGCGCCGCCGGGGGATCTTCGGGCGTGGCGACGCCGTCCTCGGCGGCCGGGGCCCCGGCGGGGTCCGCCTCGGCGGGGCGCACGTCCGCGCGTCGGCCCTCGAGCAGGGCGACGACGTCCCTGACCAGCCCGCGCAGCAGGCGCACCTCCGGCAGCTCCAGCTGCGCCGTGTACCCCCGCCGCGTCCAGCGGAACCGTTCTGCCATGCCCCTCCTCAGTCCTCCGCCTGCTCCAGCGTGGCCCACAAACCGTAGCCGTGCATCGCGCCCACGTGCAGCTCGGCCTTCTCCTTGGTGCCCGTCGCCACCACGGACCGGCCCCGCTCGTGGACCTCGAGCATGAGCCGCTGCGCCTTGGCCGCGGAGTAGCCGAAGTGAGTGCGGAACACGTAGGCGACGTAGCTCATCAGGTTCACCGGGTCGTTCCACACCACCACGTTCCACGGCCGGTCCCGGGCTGTGTCCTCGTGAGGCCGCTCCAGCAGGGCGGTGTTGGTGGCGCCGGCGGGGACGGACTCAGCCGGCGCCGGACGCACGGCGCGCGGCGCGGACGGATCGTGGCGGGTCAGCACGGACATGCGCCCCAGTGTATGAGGCGGGCGGGCCAGGACCGGCCCCGCCACGGTCCACTAGGGTGGGCGCGTGAGCCAGAACCCCGTGCCCAGCGCCCCGCGGACCGCCGACGACTGGCAGATCCCCACGGCGCTGATGACCGACCACTACGAGCTGACCATGCTCCAGGCCGCGCTGAAGGCCGGCACCGCGCACCGCCGCTCCCGCTTCGAGCTGTTCACCCGACGCCTGCCCAGCGGCCGCCGCTACGGCGTGGTGGCCGGCGTGGGCCGCGCGCTGGAGGGCCTGTCCCGCTTCCGGTTCGACACGCCCGAGCTCGACTTCCTCGCGGACACCACCGCCCTCGACGACGCCACGCTGGCCTGGCTCGCCGACTACGAGTTCACGGGCGACATCGTGGGCTACGCCGAGGGCGAGGCCTACTTCCCGCACTCCCCCCTCCTGCAGGTGGAGTCGACGTTCGCCGAGGCGTGCATCCTGGAGACCTACCTGCTCTCCATCTACAACTACGACTCCGCCGTGGCCTCCGCCGCCTCCCGCATGACGGCCGTCGCGGACGGCCGCCCGTGCGCCGAGATGGGCTCGCGCCGCACGCACGAGGAGTCCGCCGTGGCCGCCGCCCGCGCCGCGGCCATCGCGGGCTTCACCGCGACCTCGAACCTCGAGGCGGGCCGCCGGTACGGCATCCCGACCGTCGGCACCGCCGCCCACTCCTTCACCCTGCTGCACGACTCGGAGCTCGCCGCCTTCGAGGCCCAGGTCGCCGCGCTCGGAGCGGACACCACCCTCCTCGTGGACACGTATGACGTGGAGCAGGGCGTGCGCACCGCGGTCGAGGTGGCCGGCCCGGCCCTGCGGAACGTCCGGGTCGACTCCGGCGACCTCGTGATCCAGGCCCACCGCGTGCGCGAGCTGCTCGACGAGCTGGGCAACACCGAGACCGGGATCATGGTCACCTCGGACCTGGACGAGTACGCGATCGCCGCCCTGCGCTCCGCCCCCGTCAGCTCGTACGGCGTGGGCACGCGCCTGGTCACCGGGTCCGGCGCGCCCACCGCCTCCATGGTCTACAAGCTCGTGGCCCGCCAGGACGACGACGGCACGTGGGTGGACGTGGCCAAGGCCAGTTCCGGCAAGGCCAGCCGGGGCGGCCGCAAGGAGGCCGCGCGCCGCCGCGACCCGCGGGGCCGGGCCACCGCCGAGGTGATCGGCGTCAACCGCAGCGCCGCGCCCGACGCCGACGACCGTCCCCTGCTGCACCGTTTCGTGCACACCGGCGAGCTGGCCGAGGGCTGGACCGGCCCCGAGGCCGTCACCCGCGCCGCCGAGCGGCACGCCGCCTCCCTGCGCGAGCTGCCCGCCTCGGTGGGCCGCCTGCAGCCGGGCGACCCCGCCATCCCGACCATCTTCCTGGAGGACTGACCCATGGAGAACCTGAACCGCGCCCTGGTGATCGTGGACGTGCAGAACGACTTCTGCGAGGGCGGCGCCCTCGGCGTGACCGGCGGCGCCGCCGTCGCGGCCGGGGTCAGCGAGCACCTGGCCGAGCACGCGGACGCCTACGCGGCCGTGGCCGCCACGCGCGACTGGCACGTCGACCCGGGCACGCACTTCGCCGCGGCCACCGGCGCCGAGCCGGATTTCCGCACCACCTGGCCGGTGCACTGTGTGGCCGGCACCGCCGGCGCCGAGCTGCATCCCGACCTGGACGCCGAGCACCTCGACGCCGAGTTCCTCAAGGGCCTGCACACGGACGCCTACTCCGGCTTCGACGGCGCCCTCGGCGAGCCCGACGCCGTCCCGACCGGGGCCGCGGGCGAGCGCCCCTCCGGGACCGTCGGCCCGTACGGGGCCACCGCCGTGGCCGCGGCCGCCGTCGAGTCCGGCGCCCCCGGCCTCGACGAGTGGCTCCGCGAGCAGGGCGTGGACGCGATCACCGTCGTGGGCATCGCCACGGATCACTGCGTGCGCGCCACCGTGCTCGACGCCCTCGACGCCGGTTACGAGGTCACGGTGCTGACCGACCTGGTGGCCGGCGTCGACGAGGCGGCCGCCCAGGCCGCGCTCCACGAGATGGAGGCCGCCGGGGCCGTCCTGGCGACCTCGTGAGCGGGTGCGGCCCCGGCGGGCGTGCCGGAGCCGGTGCCCGACGCAGACGAGGAGAGCAGCCATAACCGACTCCCCCATCGCCGCAGACCGGGACGGCATCCGCTACCTCTCCGGAGCGATCCCGGCCGCCGACGACGTCCGCGCCCTCTACGACGCCGTGGGCTGGTCCGCCTCCACGGCGGACATGGACACGCTCATGGGCGGGCTGCAGGGTTCGGCCACCGTGGTGACCGCCTTCGACGGCGGCCGTCTGGTCGGCCTGGCCCGCGTGGTCTCCGACGGACACACCATCGCCTACCTGCAGGACATCCTCGTGCATCCGGTGCACCAGCGCCGCGGCATCGCCTCCGAGCTGCTGCGCCACGTCTTCGCCGGTACGGCCATGTCCGTCAGCACGTGCTGCTCACGGACACCGAGGAGCGCCAGCGCGCCTTCTACGAGACCCATGGCTTCCGCGAGTCCCGTGACGTGGAGGGCGACGAGCTGCGCGCCTTCGTGCGCGTCCAGTCCCGGGACGGCTGAACCCGGCGCTCAGGTCGGCACGGCCCGCCGGCGCCCGCCGCGCCCGACGGACCTCAGGCCCGGCCGACGAACCACCCGCGCAGGGTGCTCAGCCGCTTCTCCAGCTGCTCGCGGGAGGCCTGGGCCACGGCGGGGCCGCCGGAGATCTCCCGCAGGCGGTTGTGGATCACCCCGTGCGGCTGGCCGGAACGGGCCGCCCAGGCGGACACCGTCTTGGACAGCTCGGAGCGCAGCTCCTTCATCCGCCGGTGGTCCACGACGTCGGCGGGCTCGGCCGCCTGCGCACGCGGCCGGCGCTGGATCTGCTCGGCCTGCCGCTGCCGCAGCAGGGCGGAGACCTGCTCGGCGTCCAGCAGGCCCGGGATGCCGAGGAAGTCCTGCTCCTCCTCCGAGCCGACGGCGCCGCCGAGGCCGAACTCGCCGCCGTCGAAGAGCACCTTGTCGAAGCTCGCCCGGGACTCGAGGGCCTCGAACTTCTCCCGCGTCAGCGCGTCCGAGCCGCTCTCGGCCCGGTTGGCCTCCGCGATGAGGTCCTCCTCGGGGGCGTCCTCGAGGTCCTCGACCTCGACGGCGCCCTCCTTGCGGTCCAGCGCGTGGTCCCGCTCGAGCTCCATCTCGTTGGCCAGCAGCATGAGCGCGGGCACGGACGGCAGGAACACCGAGGCGGTCTCCCCACGCCGGCGGGAGCGCACGAAGCGGCCCACGGCCTGGGCGAAGAACAGGGGCGTGGACGTGGACGTGGCGTACACGCCCACGCACAGGCGGGGCACGTCCACGCCCTCGGACACCATGCGCACCGCCACCATCCACCGCTCGTCCGACGCGGCGAACTTCTCGATGCGATCCGAGGCGCCCTTGTCGTCCGAGAGGATCACGGCCGGCCGCTGGCCGGTCAGCGCCTCGAGCTGCGCGGCGTACGCGCGCGCGTCCTGGTGGTCCGAGGCGATCACGAGGCCGCCGGCGTCGGGCACGTTGCGGCGCACCTCGCTGAGCCGCCGGTCGGCCGCGCGCAGCACGGACGGGATCCACTCGCCCGCCGGGTCCAGCGCGGTGCGCCAGGCGGAGGCGGTGATGTCCTTCGTGGCGGCCTCGCCGAGCTGAGCCTCCATGACCTCGCCGGTGGAGGTCTTCCAGCGCATCTGCCCGGAGTAGGCCATGAAGATCACCGGGCGCACCACGTGGTCCCGCAGCGCCGGGCCGTAGCCGTACGTGTAGTCCGCCTTGGACCGCTCGATGCCGTCCGCGCCGAGCTCGTAGCGGACGAAGGGGATGGAGGCGGTGTCGGAGCGGAACGGGGTGCCGGTCAGGGACAGACGCCGCGTGGCCGGCTCGAACGCCTCGCGGATGCCCTCGCCCCAGCTCAGGGCGTCGCCTCCGTGGTGGATCTCGTCGAGGATCACGAGGGTCTTGGCGGCCTCGGTGCGGTTCCGGTGCAGGACGGGCTTGTTCGCCACCTGGGCGTACGTCAGCGCCACCCCGCGGTACTCGGCGCCGTGCCGCCCGTCCGCGTTCTTGAAGTTCGGGTCGATCGCGATGCCCACGCGCGCGGCGTTGTCCGCCCACTGGCGCTTGAGGTGGTCCGTGGGCGCCACGACGGTCAGCCGCTGCACCACGCCGGAGTCCATCAGGATCTTGGCCACGCGCAACGCGAACGTGGTCTTGCCCGCGCCGGGGGTCGCGACCGTCAGGAAGTCCTGCGGCGCGGTCTCGAGATAGCGCTCCAGCGCCTCCTGCTGCCACTGGCGCAGCTTGGGGGCCGTTCCCCACGCCGCGCGCTCGGGCATGGCGGGGGGAAGGTCCTCGCCGATGTGGAACAGGTCGTGCTGGACGCTGCCGTCCGGGGTGCCGCTCGTCAGGGAGCGGCCGTCAGCCACGGCCGCGGCCTCCGAACCAGCCACCGCGCTTGCCGCCGCCGTCGCCGTCGCCGCCGTCCTGCGGCTCGCGCAGGCCCTCGTAGATCTCCTTGCACGTGGGGCACACGGGGAACTTGTTCGGGTCCCGGCCCGGCACCCACACCTTGCCGCACAGGGCGATCACGGGGGCACCGGTGACGGCGGACTCCGTGATCTTCTCCTTGCGGACGTAGTGGGCGAAGCGCTCGTGGTCGCCCGGCTCGATCTCCTGCCGCAGCTCCTCGCGCTCGAGGACGGACGTGCCGCCGCCGGCGGGCGCGAAGGGGTCGTTCAGGTCGGGTTCGCCGGTCACACTCATGCGGGCCAGTCTAGCCGCGCCCCTCAGAAGGCGGCCACGGCCTGGTAGGTCTCGGCCTGCGCGCGGTCGTACCAGCGCGCCCCCAGGCGCACGCCCAGCCACAGCGCGACGGCGCCCCACACCAGCCCGAGGGCCACCGTCACCCAGCCCCACACGGCGGCCCCGGTGACGAGCCAGACGACGAAGGGCGCCAGGAACGGCATCGCGAGCGCGAGGCTCACCAGCAGCGAGGCGCCCTGGACGAGCATCGTGCGCATGGCCGCGCCCTGCGGCGTCGCGAACGGGCTGTCGCCCGGCTTCGGAACCGGGTAGACGAAGCGGGCGGAGACGAACGCGGACAGCCCGGCGGTCGTCCCGAACAGGCCGAGGGCCAGGCCCAGCATCGGCGCCAGCAGGGACCAGTCCCCCGCCGCCGCCACCGTCGCCGTCGTCACGAGCAGGATCATCGGCACCCCCCAGCCCGCCAGGCCCAGGACCCGGCCCCAGCGGTCGTCCACGCCCCGCACGCCCGAGACGACGTGCAGGTGGAACGCCGTGTGGTCGTAGGCGATGTCCGCGGAGATCGAGTAGGCCAGGGACCAGGCGGTGATCGGCCCGAGGATCAGCAGCAGGCCCAGTCCGGGACCCCCCTCCGCGGCCATGCCCCCGGTGAACCACAGCAGGACGGCCATGAGCGGGATGATGATGAGCCCGGCCGCGTACCGCGGATCGGCCAGCCAGTAGCGCTGGGCGCGGGCCGCGATCGCGGTGCGCGGGCCCGTGGCCGGTCGGCCCAGCCAGCGCAGCGGCGTCGGGTCCGCGCCCGCGGCGACGCGGCGGGACCGACCGCCGCCCACGGCCACCGGCTCCACGGTGCGGCGCACGGCCAGGTGCCACAGGGCCAGGGCGGCCAGGCACCAGGCCGCCGCCACCGCGAGGTGGAGCGCGACGGCGGCGCCGCGGCCCTCGGCGGCCGCCCACGCCGCGGCGGGGCCCGCCCCGAACGGGGTCCACGCCGCGCCGCGGGCGATCTGGGGCGCGATCGCCAGGAAGTCCTCGAACGACGCGACGGCCCGCGAGAGGGCGAGGCCGCCGAGCATGAGCGGGATGAACAGCAGGATGGAGACGACGTCCCGCACCCGACGGCGGCTCGCGTAGGCGGCCAGGAGGCCGGCGAGGCCGGAGCCGATCGCCACGGCGGTCACCGCGGTCAGCGCGCCCCCGGCCAGGCCTGCCGCCAGCGCGGCCGGCCGGTCCCACCAGCTGGCCCCCAGGCCCACCAGCACGGCCAGCGTGGCGAGCCCGACCGGCGTCGTGAAGGCGCTCAGGACCAGCCCGGCGATGAGGGTGCGGGCCGGGACGGGGAAGAGCACGAAGCTGTGCGGGTCGAGGGTGGCGTCCACGCCCGTGACGAACGGCGGGATGACGAGCCAGGCGAGCACCACGACGGTGGCGGCCAGCACGGTCGTGGCGCCGCGGGCCTCGTCCGGCAGGGCGGGCAGGCCCGTGACGAGCAGCGTCACCGCCACGGCGGCCATGCCGAGCACGTACAGCGCGCCGAGCACGCTCACCACCAGGGTGAACGGGGACCGCCGCCATTGGTTCAGGGTCAGCGTCCAGCGCAGTCGGACGAGCGTCAGAGCCATGCCAGCCCCTCCGAGCCGTGGCGGCCGCCGACGAGGTCCACGAAGCGGTCCTCGAGGTCGTGCCCGTCCCGGACCTCCTCGAGCGTGCCGGCGGCCCGCAGCGTCCCGGCCGCGATCACGGCGACGTGGGTGCACATGCGCTGGACGAGGTCCATCACGTGGCTCGAGACGATCACGGTGCCGCCCCGCTCCACGTACGAGTGCAGGATGTCCCGGATGTTCGCGGCGGAGACCGGGTCCACGGCCTCGAACGGCTCGTCCAGGACGAGCAGGTCCGGGGCGTGGACCATGGCGGCCGCCAGGGACACCTTCTTGGTCATGCCGGCGGAGTAGTCGGCCACGAGCGTGCGGCCGGCGTCCTCCAGGTCCATCACCCGCAGCAGGTCCGCGGTCCGCTCGGCCACGGTGTCCGCGTCGAGGCCATGCAGCAGCCCGGCGTAGGTCACGAGCTGCGCGCCCGTGAGGCGGTCGAAGGTGCGCACGCCGTCGGCGAGCACGCCGACCCGTCGCTTGGCCTCGAGGGGCTGCTCCCACACGTCGACGCCGTGGATCCAGGCGCGGCCGTGGTCCGGGCGCAGCAGCCCGGTGGCCATCGACAGGGCCGTGGTCTTGCCCGCCCCGTTGGGCCCGACCACCCCGAAGAACGATCCGGCCGGGACGTCCAGGTCCAGCGCGTCGAGTGCCAGCTTGTCCCCGAACCGCTGGGTCAGCCCGCGCGTGACGAGGGCGAGGTCCGGATCGGGGGCGTCCACCGCGCGCCGACGGGTGGCGGCGGCGAGGTGGGTGGGGGCAGGCTCGGACGCATGCGGAGTCATGCCTGGGACGTTACCCACTGTCAGGCGGTCACGGCGTCCTCCTCAGGGATGAACCGTGGGTCCCTCAGAACAACGCTGCGGCCAGCCGGCGCCGCGAGGCCTGCACGCGGGGGTCGTCCGTGCCCACCACGGTGTAGAGGTCCACGAGGTGGGCGCGCGCCGTCTCACGGTCGTCGCCGGGGTGGAGGGCGATGAACCGCACGAGCCGGTCGAAGGCGTCCTCCACGTGGCCGCCGAGCACGTCCAGGTCGGCGACGGCGAGCTGGGCGGCGACGTCGTCCGGGCCGTCCGCGGCGGCCGCGCGCACCGCCGCGGCGTCGGCGTCACGGGTGCGCAGCATGAGGCGGGCCGCCGACAGGCCCTGCTGGGCCACGGCGTCCGCGGGGCTGTCGGCCAGCGCCGCCTCCCACGCCGAGACGGCCCCGGGCAGGTCATCGGCGGCGAGGGCCTCATGGGCGGCCCGGTGCAGCGGCGGCACGGGCGGAGCCTCCGCAGCCGCGGCGTCGGCGTCCTGGCGCGCCGGGGCGACGGGGGGCACGGTGCCGGCGACGCCGTTCTGACGGGCCACCTCGAGGATCTCCCCCATGAGCTGGCGCAGCGTCTCCTCCGGCACCTCCTGATTGACCAGCGGCACCGGCTGCCCCGCCACCACGGCCATGACCGCGGGGCCGGCCCCCAGGCCGAGCGCCTGCAGCACTGCGGGCTCCTTCGCCACGTCCAGACGCGCGAGCACGAGCCGTCCCGCCTGGGCGTCGGCCGCGTCCGCGAACTGGCGGTAGAGCGCCTCGCTCGCCGCATCCCCGGGCACGTGCAGGTGCAGCAGCACCGGCACCTGGGCGGAGAGCTGGACCAGCTGCTGCAGCAGACCCTGGTCGGCGTCCGCGATCACCCACGAGCCGCCGCCGGCGCCGGCGTCGGCCCCCGGCGCGGTGCGCCCGGCCGGGGCCGGGGTGCCGAGCGAGGACAGGTCGACGGCGCCGCGCAGGTGGGACGGGGCGTCGGAGGGGGGCTGGGCGGTCACGTCGGTCACGATCCTTCCGGTCCGGGGCCGCCCCGTCGCCGGGGCGAGGGGCGTTGTCACTGGGCCCCACGGTAGCCTCCCGGGCGCGGCGCGGTCAGGCCGGGGCCCTGACGTACGCTGAGCGCGTGGAGGAGAAGGAGACCGCATCCGGCCCGGATGCCACCGGCGTCGCCGACGTCCGCGCCCCGGCCGAGCCCGAGGGCGCCGAGCAGCCGCCCGTGGCCGGCGTCCCCGTGGAGCCGGTCGGGGTGGCCGCCGCGCCGCGGTCGCACGGGCCGGCGCCCGCCGGGCGTCGTCGACTGCCCCGCCTGGGCTCGGTCCTGCGGCGGCGCCGTCCCTTCCTCGAGGAGGACCGGGTGGACCCCGAGTCGGTCCCCGTCGACGGCGCCGAGGATCCGGCGGTCGCGGCCGTGGTCGTCGAGTCCCCCGTGCTGACCGGCTTCCTGCTCGCAGTCGGCGTGGCCCTGGCCATCGGCGTCGTCTCGGTGCTGCGCACGAACGGACAGCTCATCGTGTGGATCGCCGCGGCCCTGTTCATCGCCCTGGGCCTGGATCCGCTGGTGCGCCGGGTCGAGTCCTGGGGCGCGCCCCGCTGGGTCGGCGTGCTCACGGCCGCGCTCGGCCTGGCCGCCGTGGCCGGGGCGTTCGTCGCCCTCCTGGTCCCCACGGTGATCGAGCAGTCCACGCAGCTGGTCCAGGACCTGCCGGCCATCATCGACGGGGTGATGACCGCCGAGTGGTTCGTGCAGCTCGACGAGGAGTTCCACCTCCAGGAGGCCGTCCGCGCCCAGACCGAGCGCCTCGCCGCCGACGGCGTCGCCGTCACCGACCTGTTCGGCGGGCTCCTCGGCTTCGGCCAGACCGTGCTGAACGCCGTCTTCTCGGTGCTCGTGGTGGTCGTGCTGACGCTGTACTTCCTCTCCTCCCTGCCGCACATGAAGTACTGGGCCTACCGGCTCGCACCGCGTTCGCGCCGGCCCCGCATCGAGGCGCTGTCCGAGCAGATCACCTCCTCGGTCGGCCACTACGTGATGGGCCAGTCCTTCGTGGCCGCCCTCAACGGCGCGGTGGCGTTCACGGCGCTGGCCATCGCCGGCGCCCCCTTCGCCGTCCTGCTCGCCGCGATCGCCGCCTTCATGGCGTTCATCCCGCTGGTGGGCGCCGCGATCGGCGGCACGCTGCTGACCCTCGTGAGCCTGCTGACGTCGTGGCAGACCGCCGCCGTGTTCGCGGCCATCTACTTCGTCTATCTGCAGATCGAGGCCTACGTCATCTCGCCGCGCGTCATGGCGCGCGCGGTGTCCGTGCCGGCGGCCGTGGCCGTGATCGCGGTGATCGCCGGAGGCGCGCTGCTCGGCGTCCTCGGCGCCCTCATGGCGATCCCGCTCGCCGTCGCGCTGCTGCTGCTGGTCCGCGAGGTCTTCATCCCCCGCCAGGACGCCCGGTAGGCCCACGACGGCGGCGCGGCCCGGACCGTCGCGGTCAGCGGCCCGGTCGGGTGCGCCAGCACACCGGGTGCCAGTGCCGCCGGTCCGCCCCCGCGTCCTCGTCCCCCATGATCCAGTCCGCGCGCCAGGCCACGAGGTGCGCCTGGCCCTGCCGGATCACCCGGCCGCAGCCGGGGCACGTGTAGTCCTTCACCGCGCGCCACGCGGGGATCTGCCGGACGTGCCATCCGCCGTCGGACCCGGACTGGCGCGAGTAGCCCGCGTCCAGGCCGAGGAGCTCCTCGAGCGGGTCGGCGCGCCCCGGCGACGGCCGGGACCGCCGGGAGGCGCCGGAGGCCCCGCGCTCGCTCCGCCGAGGCGCGGACGAGCGGCGGGGGCGGTTCGAACGGGGCATGCCCCCATGCTGGCACACGAGCGGGTGGGCGCGGTCCGCCTAGGATGGACCGGTGCGACTCGTCATTGCCCGCTGCTCCGTGACCTATGAGGGCCGCCTGAACGCCCACCTGCCCACCGCCACCCGCCTGCTCATGGTGAAGGCGGACGGCTCGGTGCTGGTGCACTCCGACGGCGGCTCCTACAAGCCCCTCAACTGGATGTCGCCGCCCGCGACCCTGCACGTGGAGGAGCCCTCCCCCGATCAGGCCGACCAGGGGGTGACGCAGGTCTGGCGCGTGCAGGCCAAGAAGTCCGATGACCGGCTCATCGTGCTCATCGAGGAGGTCCTGGCGGACGACTCCCACGAGCTCGGCGTGGACCCCGGCCTCGTCAAGGACGGCGTGGAGGCGGATCTGCAGCGTCTGCTGGCCGAGCAGATCAGCCTGCTCGGCGACGGCCACACCCTCGTGCGCCGCGAGTACATGACGGCGATCGGCCCCGTGGACATCCTGGCCCGCGACGCCGACGGCGGCACCGTGGCGGTCGAGCTCAAGCGCCGCGGGGACATCGACGGGGTCGAGCAGCTCACCCGCTACCTCGAGCTGATGAACCGGGACCCGCTCCTGGCGCCCGTGCGCGGCGTGTTCGCGGCCCAGCAGATCAAGCCCCAGGCCCGCACCCTCGCCGAGGACCGCGGCATCCGCTGCGTCACCCTCGACTACGACGCGATGCGCGGCGTGGACGACGCCGAGTCCCGCCTGTTCTGAGGGGCCGGGCGGGCTCAGCGGCGCCAGAAGGACGACGCCGCGGACGGCCCCGCCTCGCTCCAGGCGCGCAGGGCGCCGGCGTCGTCGGGGTCGACGACGACGCGCACCGGACGTGTGCCGGCGCTCAGCTCCAGGACGGCCCGGCCGGCCTCGTCCGCCGGGAGGCGGTCGATCTGCAGGCGGCTCCGGTCCGCGCTCCAGCGCTCCCGCGAGAGGCGCCAGCCCCCGGTGAGGCGCAGGCGGGACTCGTCGTACACGCCGATCACACGCTCACGCCCCGGGCCCTCCCGCTCCAGGACCGCCGGGAAGGCGGCCGTGACACGGGCGAGGGCCCGGCGCCGCATCACCAGGGCGAGTGCCGACAGCACGATGACTGCCCCCACGGCCGCCGAGGCGATGAGCACCGGGCCCTCCACCGTCAGGTCCTGCCGCGCCGCGTCAGGCCGCCGCGGCGTCGCCCAGCCGGGCGGACGTCGCGGCGATCACGACACGGTCGTGGTCCACGGAGAAGAAGCCGCCGTGGGCCTGCGCGGTGACGGTGCCGCCGTCCGTGGTGCGCACCACGACCTCGCCGTCGCCGAGGACGGCGAGCATCGGGGTGTGGCCCGGGAGGATGCCGATCTCACCGTTGACGGTGCGCGCCGACACGGCCGACGCGGCGCCCGACCAGATGGACCGCTCCTCGGAGACGATCTCGACGTTGAGCTCAGCCATGATCGATCAGCCCTCGGCCTGGATCTTGGCCCACTCGCGCTCGACGTCGTCCAGGCCGCCCACGTTGTAGAAGGCCTGCTCCGCGACGTGGTCCAGGTCGCCGTCGGCGATGGCCTTGAAGCCCTCGACGGTGTCCTTGACCGGCACGGTGGAGCCCTCGACGCCGGTGAACTGCTTGGCGGTGTAGGTGTTCTGCGAGAGGAACTGCTCGATCTTGCGGGCGCGGCCCACGGTGATCTTGTCCTCCTCGGAGAGCTCGTCCACGCCGAGGATCGCGATGATGTCCTGCAGCTCCTTGTTCTTCTGCAGGATCTGCTTCACGCGGATGGCGACGTCGTAGTGCTCCTGGCCCACGTACTGCGGGTCGAGGATGCGCGAGGTCGAGGCCAGCGGGTCCACGGCCGGGTACAGGCCACGGGACGCGAGGTCACGGGTCAGGTTGGTGGTCGCGTCCAGGTGCGCGAACACGTTGGCCGGGGCCGGATCGGTGTAGTCGTCCGCGGGGACGTACACGGCCTGCATCGAGGTGATGGAGTGGCCGCGGGTCGAGGTGATGCGCTCCTGGAGCACGCCCATCTCGTCCGCCAGGTTCGGCTGGTAACCCACGGCGGAGGGCATGCGGCCCAGCAGCGTGGAGACCTCGGAGCCGGCCTGCGAGAAGCGGAAGATGTTGTCGATGAACAGCAGCACGTCCTGGTTCTGCACATCGCGGAAGTACTCCGCCATGGTCAGCGCGGACAGGGCCACGCGCAGACGCGTGCCCGGCGGCTCGTCCATCTGGCCGAACACGAGGGCGGTGTCCTTCAGGACGTCCGCCTCGTCCATCTCGACCCAGAGGTCGTTGCCCTCACGGGTGCGCTCACCGACGCCGGCGAACACGGAGGTGCCGCCGAAGTTGCGGGCCACACGGGTGATCATCTCCTGGATGAGCACGGTCTTGCCCACGCCGGCGCCGCCGAACAGGCCGATCTTGCCGCCCTTGATGTAGGGGGTCAGCAGGTCGATGACCTTGATGCCGGTCTCCAGCATCTCGGTGGAGCCCTCGAGGGAGGCGAAGTTGGGGGCCGGGCGGTGGATCGGCCAGCGGTCCTCGGCCTGCAGCTGCGAGGTCGGCATGTCCAGGGTCTCGCCGAGCACGTTGAAGATGTGGCCCTTCACGGCGTCGCCGACCGGCACCGAGATGGGGGCGCCGGTGTCCACGACATCGGTGCCGCGCACCAGGCCGTCGGTGGACTGCAGGGAGATGGCGCGGACCATGTTGTCGCCGAGGTGCTGGGCGACCTCGAAGGTGACCGTGCGGCGCTGGCCGTTGAGGTCGATCTCGGTGGTCAGCGCGTTGTAGATCTCCGGCATCGCGTTGGCCGGGAACTCGGCGTCGATCACGGGGCCGATGACGCGGGACACGCGTCCGGTGGCACCGCCGGTGGGGGTCCCGGTGCCCTGGTCAGTGATGGTGGCAGTCATCTCTCTCACTTCTATCGTGTGTGGATGGCGAGTCTGGTGAGTCCCGAACGGGCTCAGGAGTTGTTGAGCGCGTCCGCGCCCGCGATGAGCTCGGTGAGCTCCTGGGTGATCTCGGCCTGACGGGCGTTGTTCATCAGGAGGGTGTAGTCCTTGATGAGGCTCGTGGCGTTGTCGCCCGCCGACTTCATGGCACGCTGACGGTTGGCGAGCTCCGAGGCCGCCGACTGCAGCATCGCGTTGAAGATGCGCGACTCGATGTACTTGGGCAGCAGCGCGTCGAGGACCTCCTCCGCGTCCGGCTCGTACTCGTAGAGCGGCAGCACATCCTCGGCGGTGGCGGCCTCCTCCTCGACGACCTCGAGGGGCAGCAGGCGCACCACGTGGGGGTTCTGCTTCACGAGCGAGACGAATTCGGTGAACACGACGTGGATCTCGTCCACGCCGCCGTCGGCCGTGTCCGTGAGGAACGCGTCCACGAGCACCTCGCCGATCTCGGCGGCGCGCTCGGCGACGGGGGCGTCCGTCTGACCGGTCCACAGCTTCTTGTAGCCGCGGCCGCGGAAGTCGAAGTACGTCTGCGCCTTGCGGCCGACGACGTACACGTCCACGTCCTTGCCCTCCTCGCCGAGGCGGGTGAGGAGCTGCTCGGCCTTGCGCAGCACGTTCGCGGAGTACGCGCCGGCGAGGCCGCGGTCCGAGGACATGATGAGCACGGCCGCCCGGGTCGGGTTCTCGGGCTCCGTGGTGAGGACATGATCGATGTCGTGCTGGCTCGACACGGCCGAGACGGCGCGGGTGATCGCGTTCGCATACGGCAACGACGCGCTGACGCGCTCACGTGCCTTGGTGATGCGAGACGTGGCGATCAGCTCCATCGCCTTGAAGATCTTCCTCATCGACGACGTCGACGCGATCTTCTGACGGTAGACCCGGATCTGGGCTCCCATGGTGGTCCTTTCCCTGGCGGGAGGGCCGCCCGGCGTCGTCCCCGTGGGGCCCGACGCCGGACCGCTCCCTCACCGACCGGCGGTCAGCGCTTCTGCTTGGTGATCTGCTCCTGCGCGACCTGGTCCTGCTCGATCGCGCGGTGCTCCTCGTGACCGGCCTGCACGCCGCCGTCCTCGGAGGACTGGAAGCCCTTCGAGAACTCGGCGACGGCCGACTCGAGCGCGGACACGGTGCCGTCCTCGAGCTTGCCGGTGGAGGCGATGTCGGTCAGGACGGAGGTGTGGCGACGCAGGTGGTCGATGAACTCGCGCTCGAAGCGCAGCACGTCCTGCACCGGCACCTCGTCGAGGTGGCCCTTGGAGCCAGCCCAGATGGACACGACCTGCTCCTCGACCGGGTAGGGCGAGTACTGGGGCTGCTTGAGCAGCTCCATGAGGCGCTCACCGCGGGCGAGCTGGCGGCGGGTGGCCGGGTCCAGGTCCGAGGCGAACATGGAGAACGCCTGCTGGTCGCGGTACTGCGCCAGGTCCAGCTTCAGCGTGCCGGAGACCTTCTTCATGGCCTTGACCTGGGCGGCGCCGCCCACGCGGGACACCGAGATGCCCACGTCCACGGCGGGACGCTGGTTGGCGTTGAACAGGTCCGACTGCAGGAAGATCTGGCCGTCGGTGATGGAGATGACGTTGGTCGGGATGTAGGCCGACACGTCGTTCGCCTTGGTCTCGATGATCGGCAGGCCGGTCATCGAGCCCGCGCCCATGTCGTCCGAGAGCTTGGCGCAGCGCTCGAGGAGCCGGGAGTGCAGGTAGAAGACGTCGCCCGGGTAGGCCTCGCGGCCCGGCGGGCGGCGCAGCAGCAGGGAGACGGCGCGGTAGGCCTCGGCCTGCTTCGACAGGTCGTCGAAGATGATCAGCACGTGCTTGCCGCCGTACATCCAGTGCTGGCCGATGGCCGATCCGGCGTAGGGGGCGAGGTACTTGAAGCCGGCCGGGTCGGACGCCGGGGAGGCCACGATGGTGGTGTACTCCAGGGCGCCGTGCTCCTCCAGCGTGGCGCGGACGCCGGCGATGGTGGAGGCCTTCTGGCCCACGGCCACGTAGACGCAGCGGACCTGCTTCTCGACGTCGCCCGACTCCCAATTGGCCTTCTGGTTGAGGATCGTGTCCACGGCGATGGCGGTCTTGCCGGTCTGGCGGTCACCGATGATCAGCTGACGCTGGCCACGGCCGATCGGGATCATGGCGTCGATGGCCTTTATGCCGGTCTGCAGCGGCTCGTGGACCGACTTGCGCTCGGTCACGGTCGGCGCCTGCAGCTCGAGGGCGCGGCGGCCCTCGGCCTCGATCGGGCCCAGGTCGTCGATGGGCTGGCCCAGCGGGTCCACCACGCGGCCCAGGAAGGCATCGCCCACCGGGACGGAGAGGATCTCGCCGGTGCGCTGCACCTCCATGCCCTCGCGGATCTCCTGGAACTCGCCGAGGACGACGACACCGATCTCGCGGGTGTCGAGGTTCTGGGCCAGGCCCTGGATGCCGTTCTCGAAGCGCAGCAGCTCGTTCGCCATGACGGAGGGCAGACCCTCCACACGAGCGATGCCGTCCGCCGCGGAGATGACACGGCCGACCTCGGTGCGATCGGTGCCCGACGGTTCGTACGATGCCGCGAATTCGTTCAAGGCATTGCGGACATCGTCAGCGTTGATGGTCAATTCGGCCATCTGCAGTCCCTGCTCTCTGTGCTTGGTGATCATCGACGTGACGATGATGCTTACGTTCGTGGGTGTTCCGGATGCGGGCGGGGGCCGGCGTCAGCCGGCCATCCGCCGCTGGAGGTCGTGAAGGCGCGAGGCCATGGACCCGTCGACGACGTCGTTGCCGACCTGGACGCGGACGCCGCCCACCACGTGGGGGTCCACCGTCACGTCCATGACGAGATCGCGGCCGAAGGCGCGGCGCAGGCCCAGGGCCAGCCGCTCCTGCTGCTCGGCCTCGAGCGGCCGGGCCACGGTCACCTCGGCGATCCACTGACGCTGCCGCTCGGCGACGATGTCCGCGGCCTTGCGGATAGCGGCGGACGGCTTCAGGCCGCGCGGGGCCGAGACGGCGCGCTCGACCAGCAGTCGGCCGGCCGGACTGGCCGACGCGCCCAGGAGACGACCGGCCAGTCTGACCCGTGCCTCGAGGGGTGCGCGCTGATCGGTGAGCGCCCGCTGCACCTCGTGCGAGTCCTCCACCGTGCGGTTGAAGGCCAACAGCTCGCCCAAGAGGGCGGCCAGGCCCGCATGTCCGCCGCGTGCGGCCTCCGCGGCGGCCGCGTGCACGGCCACCGTCTCGAGGGCGTCCCCGAGATCGCGCTCCGCCGACCAGCGGCGGCCGGCAAGGTCCTTGAGGACCTGCAGTGCACCGGGGGTCACCCGGGCGCCGAACAGCGAGTCGACGAGGCCGTGACGGCGCTCGGTGGTCCAGGCGGGGTCGGTCAGGGCGCGACGCAGGGCGCCGTGCTCGTCCACCACGTCCAGCGCGCCGAACAGCTCGCGTGCCAGGGCCACGCCGCCCTCGTCCAGCACCGGACCGACGGCCTCCAGGGAGGCGGCCAGGGAGTCCCTCGATGCGCCCGTCATCATTCGGCGACACCTGCGCTCTGGTGACGGTCCAGGTCAGCCAGGAAGCGGTCGACCACGCGCTGCGAGCGGGCGTCGTCCTCGAGAGACTCGCCCACGATCTTGCCGGCCAGGGTCGTGGCCAGCGAGCCGACCTCGCGCTTGAGCTGCGCGGCGGCCTGCTGACGCTCGGCGGCGATCTGCGCCTGCGCCTGCTCGGAGATGCGCCTCGCCTCGGCGGTCGCGCGCTCGCGCGCCTCGGCCACGATCTCGGCGGCCTCGGTGCGGGCATCCTCCCGGATGCGGTTCGCCTCGGTGCGGGCGTCCGCCAGCTGCGACTCGTAGTCCGCCATCATCGCGTTCGCCTCAGCCTGGGCCTTCTCAGCCTTGGCCAGACCGCCCTCGATCGCCTCGACACGGTCCTGGTAGGACTTCTCGAGGGTCGGGACGATGAACTTGATGACGATGAACATGAGCAGGGCGAAGCCCACCACGACGACGAGGATCTCCCACGGGTTGGGGATCAGGGGGTTGGCCCCCTCAGCCGCCGCGAGGATCAGTCCGTTGCTGATCATGTTTCAACCATCCTTCGGTCAAGAGTCCTGTGGAGATGGAGCATCGACGGTCTCACCGTGCGGGCGCTCCGTGGACGCGGCGCGTCAGGCGCCGATGACGAAGGCGAAGACGAGGCCCAGGATGGCGAGGGCCTCGGCGAGCGCGAAGCCCAGGAGGGCGATCGGCTGCAGGATGCGCTGGGCCTCCGGCTGACGGGCGACGCCGTTGATGTAGGCGGCGAAGATCAGGCCCACGCCGATGGCGGAGCCGATGGCGGCGAGGCCGTAGCCGATCATGTTGAGCGAACCGTGCAGTTCCATGGTGTTCCTTTCACGAGGCCGAGGTGTCCGGCCGGGTTGTGGAGGGGCGGCCTCCCGGGTGGTCCTCCTGCGGAGGGCCGGGAAGACTGGTGGCGGGCTCTCCCGCCGTACCGCGGCCGCCTGGGTCATGCCCGAGGCGGCCCCGGAAGATCAGTGGTCGTTCGCGTCGATCGCGCCCTGGATGTAGATGGCGGTCAGCAGCGTGAAGACGAAGGCCTGCAGGTACATGATCAGCAGCTCGAGGAAGTACAGGGCCACCGAGCCGAGGATGACCAGGATGCCGGTGCCCTGCAGGGCCAGGCTGTCGGTCTGCGTGATCAGGTAGGCGGCGCCGGCGCCGGCGAGCATCACGATCATGTGGCCGGAGAGCATGGTGGCCATCAGACGCAGGGAGTGGGTCAGCGGGCGCACGATGAAGTTGGAGATGATCTCCAGCGGCACGAGCAGCGGCAGGATCCAGCCGGGCACACCCGAGGGCACGACGGCCAACTTCAGGTAGCGCACGCCGTGTCGCTTGATGCCGACGCCGATCCAGATCGCGTAGACGATGAGGGCCAGGCCGTAGGCGGCGCCCGCGTGGGAGAAGGTCGGCAGCTGCAGAACCGGGATGGCGCCGAACAGGTTGTTCAGCAGCACGAAGAAGAAGATGGCGAAGAGCAGCGGGACCCACTGCTTGAAGTTCTTCTCGCCCAGGATGTCCTTCGCGATGTCGTTCCGGACGAAGGAGTAGCCGGACTCGGCGAGCCACTGGGCCTTGCCGGGCACGAGCCGGGGACGGCGCATGGCCCACGCGAAGAAGGCGGTGATGAGCACCACGGAGAGCAGGACGAGCAGCATCTGCTTGCCGAAGCCGGTGCCGTACTCCGCACCCCAGGGGAAGATCTCCGGGAGGTGACCATCAGAGATGGTGGGGGGCACGAATGATGCGTTGGCCAGCACGAGGGTCAGCACACGGTTCCTCTCCGAAGTGATGCAGTCGACGGGACAGCAGCCTCGTCCCCGGACCACAGGCGGGCGCCGCGACATTGCGGGGTACCGGTGCGATGCGAGACACGGATAGCGGCAGATGGGCGCCGTCGAAGTGTTCGCTGACAACGATACCAAACGGTGACCCGTGCTCCATACCGCGGAAGGGGCCCACGGCATGGCCCCCGGCTCGGTGTCTTCGCGCCTCGGGCGGGTCAGTCGGAGTAGATCCCGCGGCGGGTCCGCGCGAAGACGAGGACCTCCGTGGCCTGCCAGACGAGGATCGTCACGAGGGCGGCGATCGCCGCCGCGTCCGTCCGGACCCAGCCGGGGCGGGGCAGGACCCCCAGCAGCACCGCGAACACCGCGATCTTGAGCACGAACAGCCCCACGCTGACCGGCAGCGCCGCCTCGCGCGCCCGGTCCCAGACGAGTGCCGTCGTCACCCCGGTGAGCGCCGAGAGCGCGAGCACCGCGCCGCCGCCCAGCAGGGCGCTCCCGGCCGCCTCCCCGCCGGCGGAGAACAGCCACGCGGCGCCCGTGATCGCCAGGGCAGCACCCGCCGTGGCCAGGGACCACCCGAGGATCCCCCACCAGCCACGGCGGTTCTCCCAGCGGCGCCGGCGTCGGCGACCGCCCGCCCCGGTCACGCGTCCCCCCGCTCGTCCGGGTGGGCCGCGGCGTCGTTCCGGTCCGCGCGACGGCGCTCCACGATCGGAAGCAGGGTCAGGTAGCCGGCTCCGGCCAGGGCCACGGCGAGCACGGGCAGGACGATCATGGGGTCCACGAAGTTCAGGGACACCGCGCCCCATGCCACGAGGAACGCCCAGAGCCAGAGCAGCGCGACGGCCTGCGCCTGGGTGTAGCCGCCGTCCACGAGCTTGTGGTGCAGGTGCCCGCGGTCCGCCGAGAAGGGGCTGGTGCCCTTGGCCGTCCGCCGCAGCACGGCCAGGGCGAGGTCCGCGAGCGGGAGTGCGAGGACGGCGACGGGCAGCAGGATCGGCATGTAGGCGGGGACGTTGCGGAAGCGCATCCCGTCCAGGGCGTTGACGTCAGCGGTCACGGCGACCGCGGCCGCGGCCATCAGCAGGCCGATGAGCATGGCCCCCACCTCACCCATGAAGATGCGGGCCGGGGCCAGGTTCCACGGCAGGAAGCCCATGCACGCGCCGACGAGCAGGGCCATGAGCAGGGTGGCGAGGTTGGCGTAGTCGAACTGGTTGATGGTCCGCGTCAGCAGATACGAGTAGACGAAGAAGGCCGAGCCGCCGATCAGCGCGACGCCCGCCGCCAGGCCGTCCAGACCGTCCACGAAGTTGATCGCGTTCATCGTCAGCACCACGGCGAACACCGTGAGGATGACCTGCGTGGTCTCGTTCCCCACCGGGATCCAGCCCACCGGCATCGCCTCGATGCGGATCCCGCCGAGGGCCACCGCGAGTCCGGCCAGCACCTGGCCGGCCATCTTCACCCACCAGCGCAGGTCCCACATGTCGTCGGCGATGCCCACGACGAGCACGACGGCGACGGCGACCAGGAGCCCGCGCATCGCGGCGTCGTCCGCGTAGATCCCCTGGAGGAACGGCACGACTCCCCCGACGGCGAAGCCGACCAGCACGGCCGCGGCCATGGCGACTCCACCCAGCTTCGGCACGGGGTGCCGGTGCACGTCCCGCTGGCGCAGCGGGGTGAACACGCGCGCGCGCAGCCCCAGCCGGCGCATGAGGGGCGTCAGGGCCCCGCAGGCGACGGCCGTGACCATGACCAGGACGAGATACGCGCGCATGGGGGCCGGTCAGGCCTCCCCGTCGGCGGGGCGCGCCGCGGCAGCGTCCTCAGCCGCGATCCGATCGGCGGCGACCGGGGGCTCCTCGCCCTCGGCGAGCAGGTCCGGCACCACCGCGCGCAGCTCCTCCAGGGGCACCGAACCCTGCCGGGCCACGCGGAACGGGGTGACGGTGCAGTCCACGATCGTCGAGGGATCCCGGCTCTCGCGGGGGCCGGCGTCGAGGTAGAGGGCCACGGACTCCCCCAGCATCGAGCGGGCGGCGTCGCCGGTGGTGGCGGCGTCCATGCCGGTGCGGTTCGCGCTGGAGACGGCCATGGGGCCGACGGCGTAGAGCAGCTCGCGGGCCACCGCGTCGTCGGGCACGCGCAGGGCGACGGTGCCGCGGGTCTCGCCGAGGTCCCAGGTCAGCGTGGGCTGGGACTTGAGGATGAGCGTGAGGGCGCCGGGCCAGAAGCGCTCGGCGAGGGCCTCGGCCTCCTCCGGCACGTCGTACGCGAGGCCCGCCATGACGCGGCGGTCCGCGATGAGCACGGGCGGCGGCATGGTGCGGCCACGGCCCTTGGCGGCCAGCAGCACGGCCACGGCCAGGGGGGAGAACGCGTCCGCTCCGATGCCGTAGACGGTGTCCGTGGGCAGGACCACGCAGCCGCGGTCCGCGAGGACCTCGCGGGCGCGGGCCACGGCATCCTCGAGGGCGGCCGGATCCGAGACGTCGATGAAGTCACTCACGTCGGTCATTCTTCCACCTCCGCGCCCGCCGCGGCTTCGCCGGACCGGCGCGCCGTCAGGAACCGGTCCCGTCCGGTGAGGTCCTGGTGGACTCGTTCGCCCGTGAACCGGGGGTCCGCACCGAGGGCGGACAAGAGGGCCGGGCCCTGCGTCTCGTGGTGCTCCATGGCGAACAGGCCGCCCGGGGCGAGCAGGCCCGCCGCCCGGTGCGCGATGGCCCGCGGGATCCGCAGCCCGGGCGTGTCCCCGCCGTAGAGCGCCCGCGCCGGGTCCAGTCGGGCCTCCGGTTGGGCGGGCACCTCGGCCTCGGGCACATAGGGCGGGTTGCTCACGACGACGTCCACGCGGCCCTCGAGGTCGGGGCATGCGACAAGGGCATCACCTTGTCGCAGGTCGACCCCGCGCGGGGCGAGGTTCCGCCGGGCCCAGTCGGCCGCCGTCGGGTCGAGCTCGACGGCGGTGACGGCGAGCGGGCGGCCCCGCGCCTCGCCCCACGCCGCGACGGCCGCGGCGATCGCGCCGGAGCCGGTGCACAGGTCCACCACGACGCCCGCCGCGGGCCGCGCGGCCAGGTCGGCCACGACGGTCTCCACGAGCCGCTCGGTCTCCGGCCGCGGGATGAAGACGCCCGGGCCGACCGCGAGGTCGAGCCCGTGGAAGTGCGCGACGCCGGTCAGGTGCTGGACGGGCTCGCGGGCGGCGCGGCGCCCGATGAGCGTCTCGAACGCCGCCGCCTGCGCGGGCTCGGCCACGGCCCCGGCGAACACCCGGGCCAGCAGCGCGCCGCGGTCGAGTCCGAGCACGTGGGCCAGCAGCAGCTCGGCGTCCACGCGCGGCGAGTCGATGCCCGCCGCGGTCAGGCGGGCGGCGGCGTCGCGCAGCAGCGCGGACCAGGCCGGTGCGCTCACGCGTCCCCGCCCAGCGCGGCGAGCCGCCGCTGCTCGTCGAGGGCGAGGCAGGAGGCGATCACGGCCTCGAGGTCGCCGTCGAGGACCGCGTCGAGGTTGTGCGCCTTGTAGCCGGTGCGGTGGTCCGCGATCCGGTTCTCCGGGAAGTTGTAGGTGCGGATGCGTTCCGAGCGGTCCATGGTGCGCACCTGCGCGGCGCGCGCCGCGGAGTCCTCGGCGTCCTGCTCCGCCCGCTGCCGCTCGAGCAGCCGCGACCGCAGCACGCGCAGCGCGGCCTCGCGGTTCTGGATCTGGGACTTCTCGTTCTGCATGGAGACGACGATCCCCGTGGGCAGGTGCGTCAGGCGCACCGCGGAGTCGGTCGTGTTGACGGACTGGCCGCCCGGCCCGGAGGAGCGGAAGACGTCCACCTTGAGGTCGTTCGGATCGAGGTGGACCTCGTCCGGGGCGTCCACCTCGGGCAGCACGAGCACGCCGGCGGCGGAGGTGTGGATGCGGCCCTGGGACTCGGTGACGGGCACGCGCTGCACTCGGTGCACGCCGCCCTCGAACTTGAGCCGGGCGTAGACGCCGTCGGCCGGGTCGGCCGCGCTCCCCCGCACCGCCACGTGGACGTCCTTGTAGCCGCCCAGGTCGGAGTGCGTGGCGGAGAGGATCTCCGTCTTCCAGCCCCGGGAGTCGGCGTAGCGCAGGTACATGCGCAGCAGGTCGCCGGCGAACAGGGCCGCCTCCTCGCCGCCCTCGCCGCCCTTGATCTCGAGGATCACGTCGCGGGCGTCGTCGGGGTCGCGCGGGATCAGCAGCCGGCGCAGCCGTTCGGCGGCCTCCGCCTCGGCCGCCTCCAGACCGGGCACCTCGGCCGCGAAGGCCGCCGCGTCGTCATCGCCGGCCGCGGCCAGCTCCCGCGCGTCGGCCAGCTCCTCCGCGGCCGCCGACCAGGCGCGGTGGGCCGTCACCACGGCGCCGAGCTCGGCGAACCGCCGGTTCAGCCGGCGGGCGAGTGCCGGGTCCTGGTGCACCGCCGGGTCGGACAGGCGCGCCGTCAGCTCGCGATGCTCCGCCAGGAGCCGATCCACGGCCTCGCGCCGCTGCTCCGAATCGAACACGTGCGTGCCTCTCCTCCTCCGGCCTCAGGGGGCCGGGCTGTCCGATGCGGACGGCCCCGCCCCGTCCGGCGGAGACGAGCTCCCCCCGGCGGGACGGGGCCGTGCGACGGGACGGTCAGTCGTCGCCCTTGGACCCCAGCGTGGTCTTGGAGACCAGCATGAGGAACTCGGCGTTGGACGCGGTGTCCTTGATCTTGTTGGTGAGCAGGTCGAGGGCCTGCTGCTGGTCGAGGCCGGAGAGCACCCGGCGCAGCTTCCACATGATCTTGACCTCCTCCTGCGAGAGCAGGGCCTCCTCGCGGCGCGTGCCGGACGCGTTGACGTCCACCGCCGGGAAGATGCGGCGCTCCGCGAGGTGGCGGGACAGGCGCAGCTCCATGTTGCCGGTGCCCTTGAACTCCTCGAAGATCACCTCGTCCATGCGCGAGCCGGTCTCGACCAGCGCGGTGGCCAGGATGGTCAGCGAGCCGCCGTTCTCGATGTTGCGGGCGGCGCCGAAGAACTTCTTCGGCGGGTACAGGGCCGAGGAGTCCACACCGCCGGAGAGGATGCGGCCCGAGGCCGGGGCGGCCAGGTTGTAGGCGCGGCCCAGGCGGGTCATGGAGTCGAGCAGCACGACGACGTCGCGGCCCATCTCCACGAGGCGCTTGGCGCGCTCGATGGCCAGCTCGGCGAGGGTGGTGTGGTCGTCCGCCGGGCGGTCGAACGTGGAGGCGATGACCTCGCCGTCCACCGACCGCTGCATGTCGGTGACCTCCTCGGGGCGCTCGTCGACGAGCACCATCATGAGGTGGACCTCGGGGTTGTTCGTCTTGATCGCGTTGGCGATCGACTGCAGGATCATCGTCTTGCCGGCCTTGGGCGGGGAGACGATGAGGCCGCGCTGGCCCTTGCCGATGGGGCTGACCAGATCGATCACGCGGGGGCCGATCAGCTTGGGATCGGTCTCCAGGCGCAGGCGCTCCTGCGGGTACAGCGGCACGAGCTTGCCGAACTCCACGCGCTGCGGGTGCTCGACGGCGGGCTGGCCGTTGACCGAGGAGATCTTCACCAGGGCGTTGAACTTCTGGCGGTTGGAGCCGCCGCCGTGGTGCTGCTTCTCACCGTCGCGCGGGGCGCGGATCGCGCCGACGACGGCGTCGCCCTTGCGCAGACCGTACTTCTTCACCATGGCCAGGGAGACGTAGACGTCGTTCGGGCCCGGCAGGTAGCCGGAGGTGCGGACGAACGCGTAGTTGTCCAGCACGTCGAGGATGCCGGCCACGGGCTGCAGGACGTCGTCCTCGGTCAGCTCGGTCTCGTCGACCTCGGGGCCGCCGCGGCCACGGCGGTTGCGGCCGCGCTCGTTGCGGTTGCGGCGGTTGCGACGGTTGCGGCCGCCCTCGTCGTCGCGGTCGTCGCGGCGGCTGCGGTCCCCGCGTCCGCCGTCGCCCCGGCCGCCGTCCTCGGACTTGTCGCCGCGCTGCTCGCGCGAGCCGTCACGGCCGTTCTCACGGTCCCGATTGTTCTCGCGGCCGTTCTCGCGGTCACGGCCGTTCTCACGGTCCCGCCCGTTGCGGCCGTTGCGGCCGCGGCCGTTCTCGCGCCCGTTGTCGTCACGGTCCTCCCTGTCGCCGCGGCGGTCCGCGCCGTCCTCGCCCCGGGCGCCGTCGGAGCGACGGTCCTGACCCTGCTGGGCGTCGTCGTCGCCGGCGCGGCGGCCGCGGGAGCGGCGCTCGGACTGCGGGCGGCCCTCGCCCTCGTCGCGGGTCTCGGACCCCTCGGACCGATCCTGGTCCGAGGCGGTCTCCCGGGGGGCCTGCTCCGTCTGGTCCTCGCGGGCCTCGGCCTGGGGCTGCCCGTCCTGGGCGGCGGCCGGAGCCGAGGTGTCGGCATCGGCGCGGCGCGAGCGGCGGCGGGCCGGGCGCTCGGCGGCCGGGGCGGCGTCCTCTGAGGACGCGGCCGCCGGGGCGGCCTCGGCGGCGGGGGCCGCGGTGGTCTGGGCCGCGCGCTCGGCGGCGTCGCGGTCCGCCACGGAGCCGCCGCGCTGGTGGTCGGAGATCGCGGTCACCAGGTCGGCCTTGCGCATGCGCGAGCCGCCGGCGATGCCGAGCTGAGAGGCCAGGGCCTGGAGCTGGGCGAGCTTGAGCGAGGCCAGGCCACCGCCGTTCGTCGGCGTGGTCTGTTCCGTGGATTCGGTCACGAAGGTTCCTTCTCCCTCGAATGCGGCCCGGCGGCGCGTGGCGCGTCGGGCTGCGGTGTGCATCCGGTCGGGCCGCGCAGCGGCGCCCCAGAAAACCGGGTTTCATGGTGTGAACTCATCAGTGGCGCCTCCCCTGATCGTGCGCAGTCGCTGCGTGACGGGGCGGAGGCGTCCGGACTCGACCGAGCCGGAGGGGGTCCCGCACGCCGGCCGTGCGCAGCACGGGATGGATCGCGGCGGGGTTCCGGCCGACGGCGCACGGTGCGTCCGGCCGTCACTGGCCCGGGCACCGGAGACCCGGGCCGCGCGAGGCGGTGGGGTCAGCCGTGGTGGAGTGATTCCACCCTAACACCGTCCACGGCCACGCACGGCACCAGCACGCGCCAGGAGGCCGCCCCGTCCGCCGTCAGAGCACGCGCCGCCTCCGCGGCGTGCTCGGCCGCCTGAACGCCGTCGCACAGCGCGAGCACGGTGGGACCTGCGCCGGAGACGACGGCGGCATGGCCGCGCTCGCGCAGCCCCGCGACCAGTGCGGCGCTGGCCGGCATGGTCACGGCGCGCGGCTCCTGGTGCAGCCAGTCCCGTGTGGCGGCCGGCAGCAGCGCGGGGTCCTCCGCCAGCGCGTGGACGAGCAGCGCGGCACGGCCGGCCTGGGCCGCCGCCACGGCGTGGGGCACCTCGGCGGGCAGCACGCCCCGGGCGACGTGGGTGGACAGCTCGGTGTCCGGGATCGCGACCACCGGCACCACGCGCTCGTGCAGCCGCAGCCGCGCCGTGGCCGGGCCGGGGACGTCGTCACGGGTCCAGGAGACGGTGGCCCCGCCCACGAGCGCGGGGGCGACGTTGTCCGGGTGCCCCTCGAAGCGGGTGGCCGCCTCGAGCAGGTCCGCGGGCGCCCGGCGCAGCGCGGCCGGCAGCAGGGCCTCGGCCGCGGCGTAGGCCGCGACGACGGCGGCCGCGGACGAGCCGAGCCCGCGGGCGTGCGGGATCCGGTTCACGGCGCGCAGGTGCAGCCCCGGCGCGGTGAACCCGCGGTCCCGCAGGTGCTCGTGCGCCAGGCGCAGGATCAGGTGCGCGCCGTCCCGCGGCAGGGTGGCCTCCCCCTCCCCCACGACCTCCGCGACGTCGGGGCCCGCCACGACCGTGAGCGTCACCTCGTCGCGCAGCTCCAGGGCCAGGCCCATCGAGTCGAAGCCGGGGCCGAGGTTGGCGGAGGTGGCGGGGACGGAGACGGACGCGGCGGTCCCGGGCGCCAGCGGCTGCGGTGCGGCCATGGCTCAGCTCAGGCCGAGGGCCTGGGCGACGGTGACCACGTCGAACGGCACCGAGCGCGGGGTCACGTCGGCGCCGTCGGCGCCGCGCAGGGCCCACTGCGGGTCCTTGAGGCCGTGGCCGGTGACGGTGATGACCCAGCTCTTGCCGGCCGGCACGTTCCCGGCGGCGTGGTGCTTGAGCAGCCCGGCGACGCCGGCGGCGGAGGCGGGCTCGACGAACACGCCCTCCTTCGCGGAGAGCCAGCGGTGGGCCTCGAGGATCTCCTCGTCCGTGACGGAGTCGATCATCCCGCCGGACTCGTCGCGGGCGGCCTCGGCCTGCTCCCACGAGGCCGGGTTGCCGATCCGGATGGCGGTGGCGATCGTGTCCGGGTCGGTCACGGGGTGGCCCTGGACGATCGGGGCGGCGCCCGCGGCCTGGAAGCCCCACATCACGGGGGTCTTCGTGGCCACCGCGGGCAGCTCGGCGTCCGAGGCGCCCTCGTGCGGGTTCACGTAGGGGGCGGCGTACTCGCGGTAGCCCTTCCAGTACGCGGTGATGTTGCCCGCGTTGCCCACGGGCAGCAGGTGGTAGTCCGGGGCGTCGCCGAGGGTGTCCACGACCTCGAACGCGCCGGTCTTCTGCCCCTCGATGCGGGCCGGGTTGACGGAGTTCACGAGGAACACGGGGTAGTTCTCGGCCAGCTTGCGGGCCACCTCGAGGCAGTCGTCGAAGTTGCCCTGCACCTGGAGGATCTCCGCGCCGTGGGCCACGGCCTGGGACATCTTGCCCATCGAGATCTTCCCCTCGGGTACGAGCACGGCGCACGTGATCCCGGCCTGCGCGGCGTAGGCCGCCGCCGAGGCGGAGGTGTTGCCGGTGGACGCGCAGACGACGGCCTTCGCACCGTCCGCGACGGCCGCGGTGATCGCCATGGTCATGCCGCGGTCCTTGAAGGAGCCGGTCGGGTTCATGCCCTCGAACTTCACGTGCACGGTGCCCTGCACCAGCTCGGAGAGGTGGGGGGCGTGGATGAGCGGGGTGCCGCCCTCGCCGAGGGTGATCACGCGCGTGTCCTCGGTGACGGGCAGGCGGTCGGCGTACTCGCGGACGACGCCGCGCCACTGGTGGGCCATGGGTCAGTTCCCTTCGACTCGGAGGACGGACGCGACCTCGTGGACGACGTCCAGGGCGGCGAGCGCCCCGACGGTGGCGTCGAGGTCGCGCTGCCGCGCACGGTGGGTGATCAGCCGCAGGGACGCGCCGGGGGCGTCCTCGCGCTCAGATGGGACCTGGCGCAGCGTCTCGATGGAGACGCCGTGCTCCTCGAACACCCCGGCGACACGGCGCAGCACGCCGGGCTGGTCCGCCGCGCGCAGCACGACCATGAAGGAGGTGTGGGCCTCGGCCGGGTCCAGGGCGGGCAGGGCGGTGACGGGGGTGCGCAGGCGCGCCGGGCCGCCGCGCACGATGCGCTGGGCGATCGAGACGACGTCGCCCATCACCGCGGAGGCGGTGGGGGCGCCGCCGGCGCCGGGACCGTAGAACATGAGCTCGCCGGCGTTGTCG
This sequence comes from Micrococcus sp. EWR3.9.1, assembly GCF_052615555.1. NCBI lineage: Bacteria > Bacillati > Actinomycetota > Actinomycetes > Micrococcales > Micrococcaceae > Micrococcus > Micrococcus sp. EWR3.9.1. The sequence goes on from NZ_JBQXFD010000001.1 coordinate 177,818, forward strand.
GCCTCCACGAAGACGGCGTTGAACGCCCCGCGCACGGAGGCCAGCGGGTGCTCCCGCGGCAGCAGGGTGGGGTGCACGCGCAGGACCGCGCCCTCGGCGCCGTCGGCGGCGCGGCCGCGCTCGGCGATCGCCAGCAGCTTGATGACGTAGCCCGCCTCCGCGGCGGCGGCGTTGTCCTCGGCCGTGATCGCGGTGATGCCCGCGACGGCCACCTGGTCCAGTGTGTACGGCGCCCCGAACGCGATGGTCGCCAGGATCGCGGCCTTCGCGGCGGCGTCGTGGCCCTCGACGTCGGCGGTCGGGTCGGCCTCGGCGTAGCCGAGCCGCTGGGCCTCGGCGAGGGCGTCGTCGAAGTCCGCCCCCTCGGAGTCCATCCGGTCGAGGATGAAGTTGGTGGTGCCGTTGGCGATGCCCATCACGCGGGTGACGCGGTCGCCGCCCAGGGAGTCGCGCAGCGGGCGCAGGATCGGGATGGCGCCGGCGACGGCGGCCTCGAAGCTGAGCTGCGCGCCGGTGGCGGCGGCCGCGGCGTACAGCTCCTCGCCGTGCTGGGCCAGCAGCGCCTTGTTGCCCGTCACCACGGACGTGCCGGCGGCCAGGGCGCGCAGGATCAGGGTGCGGGCCGGCTCGATGCCGCCCATCAGCTCGATGACGACGTCCGCGCCGTCCACGAGCGCCTCGGCGTCGGTCGTGTAGAGCGCCGGGTCCGCCTGCCAGTCGCGCGTCGCGCCCGTGTCCCGCACCGCGATGCCCGTGAGCTCGAGGTCGGCGCCCACGCGGTCCCGCAGGATGTCGGCGTCCTCGGTGAGGATCCGGGCGGTCTGGGACCCCACGGTCCCGCCGCCCAGCAGGGCGACCTTGAGTGCGGTGGGGGCGTCGGTGTGCTGGGGCATGGTCCTCCGTGATCCAGGGTGGGTCGGGCCCGCGCGACCGCGCGGCCCGGCTGGCCTCGAATCTAGCGCGGCGCCCCGGCCCGTCCCACCGCGCGACACTCGGTGTCCGCAGAGCGGGACGGACCCACCCGGGCTCGAGGCCGGCGGCCGGGTGCGCCGCGCCCGCGTCCTCAGCGGGCGAGGCGCGGATCGGCCTCGCGGGCGAACAGGTCCTCCTGCGTCTCGCGACGGATGATCACCCGCGCCTGCCCGCCGGAGACCGCGACGACGGCCGGGCGGGCCAGCGCGTTGTAGTTCGAGGACATCACGTGCGTGTACGCGCCCGTGGCCGGCACGGCCAGCAGGTCGCCGCGGCCCAGGTCGGCCGGCAGGTACACGTCGCGGACCAGGATGTCGCCGGACTCACAGTGCTTGCCCACCACACGGGAGAGCACCGGCTCGGCCTCCGAGGTGCGGCGCGCGGAGACGGCGGTGTAGTCGGCGTCGTAGAGGACGGGACGCGGGTTGTCGGACATGCCGCCGTCCACGGCGACGTAGCGGCGGGCCGCGGTGCCGCCGTCGGGGGCGTCCACGTCCACGGTCTTGGTCACCCCGACCGTGTAGAGGGTCAGCCCCGCGGGGCCCGAGATGGCCCGCCCCGGCTCGAGCGAGATGCGCGGGCACGCCAGGCCGAGGCGCTCGACGGTCTTCTGGACGTCGTCGGCGAGGGCGTCGGCGATCTCCGCGGCCGGGCGCGGCTCGTCCACGGCCGTGTAGGCGATGCCGTGGCCGCCCCCGAGGTCGAGCTCGGCCAGCTCCACCCCGTGCTCGGCCTTGACCTCGGCGAGGAACTCGAGCACGCGTCCGGCCGCCAGCCCGAAGCCCTCGGCCTCGAAGATCTGGGACCCGATGTGGCAGTGCACGCCCAGCAGCTTGATCGACTCGGCGGCCAGGGCCGCGGCCACGGCGACGGCGGCCGGCGAGCGGCCGGCCACATTGCCGTCCCGGTCGGTGGAGGCCGGGGCCAGGGAGAGCCCGAACTTCTGGTCCTCGTGCGCGGTGGCGATGAAGTCGTGGGTGTGCGCGTGCACGCCCGGGGTCAGCCGGAGCATCACGGGGGCGCGGCGGCCGGCCTCGGCCGCGAGCGCGGCCAGGTGGGTGAGCTCGTCGAGCGAGTCCACGATGATCCGGCCCACGCCCGCCTCGAGGGCGGTGCGCAGCTCGGCGTCCGACTTGTTGTTGCCGTGCAGGCCGATGTGGGCCGGGTCGATGCCGGCGGCCAGCGCGATCGCCAGCTCGCCGCCCGAGGCGGTGTCCACGCGCAGGCCCTCCTCGGCGGCCCAGCGGGCGGTGGAGAGGGTGAGCATGGACTTGCCGGCGTAGTAGACGTCCGCTCCCCCGCACAGGTCGGCGAAGGCGGCGTCGAAGCCCTTGCGGAACGCGCGGGCGCGGGCGCGGAAGTCGTCCTCGTCCACCACGAGCAGCGGCGTGCCGAACTCCGCGGCGAGCGCGCTCGCGCGCAGGCCCTGGACGGTGAGCTCGCCGTCGGCGGCGCGGTCCACGCCGGCGGCCCACAGGCCGGGCACGAGCGCGTCCGGGTCCCCCGGTGCGGGGAGCCAGGCGGGGGCGAGCGGGGAGGCGGGGGCGGGCTGCGGCGTCCTCATCCGGGCGCTCACATCTTCTCCGGGGCGGACACGCCGAGCAGGCCCAGGCCGTTGGCCAGCACCTGGGCGGTGGCGTCGTTGAGCCACAGGCGGGTGCGGTTGAGGGTCTCCACGGGGCGCGGCGTGCCGTCGTCGGTGGGCATGGGCACGATCCGGCAGGCGGCGTACCACGAGTGGTAGGCCCCGGCGATCACCTCGAGGTGGCGGGCCACGCGGTGCGGCTCGCGCAGGCGCGCCGCCGCGGCGACGACGGCCGGGAACTCCGCCAGCTGAGCCAGCAGCTCCGACTCGGTGGCGTGGGTGAGCAGGGCGGCGTCGAACTCGGAGCGGTCCACCCCGTGGGCCTGCGCGGTGCGCGCCGCGCCCGAGGCACGGGCGTGGGCGTACTGCACGTAGTAGACGGGGTTGTCGTTCGTGGTGGAGCGCAGCAGCTCGGGGTCGATCGTCAGGGGCGAGTCCGCGGGGTAGCGGGCCAAGTCGTAACGCAGGGCGTCGCGGCCGAGCCACTCGACGAGGTCCTTGAGCTCGATGATGTTGCCGGCGCGCTTGGAGAGCTTCGCGCCGTTGACCGAGATGAGCTGGCCGATGAGGATCTCGATGTTCGTCGCCGGGTCGTCGCCGGCGGCGGCGGCGATCGCCTTGAGGCGGTTCACGTAGCCGTGGTGGTCGGCACCGAGCAGGTACACCTTCTCCTCGAAGCCGCGGTCGCGCTTGTGGAGGTAGTAGGCGGCGTCGGCGGCGAAGTAGGTGGGCTCGCCGTTGGCGCGGATGAGCACGCGGTCCTTGTCGTCGCCGAAGTCCGTGGTCTTGAGCCACACCGCGCCCTCGCGGTCCTCGACGTGGCCCTGTTCGCGCAGCCGCTGCACGGCCTGCTCGATCGCGCCGGAGTCGTGGAGCGTCTGCTCCGAGGTGAACACGTCGAAGTGCACGTCGAAGGCGGCGAGCGTGTCCTTGATGTCCTGCATCTGGAGCCGGTACGCGGCCTCTCGGACCACCGGGCGGGCGGCCTCGTCCGTCAGCTCGCGCACGTCCGGGTGCTCGAGGGCGACGGCGTCGGCCAGCTCCTGCACGTACGCGCCGGGGTAGCCGCCCGCGGGGACGTCGCGGCCGTGCAGGCGGGCGAGGACCGAGTCGGCGAACACGTTCATCTGGTTGCCGGCGTCGTTGACGTAGTACTCGGCGGTGACGTCCGCGCCCGAGGCGCGCAGCAGGCGGGCGATCGCGTCGCCCAGCGCGGCCCAGCGGGTGTGGCCGATGTGCAGCGGGCCGGTGGGGTTGGCGGAGACGAACTCCATGTTCACGGTGTGCCCGGCCAGGGCGTCGTTGCGGCCGTACTCCGGGCCGGCCTCGACGATCTCGCGGGCCAGGGCACCGGCCGAGGCCGCGTCCAGGGTGACGTTGAGGAAGCCGGGGCCGGCGACGTCGACGGCGGCGATGCCCGGCTTGTCGGTCAGGCGCTCGGCCACGAGCCCGGCGAGGTCGCGCGGGGCCATCCCGGCCTTCTTGCCCAGCTGGAGGGCGACGTTGGTGGCCCAGTCGCCGTGCTCGCGGCTGCGGGGTCGCTCCACCTTCACGCGCGCGGGGGTGATCTCCTCCCGCAGCGCGGCGGGGAGGTCACCGGCATCGACGGCGTCGGTGAGGACAGCGGACAGCAGGGCGGAGAGGTCTTCGGGCTTCACCCGCGCAAGTCTACGGAAGGGCCGCCGCGCCCGTGCGCGTGCGAACGAACCCTGCGAGATGGCCCCCTCCGGCCCGCGGTGGGGGCCATCTCGCAGGGTTCGTCGGGGTGGGGGTCAGGCGGGCCAGGCGGCGAGGCCGCCGGCGAGGGACAGGACGCGCCCGCCGGCGCTCGGGTCGGCCCCGACGACGGCGTCCCGCGCCCGGGCCGACCGGGCCCCGGCGGCGCAGTAGACCACCAGGACGCGGTCCCGCCCGGGCGCGAGGGCCGCCGGCTCCGCGAGGACGGCCTCGAGCGGGACGTGCCGATCGGCCACCGCCGCGGGGGCCTCGACCCGGCGCAGGCGGCGCTCCCAGTCCTCGCGGACGTCGAGCAGGGTGAGGGACGCGGCCCGGGCGGGGTCGGCGAGCAGGGCGGCCAGCGCGGCGGGGGCGATCTCCCCGCCCGCGGCGCCGCAGGCCTCCGCCGAGCCGGGGGCGCCGGCGTCGTCCGGGCCGGGGGCCTGGGCCGCGTGGGCAGACAGGTCCGTCACGGGGGTCCGCTCGGGGTCGGCCACGAGCCGCAGCTCACGGAAGCGCATCGTCAGGGCGTCCACGGAGAGCAGCCGCCCGACCAGGGGCTCGCCCACCCCGGAGAGCAGCTTGATCGCCTCGGCCGCCATGAGGGAGCCGATGATCCCGGGCAGCACCCCGAGCACTCCGGCCTGCGCGCACGAGGGCACCTCACCGGGTTCGGGCCGCTCCGGGAACACGTCCCGGTACAGCGGCCCGCCCGGGGCGAACACGCTCACCTGCCCCGCGAACCGCAGGATCGCGCCCCACACCACGGGCACGCCGGCGATCTCGCACGCATCGGCCACGAGGTAGCGGGTCGCGTAGTTGTCCGTGCCGTCGAGCACGAGGTCCACGGCGCCGACCCGCTCGAGCGCGTTGGTCGCGGTCAGGCGTTCGCGGTGCTCGACCACGCGCACCTCGGGGTGCAGGCCGCGCATCGTCGCGGCGGCGGAGGCGGTCTTGGGGCGGCCGAGGTCCGCCTCGGCGTGGATCACCTGGCGGTGCAGGTTGGAGCGGTCCACCACGTCGTCGTCGATCACGTGGACCTCCCCCACGCCCGCCGCGGCGAGGTAGGTCAGCACGGGCGCCCCGAGGCCGCCGGCGCCGACCACGAGGACGCGGGAGCGCAGCAGCGCCAGCTGGGCCTCAGGGCCGAAGCCGTCCAGGCTCAGGTGGCGGGCGAAGCGCTCGAGCTGGGTGTCGGACAGTGCGGTGAGGTCGCGGGGCTCGCGGGCGGCGGGGTCCGGGGCAGCGGTCACCGCTCGTCCTCCTCGGCCGTGACCCGCCCGGCCATCGGCGAGGAGGCCAGGGCGTGCTCGCGGCGCGGGATGCGCCCGGCACGGCGGGCGTGGAAGCCCGCCTCGAGCGCGAGCCGGCACGCGTGGGCCATGCGGGCGGGCTCGGCGGCGCGGGTGATCGCGGAGGCGGCGAGCACGGCGTCGCAGCCGGCCTCCATCGCCAGGGCGACGTCCGAGGCCGTGCCCACGCCGGCGTCGAGCACGATCGGCACGGAGGCGCGCGAGACGATCAGCTCCAGGTGTGCGCGATTGAGGATGCCCAGCCCCGAGCCGATCGGCGAGCCCAGCGGCATGACGGCGGCGGCGCCGGCCTGCTCGAGACGCAGCGCCATGGCGGGGTCGTCCGAGGTGTAGGCCAGGACGGTGAAGCCGTCGGCGGCGAGCCGCTCGGTGGCCTCCAGGGTCTCGACGACGTCGGGCAGCAGGGTGCGCTCGTCGGCGATGACCTCGACCTTCACGAGGTCGGTCTCGAGCGCCTCCCGGCCGAGCCGGGCGGTGAGCACGGCGTCCCGGGCGGTGTAGCAGCCGGCGGTGTTGGGCAGCACGTCGATGCCGAGGCGGTCCAGCAGCGCGACCAGGCCGTCGCGGGTGTCCGCGGACCAGCGGCGCAGCGCCACGGTGGTGAGCGTGGTGCCGGAGGCGACGAGGGCGCCCTCGAGCGCCGTGAGGTCGGTGATGCCGCCCGTGCCCATGATGAGCCGGGAGGCCAGGTCGTAGCCGCCGATCCGCAGCGGCGGGATCGCGGGGGCGGCGGGCGGGGTGCGGTGCTCGGCCATCGCTCAGCCCCCCTGCACCGCGGTGACGACGTCGACCTCGTCCCCGGCGGCCAGCGCCCGGGTGGCCCAGGCCGACCGGGGCACGACCTCGCCGCCGACCGCCACGGCCACGCCGAGCCGCCGCCCGTCCGCGGCGGCGCCGTCGTCGCCGATCGCGCGCCCGGTGACGTGCGCGACGACGTCGCGGACGGTGGCCACGGCCAGCTCGGCGGGCTCTCCGTTGAGGGTCAGGGTGAGGGTGCTCATGCGATCTCCTTCAGGCGGGCGTGCAGCAGCTCGAGGATCCGCCCTGCCGCCCAGGGGGCGAGCAGGATCCCGTGACGGTGGAAGCCGGTGGCGACGACGGCGCCCGGGGCCTCGGGCACGGCGAGCACGCGCGGGGCGTCGTCGGGGGTGCCGGGGCGGGCGGCGGTGGTGATCTCGACGAGCTCGCACTCGCGGACGGCGGGCAGGATCGCGGCGGCGTCGGCGAGCAGGTCCAGCACGGCCCCGGCGGAGGTCCCGGCCAGCCCGTCCTCGCGGGCCGAGGCGCCGACCACGAGGGTGCCGTCCGCGCGGGGCACGAGGTAGACCTGGCGCCCGTGGACGAGGCCGCGGACGGTGCGGGTGATCAGGTGCGACTCCCCCGGCAGCAGCTGCTCGGGGCGCACCCGCAGGCGCAGCACGTCGCCGTGGACGGGGCGCAGCGGGACCTCGACGGCGGTGGCCGCACCGCCGATCCCGCGGTGGCCCAGGCCCGCGGCGAGGACCGCCCCGTCAGCAGTGAGGACGCCCCCGTCGGCCAGCGTGAGGCGCACTCCCTCGCCCTCCGGGTCGGCGGCGGTGACGCGTCCGGCCACGAACCGGGCGGCGGGTCCGGCGTCGGCCGGGAGCGGGCCGCCGTCGGGTCCGGTCTGGGCGCGCAGGGCGGCGACGCAGGCGGCGGCGAGCCGGCGTGGGTCCACCTGATGGTCGTCCGGGGCGTCGAAGCCGGCGGCCAGGCCCGGGGCCAGGGCGGGCTCGGCGCGGCGCAGCGCGCGGACGGAGACGGGCTCGACCCGGCGGCCGAGGACCGAGGCGTGCTCGAGCACGTGGTCCCACGCGCGGGCGTCGGAGGGGTCCGCGGCCACGATCCAGGCGCCCTGTGCGAGGAAGCCCGTCTCGACGTCGGTGAAGGCGGCGAGCAGGTCGACGAGCGCCGGGTAGGCCTCCCAGCCGGCCTGCAGCAGCGGGGCGAGGTCGTCCTGGCTGAACTGGGTCTCGGCGAGCGGCGCGAGCATCCCCGCCGCGGCGTGGGTGGCCCCGGCCACGGCGTGTGGGCGCCCGGCGGTGTCCAGCTCGGGGGCGATCAGGGTGACGGCGTGGCCTGCGGCGCGCAGACGCACGGCGGCGGTGAGGCCGATGATCCCGGCCCCGACGACGGCCACGTGCACGGACCGGTCCTCCTCACGGCGGCATGACCCGCATCGAGTGGTGATGGTCGGCCGCGCCGGCGCGGCGCGCCCCTGCGGCCCTCTCAGCCCGGCGTGTGCGGCCCGGGCTCCCATGGAACTGCGGCCAGTCTGCCACAGTGGGCGCATGCACTCCCCCGATCCGCTCCTGATGGCCGCGGCCGGCCGCGACGACGGCGGCACCGGCCCCGGCGCGGGCCGTCGCGCCCGCCTCGCCGCCTCCCGGCTGTACGTCTGCACCGACCTGCAGCCGTTCCTGCGCCCGGACGGCACGCTCGACTCGGCCGCGTTCGCTCACTTCTGCGCGGCGGCGTTCCGCGGCGGGGTGGACGTGATCCAGGTGCGGGACAAGGCCGTGGACGTGGCGGTCGAGCTGGCCGCGTTCGCCGTGCTCGTCCCGCTGGCTCGGGAGCACGGGGCGCTCTCGGCCGCCAACGATCGCGCCGACGTCGCCGCCCTGGCCGGGGTGGACGTGTTCCACACGGGCCAGACCGACCTGACCACCGCGCAGTGCCGCGCCCTGCTGGGCCCGGACGTGGTGCTCGGCCGCTCGTGCCACACCGGGGCGCAGGTGCGCACCGCCCGCGCGGAGGACGGCCTGGACTACTTCTGCACGGGGCCGGTGTGGGCGACGCCCACGAAGCCGGGCCGGGCCGCCGTCGGACTGGGGCTGCCGGCCCTCGCCGCGCGCCTGGACGTCGAGGACCTGGCGGGGGCGCGGCCGTGGTTCGCCATCGGCGGCGTCGACGCGGACCGGCTGCCCGAGGTCCGCGCGGCCGGGGCGGAGCGGATCGTGGTGGTCCGCGCCGTGACGCAGGCCGAGGACCCCGAGGCCGCGGCCCGGACGCTGCGCGCGGGCCTGCCCGACTGACGCGCCCCGCGGGGAGGTCACGGACGGGCCGTCCTGATGGTGTAGAGTCGTCGAGTCCGCAACGCGCTCGACGCGCTGCGACCCCCGCCTCCGTAGCTCAGGGGATAGAGCGTCTGCCTCCGGAGCAGAAGGCCGCAGGTTCGAATCCTGCCGGGGGCACGAGCGAACAGAGCCGGACCCCCGTGGCGACACGGTGGTCCGGCTCTTCTGCGTTCTGCGGACCCGGACGCTCGAGCGGAGCGGGAGGTCCGGGTCACCGGCATTCGAGGCGGGAAATCGACCTCATGGGACGTCCCGAGGTGCGTATTCGCCGGATTTCCCGCCTCGAACGTGTCGAAGCCCGGAGGTCCCGCCCTCAGCCCCGCTGCGCATGACCGTGGTCGACGGGCCCGTGCCACGTCGGCCGCGAGGCGTCCCCGACCGCGAGCGCCTCCCCCGCCCGCATCGCGTCGGCCAGCCACGGCTTGGCTCGCTCGAGTGCGTCCTCCCAGCTCAGGCCCGCCCCGGCCAGCGTGGCCAGGGCCGAGGAGAGGGTGCAGCCGGTGCCGTGCGAGGCGCGGGTCGTCACGCGCGGGCCGCGCACCTCGTGCACGGCTCCGTCCACGCGCACGACGGCGTCCGGCACCTCCGCCGCTGCGGCCTCGGGCGCCTCGGTCTCGTCCAGGTGCCCGCCCTTGAGCAGCACCGTCACCCCGTGCTCGGCGGCCAGGCCCCGCGCCGCGTCGAGGGCGGCGTCCCAGCCCGTCGCGTCCCGCCCGGTCAGCCGGGCCAGCTCGGGCAGGTTGGGGGTCACCAGGTGCGCCGCCCGCAGCAGCCGGGACCACGCGGCGCGCCCGTCGTCGTCGCCCACCGCGGTGAGAGCGTCACCGCTCGAGGCCACCATGACCGGGTCCAGCACGACGACGACGGCGGGCAGGGTCTCCTCGAGCCAGCCGGCGACGGCCCGCATGAGCTCCACCGTGCCGAGCATGCCGATCTTCACGGCGTCCACGGCGATGTCGGCGGCGACCGAGTCGAGCTGGGCGCGCACCACGTCCACCGGCAGCGGGTGGACGGCCTGCACGCCCTGCGTGTTCTGGGCGGTGATCGCGGTGATCGCGGTCATCCCGTAGCCGCCCCACGCGGCGATGGTCTTCAGGTCGGCCTGGACACCGGCGCCGCCGCCGGAGTCGGAGCCGGCGATGCTGAGCACGCGGGGGACGGCGGGGGTCATGCGGGGGCTCCTTCGGGTCGGGGCGGATCGGCCGTCCGGGCCGGGCCGATCCCGCCCATGAGAATGTAGTCGCATGTCCCACGTCACAGAGAGCTCTCCCGCGCACCCCGGCCAAGCCGAGGAGTCGGCGCCGCTGCGGCCGACCTCCCCGCTCGGGATCGCCGCCACGTTCATCGGCACCACCATCGGCGCCGGGTACGCCTCGGGCAACGAGATCCTGCAGTACTTCGTGAGCTTCGGCCTCTGGGGCGGCACGGGGGCGCTCGTGATCGCCGGCGCACTGTTCTTCCTGCTCGCGGTGATCGTGCTGCGGCTGGCGCAGAAGCTGCGGACCACGGACATCCACCGGATCGTGAACCCCACGACGTCGCGCGTGCCCACCTGGTTCGCGGACCTGTGCATCACCACGTCCCTGCTGGGGACGCTGGTGATCATGCTGGCCGGGGCCGGGGCGGCGGTGCACACCGCGTTCGGGCTGCCCTCGCTCGTGGGCTCGCTGGTGATGGCGGCCGTCTGCGTGGTCTCGGTGCTGGCCGGCATCACGGGCCTCGTGCGCGTCCAGGCCGTGGTGGTCCCCCTGATCATCGTGGTCGCCGTCGGCGTCGCGGTGTGGGGGTTGGCGAACCCGGGGGCCGCGGTGGACGACGTCGCCGCGCTCGTGACCTCGTCCCCGCTGATCAACCAGTGGTGGCTCTCGGGCGTGCTGTACGTGGCGTTCAACATCCAGCTGGCCTACGCGGTGCTCGCCCCGATCGGCGAGGAGAGCTCCTCGCCGGGCTGCTCCCTCGTCGCCGGGGCCGGGCTCGGGGCACTGGGCCTCGTGGTGATGGCCGGCGCGGTGATGGCCGCGATGACCGCCCACGCCCAGCTGATCGGCCGCGCCGAGCTGCCCATGGTCGAGCTGGCCGCGATGATCGGCGGCTGGGCCGCCCTGCTGTACACGGTCGTCCTGCTGCTGGCGCAGTTCACGACGGCGGTCTCGTGCCTGTACGGCGGGGTGGAGCGCATCGCCCTGCTGTCCTCGATGCGCCGCGTGCCGGGCTGGGTCATCGCCGTCGTCACGGCCCTGGCCGCCACCCTGCTCTCGAGCGTCGGCTTCTCCGACCTCGTGGGCACCGTCTACCCCGTCCTCGGCTACGCCGGCATCGTCATCATCGTGATGCTGGTCGTGACGTGGATCGTCGAGCGCACCACGGTACGCCGGCGGGCGGCCCGCGCGGCGCGCGCCTGAGCGGCCCGCCGCATGGCCGCTGCCGACGGCGGTGAGGCCCCGCAGGGGACGTGCTAGGGTCGTTCGCATCCCACGGGAGCCCCACGGCACGGGGCTGAGACCGGGCTGACGCCGCCCGGAGACCGTCTGAACCTGTCCGGGTCATTCCGGCGAAGGAAGAAGGAGCCGCGGCCATGTCCGTTTCCGAGCGCACCCCCCTGCCCGCAGCCGAGTCGACGGCCGAGGTCGTCGCCGAGGAGAACTACCCCACGCACCGTCTGGGCTGGCTCGAGGACGCCGAGCACGGCATCCGCGTGCCCGTCACCGAGGTCCACCAGGACGACTCCCCCGACGGCACGCCCAATGCGCCCCTGACCGTCTACCGCACCATGGGCCCGGGCTCCGTGCCCGAGCGCGGCCTGCCCGCCCAGCGCGCCGAGTGGATCCGCGCCCGCGGCGACGTCGAGGAGTACGAGGGCCGCGAGCGCGACCTGCTCGACGACGGCCGCTCGGCCGTGCGCCGCGGCGCCGCCTCACAGGAGTGGGCCGGCGAGCGCCGCCCCCCGCTGCGCGCCAAGGAGGGCGCGCGCGTCACCCAGATGCACTACGCCCGGCGCGGCGAGATCACCCCGGAGATGCGCTACGTCGCCCTGCGCGAGGGCGTGGACGTGGAGCTGGTGCGCTCCGAGGTCGCGGCCGGCCGCGCCATCATTCCGGCGAACGTGAACCACCCCGAGTCGGAGCCGATGATCATCGGCAAGGCGTTCGCCGTGAAGGTCAACGCGAACATCGGCAACTCGGCGGTGACGTCGTCGATCGCCGAGGAGGTCTCGAAGCTGCAGTGGGCCACCCGCTGGGGCGCGGACACCGTGATGGACCTGTCCACGGGCGACGACATCCACACCACCCGCGAGTGGATCCTGCGCAACTCCCCGGTGCCGATCGGCACCGTGCCGATCTACCAGGCCCTCGAGAAGGTCGGCGGCGACCACCAGGCCCTGACCTGGGAGATCTTCCGCGACACCGTGATCGAGCAGTGCGAGCAGGGCGTGGACTACATGACCGTGCACGCCGGCGTGCTGCTGCGCCACGTGCCGCTGTCCGCGGACCGCGTGACCGGCATCGTCTCCCGCGGCGGCTCGATCATGGCCGGCTGGTGCCTGGGCCACCACAAGGAGAACTTCCTCTACGAGAACTACGACGAGCTCTGCGAGATCTTCGCGCGCTACGACGTCGCGTTCTCCCTGGGCGACGGCCTGCGGCCGGGCTCCGTGGCGGACGCCAACGACGCCGCCCAGTTCGCCGAGCTCGACACGCTCGCCGAGCTGACGGAGCGGGCGTGGGCGTACGACGTCCAGGTCATGGTGGAGGGCCCCGGCCACATCCCGCTGCACCTGGTGCGGGAGAACGTGGAGCGCCAGCAGGAGCTGTGCAAGGGCGCCCCGTTCTACACGCTCGGCCCCCTCGTCACGGACATCGCCCCGGCGTACGACCACATCACCTCGGCCATCGGCGCCACCGAGATCGCCCGCTACGGCACCGCGATGCTCTGCTACGTCACGCCCAAGGAGCACCTGGGCCTGCCGGACCGGGACGACGTGAAGACGGGCGTGATCACCTACAAGATCGCCGCGCACGCCGCCGACGTCGCCAAGGGCCACCCCGGCGCCCGCGACCGCGACGACGCGCTGTCCAAGGCGCGCTTCGAGTTCCGCTGGCGCGACCAGTTCGGCCTCGGCCTGGATCCGCAGCTCGCCGAGGAGTACCACGACGAGACGCTGCCGGCCGAGCCCGCCAAGACCGCCCACTTCTGCTCGATGTGCGGGCCGAAGTTCTGCTCCATGCGCATCAGCCAGGACATCCGCAGCGAGTTCGGCGGCGCGTCCGAGCAGGCGCGGATCGCCGAGGCCGGCATGGCCGCGAAGTCCGCGGAGTTCCGGGCCGCCGGCGGGTCCGTGTACCTGCCCGAGCCGACGATCCGCACCGCCTCGGACGCCTGAGGCCGGGACGCGGGGTGAGGTGGGGCGGGATGGCCCGCCCCTGCGCCACCTGACGATCGCGTCATGACCTGAGGACCGCCAGCAGGTCATGACGCGATCGCCAGGACAAGGCCCTCCGGGACGGCGAAGGCGCGGCCCCACGGACGGGGCAGTGCGCTCGGTGGTCGATCGAGTGGTGATGCCTCTTGACTCACACACACTGGGCTCACTATTCCGGCAGGCCCCCTGTGATGCGTGTCCCATCCGCCCACAGGAATTGAGTGGAGGGAATATGACGTGAAAGTCGACATGACCCCGCCGGTCCGCACCCCAGGGGCACTTCCCAGGTGAGGCATCATCCAGCCGCTCAGCTCTCCTCGGGCCAGCCGTGATGACCCGGATGCTCGTCTCGAGATTCCTCCTTCTCCTGATCACGCTCGGAACAGCAGCGCTCCTCGCGTCCTACGTCGGGGTGGAGAAGGAGGACCGCTGGCGCATGGACGGCACGGTGTACGAGATCTCGGCATTCCCCGCTAGCGAGGCCTGGCCCATGATCCGGACGTCGCTGACGGGCCCGGACTCCGGCTCCGCGGCCACCTCCACGAACCCCCACGTGACGGCCCTCGCCGGCCGACCTGCTCTGGGCGTGCTCCCGGACGGCGTCGCCCCGACCGCGGTCGTCCCCAGCACCTCCCCCTTCGCCGCACGTGCCGCTGCGGGCGAGCTGGGCTGGCCGGACGTCGATCGGGTCGTCGTCCGAGACCTCTCCTCCGCGCCGGATCGCGCCGCCGAAGCAGACCTCCTGGTCCCGTTCCTAACACCCGACAGTTCGTCCCTGACAGGTGTGATCGGCGGATCACCGGCCCAGCTCGGCGAGCTCGTCCAATCGCTGCGGCGGGCCGGTGTCGTCGTCGACGTCGTCCCGCTCCCGCCGCCGTGGGAGGCAGCGATGCGACGCAGTGTCCATGTGCCCCTGCTCGCCGTGCTCGCCGGCTTCGCCCTGCTGGGCGCACAGGTCGTCTGGCGCACGACCCTGCGCAGTCGACTGCTCCCTGCCGTTACCTCGCACCGCCTCGTCGGTGCCTCCCCACTGCGAGCGGCCCGGCTCGGTGTGGGGCCCGCCATGGTCGCCTGGACGACCGCCGCCGCGAGTGCCGGCGGAGTCTGGCTCGTGGCATGGCCCCGGTGGGACGCGGAGATCGGTCTCACCGGCGACACCGCTCTCCTCTGGTCCGCCGTCCTCGTCGTGGACGCCATCCTCATCCTCGGCACGACCCTGTCCACCCTCTGGGTCCGAAGGGCACACGCATGATGGCAGCCATGCGGGCCGTTGCGGACGGCCTCCGCGACCTGTTCGACACGCCCGGACTGCTGTTCCTGTCCCTGCTGCACACGACCGTGGCGTCGATCGTGTTCGGACTGGCCCTGGGCGTCGCCGGCGGGGTGACCACGGCGCTCGAGGTGCTCGAGGACGCCGAGTCGTCGGGCCTGGTGACAGCCAGGATTCTGGACCCCGCCGTCACGACCGACCTCCGCCCCCGCGCCGTCGACACCGTCTCCCGGGCGTTCGCCGCCCATGTCGACGGAGTCGACCCCCGTGCCTTTCTCGTGACGGACGCCATCGGAATCGAGGACCCCCGGCTGCAGGGGGCGATCATCGCCACGCCTGGTCTGGCCCGGGAGTTCGGCGCTGCCGCTGCCGTCAGTCCCGCCGAGGGTGTGTACTTCGCTCCCGCCGCGATCACCTCCGGGGGGCCGGGCGGCACCGTGTATGTGGGGTCCACACCCCACAGCTATGCCGGCCCACTCCCCGGGGACGCGGCCGCGCCGCGGGCCGACGGATCCCTCTGGCCCCTGGGTGAGTCGCCCGTCATCGTCACCAGCACCACGACCATGGCCGGCCTGATCGAACCGGCCCAGCTCGCGGCGGTCTACGGTTCCGTCGTGGCACGCCAGGACGCGGCCTCCGAGGTGAGAGCGGCACTCGACGTCCTCGAGGACGAGACGGGCGTGGTCGCCGAGTTGGCCCCGATCGCCTCGGCCAGGTCTCCGATCGCCCGAGAAGCCCGCGGTGCCGCGCTCATGGTCACCGCCTACACCGCCGGGCTTGCCAGCGCCGTCGTGACGGTGGTGAGCCTCCTGACGACCGTGACCCGTCGACTCACGCCCACGTGGCTGGCGCACCTGACGGTCGGGGCGCCCAGACGACTGATCCGGCTCCGGATCGCCACATCCGTGGCCGCGGTATGGGGCATTCCGGCCGTGCTCGGATCGTTGCTCGGCCTCGGCATCGCCTCGGAAGCGGGCGGACTGCGTCCGGCGCCTGCCGTCGTCGTGGTCGGGCTGGCGGTCGTCTTGGCGATCGCCGCTGCGTGCACCCGTCATCCCCTCCGCCAGCTGCACCGGGCCGTCCGCACGGCGGCACTCGTCGAAGGGACCGTGTGATGTCCCTGCTCACCGTGCACGACGTGCACCGCTCCTACCGCGGCCCCGCCGGGGATGTCCCCGTGCTCCGAGGCGTCTCACTCCAGGTCCCCGAGGGCGGCGTCCACGCGATCATGGGACCCTCCGGGTCCGGCAAGTCCACCCTGCTGCGGCTCCTCGCCTGCCTTGACACACCGGACGCCGGCAGCATCCGTGTGGCTGGGCGGAGCCTGCCGGCACCGTGGTCGTCCGACGGCGACGCCTACCGGAACCGGACGTGCGGCATCGTGCTCCAGGACCATCTGCTCATCGATCGGGCGACCGCCATGGACAACGCGGCCCTGCCGCTGCTCTACGCGCGGCCGCGCACCTCGAAGCGGGAGCGCCGCAACATAGCCGCCGAGCTTCTGACGCGCCTCGGGCTCGGAGACCGTCTCCACCACCCCGTCGGCCGGCTCTCCGGCGGCGAGCGCCAGCGCGTGGCCATCGCCCGGGCCGTGATCATGGGGCCCTCCCTGCTGCTCGCCGACGAGCCGACGGGCGCCCTGGACGAGGAGCGCACCGACGAGGTGATGGGGCTCTTCCGCTCCATGTCCCAGCCGGAGCGGGCGATCGTGGTCGTCACGCACGACCCCGCCGTGGCGGCCCGGTGCGACCACACGTGGCGGCTGCGGGCCGGGCGGCTCGAGTGACGACGTCTGGCCGTGCCTCCTGCACAGGTGTCCGTAGACGGGGCTGCGTCCCCGGGCGTCGCGTTCCGGCTCCGGATGTCCGGGGCCGCTCCTAGGCTCGGGTGCATGAGCGCGCACCACGCCGACGACGGCCTCCCCGTCCCCGTCTCCACCCTCGCCGAGGACCCACCGGCGGGCGGGCGACAGGCGCCGCCGAGTGGCGTCGTCGTGGGTGAGGACGGGCGGGCCCGCCCGCCGTGGGCGGCACGGGATCCGCTGCTGCGGGAGTACTACGACACGGAGTGGGGCCTGCCCGTCACGGACGAGCGGGGCCTGTTCGAGCGCCTCGTGCTCGAGGCGTTCCAGTCGGGCCTGAGCTGGCGGACCGTCCTGGCCAAGCGGCCCCGGTTCTGGGAGGTGTTCGCGGGCTTCGACGCGGACGCCGTCGCGGCGTTCGGGGACGCGGAAGTCGAGGCGTTGCTGTCAGACCCCGGCATCATCCGGAACCGGCGCAAGATCGAGGCCGCGATCGCGAACGCGAGGGCCGTCGTCGGGATGCGCGACGAGCGGTTCGCCCCGCTGCACCCGGGCGCCCCCGGCGCGGGCCCGGCCTGGCACGGCGACGGCGACCGGCCGGCCCGCGGTCTGCCGGGGCTGGTCTGGGCGCACCAGCCTGCCGCGACCCCACGGCCGGAGACGGTGGCCCAGGTCCCCTCGACCTCGGACGAGTCGCGCGCGCTCGCGAGGGCGCTGAAGGCGCACGGCTGCCGATTCGTGGGGCCGACCACGTGCTTCGCCCTGCTGGAGGCCGCCGGGATCGTGGACACCCACCTTCTCGGCTCGTGGCGAAGAGGGGCGTCCGGGATCTGGGAGTGAGCGGGGGCCTCCGGCAGGATGGGGAGCTCAACGCAGGACGTCCACACGAAAGGGTGACGACTGATGACCACCACCTCCGCATCTCAGGGCTACCGCACGATCAACCCGGCCACCGGGGAGCTGCTGAAGTCCTTCGACAACGCCACGGACCAGCAGATCGCCGACGCCCTCGACGCCTCGCAGGCCGCGTACGAGCAGTGGTCCCGGAAGTCGGTGGCCGAGCGCGCCGCCGTCGTGAAGCGGATCTCCGAGCTGCTGGCCGAGCGCTCCAAGGACATCGCCGCGCTGATCACCACGGAGATGGGCAAGTCCCTCGGCGCGGCAGTCGGCGAGGTGCGCTACGGCGCCCAGATCTTCGGGTACTACGCGGACGAGGCCGAGGAGCTGCTCGCGGACCAGCGGATCAAGCAGTTCTCCGGGCAGGAGGCGTTCATCCAGCGGCTGCCGCTCGGCCCGCTGCTGGGGATCATGCCGTGGAACTTCCCGGTGTACCAGGTGGCCCGTTTCGTGGCGCCGAACCTCGTGCTCGGCAACACCATCCTGCTCAAGCACGCCGAGATCAACCCGCAGGTGGCGCAGCTGCTGGAAGAGCTCTTCACCGAGGCCGGGCTCCCGGAGGGCGTGTACCAGAACGTGTTCGCCACCCACGACCAGATCTCCACGATCATCGCCGATCCGCGCGTGCAGGGCGTGTCCCTCACCGGTTCGGAGCGGGCCGGCGCCACCGTCGCCGAGCAGGCCGGTCGGCACCTCAAGAAGGTTGTGCTCGAGCTCGGCGGCTCCGATCCGTACATCGTGCTCTCCGCGCCGGACGCCCGCGCCGCCGCCCGCGACGCACTGGCCACCCGGATGGGCAACTGGGGCCAGGCCTGCAACTCGAACAAGCGCATGATCGTCATGGAGGACATCTACGACGACTTCGTGGATGAGCTGGTCCAGCGCTCCTCGGCGATGAAGCCCGGCGACCCGACCTCGCGCGACGCCGACGTCTACGGCCCGCTGTCCTCCGAGTCCGCGGCCGACGGGCTCACCGAGCAGATCGCCGCGGCCAAGGAGGCCGGCGCCACCGTCCACGTGGGCGGCGAGCGCGTGTCCGGCCCCCAGGGCGAGGGCTTCTACGTCTCCCCGGCCGTGATCACGGACGTGGACCAGGAGAACCCCGCCTACACGCAGGAGCTGTTCGGCATGGCCTCCGTGGTCTACAAGGTGTCCTCGGCCGAGGAGGCCGTGGCCCTGGCCAACGACTCCCAGTACGGTCTCGGCGGCGCCGTGTTCTCCACGGACCTGGACGAGGCCAAGCGCGTGGCCGGCCAGCTCGAGGTGGGCATGGCGAACGTGAACCTCGCCTCCGCCGCCGGCGCGAACCTGCCCTTCGGCGGCGTGAAGCGCTCGGGCTTCGGCCGCGAGCTCGGCCCCATGGCCGTGGACGAGTTCGCCAACAAGCGCCTGTACGCGGTGCAGGGCCCCCTGGAGGGCTGACCCGGGGCCGGGTCGGCCGGGCGGGTCTCCCGCTCCGGCCGCCCCGTCGGCCTCTCAGCCGCGCAGCGGGACGGTCGCCAGCACCTCGTGCAGCGGCCCGCCGGACCGTCCCTCGCCGAGCCGGGACGCCACGACCTCGACCCCGTCGGCGGTCCACTGCGGACCGCGGTACACGGCGAGCGCGCGCACGGCCTCGGCCAGCAGGACGGTGGCCGGTGCCGGCGGACGGGGCTCGCCCCGCCTCCGACCCCGAGGTCGGGGCGCGGCGGCCGAGACCCGCGCCACGGTGAGGTGGGCACGCCGGCGGTCCCGGCCGTCGTCGTCGGCGAGCCAGGGCTCCGCCAGGAGCGCGCCGAGCTCCCGGACCTGCCCGCCCACCCCCACCCAGAGCGTGCGGTGGGAGAACTCCCCCGCTCCGGCCAGGTGCAGGTGCAGCGGGGCATGTCCCGCCGCGATGCGGCCGGCGTCGGCGACGACGTCGTCCACGGCGCCGGCGGGCACCTCCGGGTGGAACGCCAGCGTCAGGTGCCGCTGCTCCGGCTCGGTCCAGCGCAGCGCGCGTCCGGCCCGGTCCCGGACGCCGTCGAGGGCCGGCTCGAGGTGGTCGAGCACGGCCCTCGGCGGACGGATCGCGAGGAAGAGCCTCACGCCTGCGCGCGCGGATCCGTGGCGGCTGCGGTCGAGCCCCCGGCGGCGTCGCGCGTCATGGCGGCCGGGGCCACGTCCGGGTGCGGCTCGCGGCCGGCCACGATGTCGATCGCGCCGGTGAACTCGGCGTCGATCCGCCGCTGCACCCGGCGCGAGCGCTGGGTCACGAGGGACACCACCACACCCACCACGAAGGCGGCGACGAAGCCCGGCAGCAGCTCGTACAGGCCGAACCACTCCCACGTCTCGGCACTGGCCTCGGACCACACCCAGGCGACGGCGGCGCCGGTGACCATGGCGGCCATCGCCCCCCACGAGGTGAACCGCGGCCAGTACAGGGCGAGCAGGATCACGGGGCCGAAGGCGGCGCCGAAGCCGGCCCACGCGAAGGAGACGAGCTCGAGCACGGAGGAGTCCGGGTTGAGGGCGAGCAGACCCGCCACGAGCGCCACCACCAGCACGCCGATGCGGCCGAGCCACAGGGTGAACGTCGGGGAACCGGTGCGCCCGCGCAGCATGTAGAGGTCCTCCACCAGGGCGGAGGAGCACACGATCAGCTGTGAGGAGAGCGTGGACATGATCGCGGCGAGGACGGCGGCCAGCACCAGGCCGGCCACGAACGGGTGGAACATGATCGAGGCCAGCACCAGGAACACGGTCTCCGGGTCCTCGAGCGTGGTGCCGGGGTTGGCCTGGAAGTAGGCGATGCCGACGAGGGCGACCATCACGGCGCCGAACACGGACAGCGCCATCCAGCCAATGCCGACGCGCCGGGCGACGGCCGCGTCGTGCGGGGTGCGCAGGGCCATGAAGCGGACGATGATGTGCGGCTGGCCGAAGTAGCCCAGGCCCCAGGCAAGGGAGGACAGGACGCCGATCAGCGTTGCGTTCTCGAACATCGAGAAGTGGTTCACTCCGCCGCCGGCGGCGTCGGCGGCGCGGATGCCCTCGACGACGGCGTCCCAGCCGCCCATGGTCAGGATCACGACGATGGGGACGGCCAGCAGGGAGAGGAACATGAGGATGCCCTGGGCCACGTCCGTCAGCGAGGCGCCGAGGAAGCCGCCGAACAGGGTGTAGAGCACCGTGATGCCCGCGACCACGAGCATGCCGGTGAGGTAGTTGATGCTGATGCCCTGGGCGTAGAAGGAGTCGGGGCCGAAGGTGGACTCGACGAACTTGCCGCCGGCCACCATGCCCGAGGACACGTAGAAGGTGAAGAACACGAGGATGATCAGGCCGGCCACGATCCGCAGGATGTGCGTGCGGTCCTTGAATCGGTTCTCGAGGAAGGACGGGATCGTGATCGAGTTCCCGGCCACCTCGGTGTAGGAGCGCAGGCGGGGGGCGACCACGCGCCAGTTCACCCACGCGCCCACGGTCAGGCCGACCGCCATCCAGCCCTCGACCAGGCCCGCGGCGTAGATCGCGCCGGGCAGGCCCATCAGGAGCCAGCCGGACATGTCGGACGCACCCGCGGAGAGCGCCGCGACGGACGGCTTCATGTCGCGTCCTGCGAGCATGTAGTCGTCGAGGTCGGTGTTCTTGCGGGAGGCGTACAGGCCGATCGCGATCATCGCGAGGAAATAGAGGCCGATCGCCGCCAACAGGAAGACGGTGTTCGTGTCCATGGGCTCCAGAGAATCACATCCGGACTCTCAGCCCCAGTCCCAGGTCCGTCCCAGATTCGCCCCGTCCGGGTCGGCCCGGGCCCCCGCGCGCCTAGGATGGAGGCCGTCATGACGCAGACTCCCCCGCCCTCCACGCCCGCCGCGCAGCCGTCGGCGACGCCCCACGACGCCGTCGCGATCACGTTCCCCGAACACCTGCCGGTGGCGGAGCGCCGTGAGGAGATCATGGCCGCGATCCGCGACCACCAGGTGGTGATCGTCGCGGGCGAGACCGGCTCGGGCAAGACCACGCAGCTGCCGAAGATGTGCCTGGCCCTCGGGCTCGGGGAGGCCGGCTCGATCGGCCACACCCAGCCCCGGCGCATCGCCGCCCGCTCCGTGGCCGAACGCATCGCGCAGGAGCTGGGCGAGGAGATCGGGCAGACGGTCGGCTACCAGGTCCGCTTCACGACGCAGACCTCGAAGGCCACCCGGGTCAAGGTCATGACGGACGGCATCCTGCTGGCCGAGATCCCCCACGACCCGCAGCTGCGCCGCTACTCCGTGATCATCGTGGACGAGGCCCACGAGCGCAGCCTCAACATCGACTTCCTCCTGGGCTACCTGCGCAACCTGCTGCCCCAGCGCCCGGACCTGAAGGTGATCATCACCTCGGCCACCATCGACCCGGAGCGCTTCGCCCGGCACTTCGGCCGGCCGCTGGCCGCGGGCGAGGACCATGCGGACGCGGTGGAGGCCGACGACGGCGGCCGCGTGGTCCCGGCGCCGATCATCGAGGTCTCGGGGCGCACCTACCCCGTCGAGATCCGCTACCGGCCGCTGACCGACGAGCCCTCCCCCGACGACCCCGAGGACGATGCGGACGACGCCGCCGAGACCCGCGACCCCCTCGACGCGATCGGCGACGCCGTCCTCGAGCTGGCCGCCGAGCCGCCGGGTGACATCCTCGTGTTCCTGCCGGGCGAGCGGGAGATCCGCGAGGCCGCGGACCACCTGACCGGCGTCGTCGCCGGCACCACGCGCCTGGCCGGCACGGAGATCCTGCCGCTGTTCGGCCGCCTGTCCATGGCGGAGCAGCACCGCGTGTTCGGCCGCGCCGGGGCCGGGGTGCGCCGGCGGATCGTGCTGGCCACGAACGTCGCCGAGACCTCCCTGACCGTGCCGGGCATCAAGTACGTGATCGACACGGGCACCGCGCGCATCTCGCGGTACTCGCACCGCACCAAGGTGCAGCGCCTGCCGATCGAGCGTGTCTCCCAGGCCAGCGCGAACCAGCGCGCGGGCCGGTCCGGCCGCACCTCGGACGGCATCGCGATCCGCCTGTACTCGGAGGAGGACTACCTCTCCCGCCCCGAGTTCACGGACCCGGAGATCCTGCGCACCTCCCTGGCCTCGGTGATCCTGCAGATGCTGTCCCTCGGTGTGGCCCGCACCCCGGGCGACGTCAAGGAGTTCCCCTTCGTCCAGCCCCCGGACGGCCGACAGGTCACCGATGGCGCCACCACGCTCACCGAGCTCGGCGCGCTCGAGGCCGGCGGCGCCCGCGCCGGCACCATCACCCGGGTCGGACGCCGCCTGGCCCGTCTGCCCGTTGACCCGCGGCTGGGCCGCATGATCCTCGAGGCTGGTGAACGCGGCTGCGTCCGGGAGGTCATGGTGATCGCCGCGGCCCTGACCATCCAGGACCCCCGCGAGCGCCCCACGGAGCAGCGCGAGGCCGCGGACGAGCTGCACCGCCGGTTCGCGGACGAGAACTCGGACTTCTCCGCGATCCTGAACCTCTGGGCCTACCTGCACGAGCGGCAGAAGGAGCTCTCCGGCTCCCAGTTCCGCAAGCTGTGCCGCCGTGAGCACATCAACTGGCTGCGCGTGCAGGAGTGGCAGGACCTGGTGCGCCAGCTACGCCAGCTCGCCAAGGACGTGGGCCTCACCGTCGAGGCCGGACCCGTGGACCCGGTCGGCCGGCACGAGGCCGTGCACAAGTCCCTGCTCACCGGCCTGCTCTCGCAGATCGGCGCCTACGACGAGCGCCGTCGCGAGTACGTGGGCGCCCGCGGCACCCGCTTCGCCGTGTTCCCCGGCTCCGCCCTGTTCAAGAAGCGCCACCCGTTCGTCATGGCCGCCGAGCTCGTGGAGACCTCCCGGCTGTGGGCGCGCACGGTGGCCCGGATCGAGCCGGAGTGGGCCGAGGAGGTCGCCGGCCACCTCGTCAAGCGGACCTACAACGAGCCGCACTGGTCGCGGCGGGCGGGTTCCGTCGTCGCGCGCGAGAAGGTGACGCTGTTCGGCGTCACCCTGATCCCGGACCGCTCGGTCCGGTACGGCCGGATCGACCCGGAGCTCTCCCGCGAGCTGTTCATCCGGCACGCCCTCGTGGAGGGCGACTGGCGCACGCGCCACCGGTTCTTCGCCCGCAACCGGGCCGCGCTCGAGGAGGTCGACGCCCTCGAGACGCGCCTGCGCCGCCGCGACCTGCGAATCGGGGACGAGGACCTGTTCGCCTTCTACGACGCGCGGATCCCGGGAAACGTCGTCTCCGAGCGGCACTTCGACGCGTGGTGGAAGAAGGCGCGCCAGGATCAGCCGGACCTGCTGGACCTCGACGTCGCCGCCCTGCTCACCCAGGACGCCGAGGACCTGGACACCGACGCGTTCCCCACCACGTTCACGTATCCGATGCCCGGCGGCGACGTGGAGCTCGACCTCGAGTACACGTTCGACCCGACCGGCGCGGCCGGCACCGACGGCGTGACCGTGGCCGTGCCGATCCTGCTGCTCAACCAGGTCTCCCCCGGCCCCTTCGCGTGGCTGGTCCCCGGCCTGCGGGTCGAGCTCGTCACCGCCCTCATCAAGGCGTTGCCCAAGGCCGTGCGCAAGAACCTCGTGCCCGCCCCGGACGTGGCCCAGCAGCTCGTCGCGGACCTCGAGGCCCACGCCGACCCGCTGCGGGACGAGCTGCCGGACGCGCTGTCCGCGGCCGTGCGCCGGGTGCGCGGCGTGGTGGTGGAGCCCGGACTGTGGGCCCCGGACGCGGTGCCCCTGCACCTGCGGATGGACTACCGCGTCGTGGACGCCCGCGGCGCCGTGATGGGCGCCGGCCAGGACCTGCCCGCGCTGCAGGCCCGGCTCGCGCAGGCCAACCGCTCCGCGATCGCCGCCCGGCTCGCCGGCACCGACGACCCCGCCTCGGCCCGGCCGGGGCCGCGCCGCACGGGCCGCGGCGGCCGGGCCCAGGCCGACGGGCGGGCCGGGGCCGAGGGACGCCGTCGCCCGGAGGGCCCCGGGCGGTCCGGCGCGACGCCGGCCTTCGAGGAGCGGCACGGGCTGACCTCATGGAGCATCGGCACGGTGCCGCGGACCGTCTCCACCGCGGCCGGGGCGCGTGGCCCCGCCATCACGGGCTACCCGAGCCTGGTGCCGGAGACCACGCCCGACGGCGGCCCCGCGGCCGGCCTGACCGTGGCCCGGTCCGCGGATGACCAGGCGGCCTGGCACCGGGCCGGGGTGATCCGGCTGCTGCTGGCCACCCTGCCCAGCCCCCAGCGCTACGTGCTGGACCACCTGGACAACCGGGAGAAGCTCACCTTCACCCAGAACCCGCACGGCTCGGTGGACTCCCTCGTCGCGGACTGCACGCAGGCCGCCGTCGACCGTCTCGTCGGGGACGAGCTGCCGTTCGACGAGGCCGCGTTCCGTGCCCTGTTCGACCGGGTGCGGGCCGACCTGATCGACACGGTCTTCGCCGTCACGTCCCTGGTGGAGCAGGTGCTCTCCCGGGCCGCGCAGGTGCGACGCCGGCTCAAGGGCTCGGTCTCGCTCGCCCTCGCGCCGGCGCTGTCGGACGTGAAGGCACACCTCGAGCAGCTCGTGTTCCCCGGCTTCGTGGCCACCACGGGCTGGGAGCGGCTGCAGCACCTGCCGCGCTACCTGCAGGGCATGCTGACGCGCCTGGACCGGTTGGACGCCGGCGGCCACCTGCAGCGCGACGGGCAGCACATGGCGGTGGTGCAGGGGCTCGAGGACGAGTTCGACGCCGCCGTCGCGGCCCACCGCGCCCGGTTCGCGGGCACGCCCGTGCCCGCGGAGCTGGAGCGGGTGCGCTGGCTCATCGAGGAGCTGCGCGTCTCGTTCTTCGCCCAGGAGCTGGGCACGGCGGTCTCGGTCTCCGAGAAGCGGGTGCGTCAGGCGCTCGCCCGGGCCACGCGCGCCTGAGTCGGGCCCGGGCGGCGCGGGCCGTCAGTCCTGCGGGACGACCTCGCCGTGGCCCAGGTCCCGCAGGGCCGCGCGGAGGCGGGCGGCGGCGTCGTCCAGGTCCGCCGGATCGGGGGCGTTGTCCACGCGAGCCAGGTCGAAGTCGGCGAGCGAGGTGGAGGGCCACACATGCACGTGCAGGTGCGGGATCTCATAGCCGGCGATCATGAGCCCGGCCCGGCGGGCGGAGAACGCCGCCACCTGCGCCTTGCCGATCTGCTGGGCGACCGTCGTCAGGTGCGTGACCAGCGCCGGGTCGACCTCCACCCATTCGTCCACCTCCTCACGGGGCACCACGAGCGTGTGCCCCGGCTGGAGCGGCGCGGCGGACAGGAACGCGACGCACGTCGGGTCCTGCCACACGAAGCGGGCGGGCAGCTCGCCGGCGATGATCCTGCTGAAGACGGTGGCCATGGGGGGTCCTCCTGGGGGTCGGCGGGGCGGGGCCCCGGGGCTCGTCAGTCCCGGCCGGACGCGCCGTAGGGCTCGGGGCCGACCGCGACGGCGTTGGACGGGTCCTGGACCCATGCTGACCACGAACCCGGGTAGAGCGCCACTCCGGGTCGCCCCGCGACGGCCAGGGTGAGCACGGCGTGCGCCGCGGTGATGCCCGAGCCGCAGTACACGGCCACGGGAGTGGCGTCGTCCACGCCGACGGCGTCGAACCGCTCCGCCAGCTCTGCGGCGGGCCGCAGGCGGCCGTCCTCGGCGATGCTCTCCGCCGTGGGCACGTTCCGCGCCCCGGGGATGTGCCCGGCCACGGGGTCGAAGGGCTCGACCTCCCCGCGGTAGCGTTCGGCCGCCCGCGCGTCGAGGAGCAGACCGCCGGAGGCCATCGCCTCGGCGCCGGCCGTGTCCACGACGGGCATGCGGCCCCACGACGGCCGGGCGGTGCCGGGCACCGGGATGACCTCACCGGGCTGCAGGGGCAGGCCCGCGGCGCGCCACGCCTCGAGGCCGCCGTCCAGGAGCACGGAGTCCCGCAGCCCCGCGTGGCGCAGCAGCCACCAGGCGCGCGCGGCGGACAGGCCGTGGTCGTCGTCGTAGACCACGATGGTGTCCCCCTCGTCGATCCCCCACATCCGCACGGTCTCCGCGAACTGGCGCGCGTCCGGCAGGGGGTGGCGCCCCGCCGCCGGACCGGCGTGGCCGGCGAGCTGGCTGGGCAGGGAGACGTAGACGGCGCCGGGCAGATGGCCCTGGAGATAGGCGGCGTGGTCCGGCCCGCCCCCCGTGGCCCGGAACCGGACGTCGAGCAGGATCACCCGGTTCGGGCGGCATCGGCCCGGCTGGGCGTAGGCCGGGCCCCCGGGCACCGGCGGCAGGTCCTCGACGGGGGCCAGGCCGAGCCAGCCGGCCAGCACGTCCACCGTCACCAGGGTGGGCGGCTCGGCGGCCTCAGGGTCGACGCCGTCGATGTCCGCGTCCGGGTCGCCGCCGGCGTCATGGGACGAGGACGGGGCCGCCGTGGGCGCCGGGACCACGCGGCCCTGCCCCTCGTCGACGACGATCAGCGGGTCGGGTCGATCGGGGGCGGCGCCGTCGCGGTCCGGGACAGGGGATGGGTCCGGGCTCTCGCTGTGCACCCGGACACCCTACTCCACGCCCCATTCGGCGCCGCTGATAACCTGGAGGATGGCCCGCGCGGACCTGTTCCGGACCGCGCGGAGGAGGCGGCAGCCGCCGCAGAAGGAGTCGTGAGCACCGTGAGCGCCCCCCAGCCCAGCCCCCGGGCCGCCCGTCCCCGGGCGACCCGGCAGAAGGCCGCCGTCGACCGAGCCCTGAACCGCATCCCGGACTTCGTGAGCGCGCAGGAGCTCCATGCCCGCCTCCAGGACCAGGGCGAACGCGTCTCGCTGGCCACCGTGTACCGGACCCTGCAGCAGCAGCTCGACGACGGCCTCGTGGACATGCTCCGCCGCGACGACGGCGAGACCGTGTACCGCCGGTGCGAGGACGAGGGCCACCATCACCACCTGGTGTGCCGGATCTGCTGGACCACCGTCGAGGTCACCGCCCCCCACGTCGAGGCGTGGGCCACCGCCGTCGCCGCGGAGCACGGCTTCACGGACGCGGACCACACGGTGGAGATCACCGGCGTCTGTGCCCGCTGCCGGGCCGAGGGGCGCACCCGCGCGGCCTGACCCCGGGGCCGGGCCCCGGTCAGTGGCGGATGCCGCCCGCGGGGTCGTCCAGGAAGTCCGCCGGGTCCTCGACTGCCTTGGAGGGCCCGTGCAGGGCGCCCCGGCCGTAGGCGATGTCCAGGTTCTCGACCGTGAGCACGTTCCGCGGCGGGCCGGAGGCCACGACACGCCCGCCCATCAGGACCACATGGTCCGCCTCCGCAGCCTCGTCGAGATCGTGGGTCGTGTAGACCACGGACACCCCGCGCGTCGGCTCCTCGTGGAGGAGGTCGTCGATCGTGCGGGCGGAGACGATGTCGAGGCCCGTCATCGGCTCGTCGAGCAGCAGCACGTCGTGGTCCTGGGCGAGGCCCTGGGCCACGTAGGCGCGCTGGCGCTGGCCGCCGGAGAGCTGGTCGAGGTGCCGCCGCGCCAGGTCCGCGACCTGCATGCGCTCCATGGCGGCCCGCACGATGTCCCGGTCCTGCTTCCGGAACGGGCGGAACCACCCGAGCGTGGGGTACCGGCCCATCCCGACGACGTCGCGCACCGTCACCGGCACTCCCTGGGGCACGCCGATGGACTGCATCACGAAGGAGGTGCGCTGCGAGCGCCGCCGCGGGTTCTCGCCGAGCACCTCCAGCGCACCGGAGGCCGGGTCGCTCAGGCCCGCCAGGGCGGTCAGCAGCGTGGACTTGCCGGAGCCGTTGGGCCCGATCACCGCGATCAGCCGCCGGGCCGGCAGGGTGAAGTCGGAGGGCCGGACGGCCACGTGCGAGCCGTGGCGCAGTTCGAGCGCCCGGGCGACCGCGAGGGGAGGCGTGGCCGCCGCGGCGCCCGCGGGGAAGGACGCGTTCATCGGGCGACCTCCGCTCCGGGCAGGGCCACGACCGGCGTCTCCTGCTCACGCTGCGCGCGCGAGCGCACGTGCCGGCCCAGGAGCGCCAGCACGGCGGCGCGGACGGCGAGCACGACGAAGAACAGCAGGATCGGCATGAGCGCCATGGTGGCCGAACCCGCCGTGCCCAGCCGGTAGCTGAGGGTGAGCCCGGTGACGACGCACGCCGCGCCGATCACGACGGAGACGAGCATCATCTGGGGGACGCTGCGCGTCAGCAGCGCCGCCGTCGCGGGCGGTCCCACGAGGAGGCCGAACACGAGCACCGTGCCCACCGCCTGGAACGAACCGATCACGGCCGCGCCGATCATCACCAGCAGCAGCGTGTGCGTCAGCCCCGGCCGCATGCCCAGCGAGCGCGCCTTGACCTCGGAGAAGCTCAGCGCCAGCAGGGGCCGGTAGAGCAACAGGGCCAGGGCGATCACCACGACGGCGATGACCGCCTGGGTCACGATGGCGTCCACGCTGACACCCAGCACATCGCCGAACAGGATCGACGTGAGCGAACCCGTGTAGGAGTCCGACTTGGAGATGATCACCACGCCCAGGGCCATCATCCCCACGAAGAGCAGGCCGATGGCCGTGTCCTCCTTGAGGGTGGTGGCCCGGTGCACCAGTGAGATGCCCGCCATCATGACGACGGCGGCCACCGCCGCACCGAGGTGGGGGCTGCCGCCGGTGACGACCGCCAGGGCGATGCCCGGCAGGACACCGTGCACGAACGCGTCCCCGAAGAAGCTCATCCCGCGCAGCACCAGCCACGTGCCCACGACCGAGCACATCACCACCGCGATGAGTCCGCCGACGAGGGCGCGCTGTTGGAAGCCCATCTGGAAGGGTTCGAGCAGCCAGTCCATCCTCAGCCCTCCAGCGCGTCGGCGAGGGTGCGGGCGTTGGCGAGCATGGCCTCGGCGTAGTCCGCCTCCGGGGTGTCCTTCGGGCCGACGCCGCTCTCGTAGACCTCGATGACCGGCAGGTTGCCGGCCTCCTCGGCCACGGTGTCCACGAGGCTGTTGCGCGCGCCCACGGACGTGATCACGGCGTCCGCGCCGCCGTCACGGATGGACCGGGCGAGCTCGGCGATCTCCTGAGAGGAGGGCTCGCCGTCGGTGGAGCCGCCCGGGACGACGACGCCGGACACGGTGAAGTCGTAGGCGTCGCTGAAGTAGCCGTAGGCGTCGTGGTCCGTGACCAGCGTGCGGCGGTCCTCCGGGACCCCGGCGAGGATCTCCCGGACCTGCGTGTCCGTCTGCTCGAGTTCCCCGCGGACGGTCGCGCCGCACTCGGCGAACCTCTCGTCACCCCGCTCCTGGGCGAGCGTGTCGCCCATCAGCTCGGCGGCCCTCGCCATGCGGGCGACGTCCATCCAGACGTGCGGATCCTCGGACCCGTGGTCGTGGCCCTCGTGGCCCGCCCCCTCCTCGGCGTGGTCATGGCCGCCGAAGGGCAGCGGATCCAGCTGGGGCGCCACCTCGACGACGGTCGCGCCGTCCGCCTCCGCGTTCGCGAGGGCGGACTCCATGCCGCCCTCGAGGCCGAGGCCGTTGGAGAACACGAGGCCGGAGGAGACCATGTCCTTCACCTGCGCGGACGAGGCGGAGAAGTCGTGCGGGTCGTCGCCGGGGCCCATCACCGTGGCGCTGCGGGCGTCGGCGCACGCGACCACGCGGTCGAGCACGGAGCCGAGCTGCGTCGTCGTGGCGACGGCCACGGGCGCGCCCGCGGCCGAGCCAGACCCGGCGGCAGCAGCCTGCGCACCCGAGGAGTCGCCGCTGGTCCCGCCACACGCGGCCAGGCTCAGGGTGAGCGTGGCGAGGGCCCCGGTCAGGGCGGGCAGACGACGGCGGCGGAGCATGGGGCGACCTCGTTCGTGTCGGGGACGGTGCATGAAATCGGTTCTCAACAGTAGCACCGCGCCACCCGCGACGCTCACGCGGGCCGGAACCGACGTGGCGACTGCGTCACGTCGTTGATCTCCCCGACGAGCTCCTCGAGCACGTCCTCGAGGAAGAGGATCCCCGCGGTCTCACCCTCGGGCGTGATCACCCGGGCCAGGTGGGAGCCCGTGCGCTGCATGAGCGCCAGGGCGTCCTCGACCTCGTCCTCGAGCCGCACGTTGGCCAGCGACCGCACGCGCGTGAGCGGGATCGGCTCGTCGTACCCCGACGGCCCCACGGTGAGGACGTCCTTCAGGTGCAGGTAGCCGGTGTAGCCGCCATCGGGGTCCTCGACCACGAACCGGGAGAAGCCCACGCGGCCCACGGTCCACTCGAAGTCGTGCGGCGTGATCCCCTCGGGGACGGTGACGACCCGTTCACGCGGCACCATCACGTCCCCGGCCCGGCGGTCCGAGAACTCGAGGGCCGAGTGCAGCACGCCGGACTCGTCCTCCAGGGTGCCCGAGCGGGTGGACTCGGCCACGATCGACTGCACCTCCTCGAGCGTGTAGGAGGAGGCCACCTCGTCCTTCGGCTCGATGCGAAGGGCGCGCAGCACGAGGTTGGCCGTCCAGTTCAGCGCGGCCACGACCGGATGCAGCAGCTTCGAGAGCCACACGAGCGGCGGGGCCAGCAGCATCACGGCGCGGTCCGCGAACGAGACGGCGGCGTTCTTGGGCACCATCTCGCCCAGGGTCACGTGCAGGAAGGTGACCACCAGCAGCGCGAGCACGAAGGCGGTGACGTCCGCCGCCGCGGCCGGCACCCCGAGGGCGGCCATCGGGACGACGAGCAGGTGGTGCAGCGCCGGCTCGGACACGTTGAGGATGAGCAGGGAGCACACCGTGATGCCGAGCTGGCAGACGGCCAGCATCTGGGAGACGTGCTCCATCGCGTAGAGCGCCACCTGGGCCTGGCGGGAGCCGGCCTCGGCCCTCGGCTCGATCTGCGCCCGACGGGCGCCCATGACGGCGAACTCGCCCGCCACGAAGAAGGCGTTGGCGGCCAACAGGACCACCAGCCACAGCAGTCCGACGACGTCCCCGTTCATGCGCGCGTCTCCTCGTCCTCAGCGGCCGGGTCGAAGCGCACGCGCTCGATGCGGCGGCCGTCCATCCGCTCGACCGTCAGGGTGCCGCCGTCCACGTCCACCACGTCCCCGACCTCCGCCAGGCGCCCCAGTCGGGCCAGGATGTACCCGCCGACGGTCTCGTAGGCCCCGTCCTCCGGCACCACGAGGCCCGGGATCTGGGTTCGCACCTCGTCGGGCCGCAGCTCCGCCGGGAAGTACCAGCGGCCGGAGGCCGTCTGGAGGACCCCCGGGGTGACTCGGTCGTGCTCGTCCGCGACCTCGCCGACGATCTCCTCCACCACGTCCTCGAGCGTGACCACCCCGGCGGTGCCCCCGTACTCGTCCACGACGACGGCCATCTGCAGGTTCGCATCGCGCAGCTCGGCCAGCAGCTGGTCCAGGTGCACGGTCTCCGGCACGCGGATGACGTCCGTCATCAGCGCACCGGCCTCGAGGTCGGCGCGGCGCTCCCGCGGCACGGCCACGACCTTCTTCACGTGCACCACGCCGCGGATGTCGTCCGAGGAGTCGCCGATCACGGGGAACCGGGAGTAGCCGGTGCTGCGGGCCAGGTCCAGGACCTCGGGCAGAGCCTGGTCCTCCCTCACGGTCTCCACGCGGATGCGCGGGGTCATCACGTCCGCGGCGGTGCGGTCCGCGAAGCGCAGCGTCCGATCCAGGAACGTGGCGGTCTGCGCGTCGAGCGTGCCCAGCTGCGCCGAGCGGCGGACCAGCGAGGAGAGCTCCTCGGGGCTGCGGGCGCCGGAGATCTCCTCCTTGGCCTCGATGCCCACGCGGGCCAGCACGCCGTTGGAGAACCCGTTCAGGACCAGGATCGCCGGCTTGAACACGGTGCTGAACACGAGCTGGGGCCGGGCGAGTGCTCGGCCGATCGCCATGGGCTCGGCGATGGACAGGTTCTTGGGGATCAGCTCGCCGAGGAGCATCGAGAGCAGGGTCGCCACGACCATCGCGACGACGAGCGAGACGGTGCCCACCACGCCGGCCGGCAGCCCCACCTGGAGCAGCAGCGGGTCGATGAGCCGGCTGATCGCCGGGTCCATCACGTATCCGGTGAGCAGTGTGGTCAGGGTGATGCCCAGCTGGCACGCGGAGAGCTGGGTCGAGAGTGATTTCAGGCAGCGCAGCAGGGGCTCGGCGCCGCGGTCACCCGCGTCCACCATGCGCTGCACGGTCGGCACGTCGATCGCGATCATGGCGAACTCGACGGCCACGAAGAAGCCGGTGCCCGCGATCAGGACCAGGCCGAGGATCAGCAGGAGCCACTCCACTCGACCCCACCCCCTCGACGGCGGACCGGGCGGCGGTGCGGGGCACCAGGACTGGAAGGCTCCGATCCGGCCGCGTCCGCGTGGGCGGAGGGGCGGTCTGGCACACAGGTGTCAGGGTGATCCATAGTCCGTCCAGTATATGGGGCGTCAGGCCCCGGCGGAACGGACCGGGGAATGCGGCCGCCTCACCACGACGAGGCGACCGGCCGGCCCTCCTCGTAGCCCGCCGCGGACTGCAGGCCGACGACGGCGCGCTCGCGGAACTCCGCCAGGTCATGGGCACCGGCGTAGGTCAGCGACGAGCGCACACCGGACGTGATGGTGTCCAGCAGGTCCTCCACCGAGGGGCGGCGCGGGTCCACGTACATGCGCGAGGACGAGATGCCCTCCTCGAACATCGCCTTGCGGGCCTTGGTGAAGGCGTCCTCGCGGCGGGTGCGGTGCTGGACCGCACGGGCGGAGGCCATGCCGAAGCTCTCCTTGTACCGCCGACCGTCCGGGCCGTGCACGAGGTCGCCCGGAGACTCGAGGGTCCCCGCGAACCACGAGCCGATCATGACCGAGCTGGCGCCGGCGGCCAGCGCGAGCGCCACGTCCCGCGGGTGCTTCACCCCGCCGTCCGCCCACACGCGTGCCCCGAGCTCGCGGGCCGCGGCGGCGCACTCCAGGACCGCCGAGAACTGCGGCCGACCCACCGCGGTCTGCATGCGCGTGGTGCACATCGCGCCCGGGCCCACACCCACCTTGACGATGTCCGCGCCGGCCGCGACCAGGTCCCGGACGCCGTCGCCGGAGACGACGTTGCCGGCCACCACGGGCACGTCGGGGTCGAGGGCCCGCACGGTGGCGAGCGCGTCCAGCATGGTCCGCTGATGACCGTGCGCGGTGTCCACGACGAGCACGTCGACACCGGCCTCGACCAGGGCGGCGGCCTTCTCCCCCACCGCCCCGTTGATGCCGACGGCGGCGCCGACGCGGAGCCGTCCGTCGTCGTCGAGACCGGGCGTGAACAGGGACGAGCGCACCAGGCCCGCCGCGGTGACGACCCCGCGCAGCACGGGGGCGGCGGCGCCCACTGCCGGGTCCACGACGGGGGCCATCTCCTGGCGCGCGGCGTGCAGGCGCTCGAAGGCCGCCCGCAGCGCGTCCTTGCTCGGGGCCCCGTCCGTGCCGCCGAGCTCGGCGAGCGTGAGGGTCACCGCCGGAGGGTGCATGACGGAGGCGGCCGAGGCGAAGCGGTCCACGCCCTCACAGTCCTGGGGGCTGACCACGCCGAGCAGCCCGCCGTGCGCGTCGACCACGCAGACGGCCCCGTGGTTGCGGCGGTCCACGAGGTGGAGCAGGTCCAGCACCGTGTCCTGCGGCCCGACGGTCAGGGCGGTGTCCGCCACGGGGTGGGCCGCCTTCACCCGATGCACGACGTCCCGGATCACGTCCGCCGGGATGTCCTGCGGCAGGATCCCGAGACCGCCGCGCCGGGCCATGGTCTCGACCATCCGGCGCCCGGTGACGGCGGTCATGTTGGCGGAGACCAGGGGGACGGTGGCACCCGTGCCGTCATCCGGGGCGATGTCCACGTCCATGCGACTGGCGACGTCCGAGTGGGAGGGCACGAGGAAGACGTCGTTGTACGTCAGGTCGACGGCCGGGTCGGTGAGGAAGCGCATGGCGTCAGTCTCCCAGACGCGGCGGACGCCGAGAGGCCCCCGCGCGTCCGCCGGGAGCGGAGTCGAGCCGAGGTCGCGGCATTCCGACCGGGGGCGTCGAAGAACTATGATGTCCCGAGGCGTTCCCGGCCCCACGCGCGCCGCGCGGGTGGCCCGGCGCAGCACATCGCATCCCAAGGCTCAGGAAGAGGCGTTACACAGTGCCAGAACTCACGTCGGACCGGCTCGCACAGGAGTTCCCGGGGAACGAACGGCTCGTGGCCGATATCTACCGGAAGTACCGCGAGGACTCCGGTTCCGTGGACCGGCAGTGGGCACAGATCTTCGCCCGTCTCGAGGCCAGCGCCCCCGCCGCCGAGACCGAGCCGAAGGCCTCCACCACGGCCGAGCCGAAGGCCTCCACCACGGCCGAGCCGAAGGCCGCCACCAAGACCGAGCCGAAGGCCGCCACCAAGACCGAGCCGAAGGCCTCCGCCAAGGTGACCGAGCCGAAGGCGGCGACCGCCCCGGCCCGGGGTGCGCAGCCCAAGGAGACCTCGGTCAGCACCGGCCCCAAGCCCAAGAAGACCCCGGCGGCCCAGGCCGTGCCCTCCGAACCCGCCGACACCACCACCGCCACCACCGCGGACGAGAAGCAGGAGAAGGCCACCGTCCTCAAGGGCATGGCCAAGGCCGTCGCCAAGAACATGGACGCCTCGCTGTCCGTGCCGACCGCCACCACCGTGCGCGACCTGCCGGCCAAGGTCCTGATAGACAACCGCGTGGTCATCAACAGCCACCTGGCCCGCACCCGCGGCGGCAAGGTCTCCTTCACCCACCTCATCGGCTACGCCGTGGTCCGCGCGCTCGCGGCCATGCCCTCGATGAACGTGACCTACGAGGAGCGCGACGGCAAGCCCACCATGGTGGAGCCGGCCCACGTGAACTTCGGCCTCGCCATCGACCTGCCCCGCCCGGACGGCACCCGCGCGCTCGTGGTCCCCAACGTCAAGGCCGCCGAGACCCTCGACTTCCGCGGCTTCTGGAAGGCGTACGACGACCTCGTCCAGCGCGCCCGCAAGAACAAGCTGACGATGGACGACTACGCCGGCACCACGGTCTCCCTGACCAACCCGGGCGGCATCGGCACCGTGCACTCGGTGCCCCGCCTGTCCCAGGGCCAGGCCGCCATCATCGGCGTCGGCGCGCTGACCTATCCGGCCGCCTTCCAGGGCGCCGCCGAGTCCACGCTGCACGACCTGGCGATCTCCAAGACGATCACGCTCACCTCCACGTACGACCACCGCGTGATCCAGGGCGCCAGCTCCGGCGAGTTCCTGAAGATCGTGCACGGCCTCCTGCTGGGCGAGGACGGCTTCTACGACGAGGTCTTCCACTCCCTGCGCATCCCCTACGAGCCCGTCCGCTGGGCCCAGGACGTGCAGGTGAACCCGGAGGAGCAGATCGGCAAGGTCGCCCGCATCCAGCAGCTGATCCACGCGTACCGGGACCGCGGCCACCTGCTGGCCAACGTGGACCCCCTCGAGTACTCGATGGCCTACCACCCGGACCTCGACATCCGCGAGCACGGGCTCACCCTGTGGGACCTGGACCGCGAGTGGCCCACCGGCGGCTTCGGCGGGGCGGGCAGCCTGACGCTGCGCAAGATCCTCGGCGTGCTGCGTGACGCGTACTGCCGCACCCTCGGCGTCGAGTACATGCACATCCAGGACCCGTCCGAGCGCGCCTGGTTCCAGGAGAAGCTCGAGCAGCCGTACGCGAAGCCCACCCGCGAGGAGCAGCTGCGCATCCTGGGCCGCCTCAACGCCGCGGAGGCGTTCGAGACGTTCCTGCAGACCAAGTACATCGGCCAGAAGCGCTTCTCCCTGGAGGGCGGCGAGTCCCTCATCCCGCTGCTGGACGGCATCCTCGGCGATGCCGCCGACGCCGGGCTGGACGAGGTCGCCATCGGCATGGCGCACCGCGGTCGCCTGAACGTGCTGACCAACATCGCCGGCAAGACCTACAGCCAGGTCTTCCGCGAGTTCGAGGGGGCCACCCCGGGCGGTGCCTCGGGCTCGGGCGACGTGAAGTACCACATGGGCACCGAGGGCACCTTCGTGTCCGACGCCGGCAACAGCACCCGCGTATACCTCGCCGCCAACCCCTCGCACCTGGAGGCCGTGGACCCGGTCCTCGAGGGCGTCGTGCGTGCCAAGCAGGACCGCCTCGATCTGGGCGGCCAGCGCCCGGACTCCTTCTCCGTGCTGCCGATCCTGGTGCACGGCGACGCGGCCTTCGCCGGCCAGGGCGTCGTGGCCGAGGTGCTGCAGCTCTCACAGCTGCCCGGCTACCGCACCGGCGGCACCATCCACGTGGTCGTGAACAACCAGGTGGGCTTCACCACGCCGCCGACCCAGGCGCGCTCCACGGTGTACTCCACCGACGTGGCCAAGACCATCCAGGCCCCGATCTTCCACGTCAACGGCGACGAGCCGGAGTCCGTGGTGCACGTGGCCCAGCTCGCCTTCGAGTACCGGCAGCGGTTCAACAAGGACGTCGTCATCGACCTCGTCTGCTACCGTCGCCGCGGCCACAACGAGGGCGACGACCCGTCGATGACGCAGCCTCGCATGTACAACCTCATCGAGCAGAAGCGCTCCACCCGCAAGCTGTACGTCGAGTCCCTCGTGGGCCGCGGCGACATCACGCAGGAGGAGGCGGACAGCGCCCTGAAGGACTACCAGCAGCAGCTCGAGCGGGCCTTCGCGGAGACCCACGAAGACGCGCCCACCTCCGGCGACGAGGGCATCCGCCCGGCCGAGGACCGGGACGCGGTCCCGAAGGCGCCGGCATCCACGGCCATCTCGGCCGAGATGCTGCGGGCCATCGGGCAGGCGCACCTCGACGTGCCCGAGGGCTTCACGGTCCACCCGAAGCTCGCGGCCCTGCTCGAGCGCCGCGCCAAGATGGCCGTCGACGGCGGCATCGACTGGGGCTTCGCCGAACTGGCGGCCTTCGGCTCGCTGCTCATGGAAGGCGTGCCGGTCCGCCTGGCGGGCCAGGACTCCCAGCGCGGCACCTTCACGCAGCGCCACTCGGTGTTCCATGACCGGATCACCGGCGACACGTGGGCGCCGCTCAGGCACCTCTCCGAGGACCAGGCGAAGTTCTGGGTCTACAACTCGCTGCTGTCCGAGTACGCCGCCCTCGGCTTCGAGTACGGCTACTCCGTGGAGCGCTCCGACGCCCTCGTGCTGTGGGAGGCCCAGTTCGGCGACTTCGTGAACGGCGCGCAGACGATCATCGACGAGTTCATCTCCTCGGCCGATCAGAAGTGGTCGCAGACCTCGTCCGTGGTCCTGCTCCTCCCCCACGGCTACGAGGGGCAGGGACCGGACCACTCCTCCGCCCGCATCGAGCGCTTCCTGCAGATGTGCGCCGAGGACAACATGCGCGTGGTCAACCCCTCCACGGGCGCCAACCACTTCCACCTGCTGCGCGAGCATGCCTACGCCCGCCCGCGCCGGCCCCTCATCGTGTTCACCCCGAAGCAGCTGCTGCGCCTCAAGGCCGCCGCGAACTCGGTGGAGGACTTCACCGAGGGCCGCTTCCAGCCGGTCATCCCGGACGCCGGGGTGGACGCCAAGGACGTCACGCGCGTGCTGCTGGTCTCCGGCCGGCTGTACTACGACCTGCTCGCCCGCCGCCAGAAGTCCGGTGACACCTCCACCGCGATCGTGCGGGTGGAGCAGCTCTACCCGCTGCCGCTCGAGGAGATCCGCACGGCGCTCCGTGCCTACCCGGACGCCGACGTCGCGTGGGTCCAGGACGAGCCCGCGAACCAGGGCCCGTGGCCGTTCATGGCGCTGAACCTCGTGCCGCAGCTCGACGTCCCCGTGACCCTCGTGTCCCGCCCGGCCTCGGCCGCGACCTCCGCGGGCACCAAGGGCCGCCACGACCAGGAGCTCAGCACGCTGCTGGACGCCGCCTTCGGCCGCTGACCCGGACCGACCCTGCGCCGCCGCCGCACCCTCCGGTGCGGCGGCGGCGCCGGAACGGCCGACGAAAGGACACACTGTGCACAACCGCCGGATCCGGATCGCCGCCGTCGGCGACCATCTGCTGGCCGGTGCGGGCGACGCCCGCGCCATCGGCTGGTGGGGCCGCGTGCTCGCCCGCACCCAGGCCCCCGACGTGGAGCTGGAGAACTACGTGCTGGCCGTGCCGCACGAGACCACCGAGGACCTCAACGAGCGCTGGTGGGGCGAGGCCTCACGGCGCTTCTCCGAGGAGACGGAGAACCGCCTCGTCGTGGCCCTGTCCGACGCGGACCTGGACCTGGAGGCCACCTCCACCGCCCGTTCGCGGCTGAACCTGGCCAACGTCCTGGACACCGCCTCGCAGCGGAACATCCCGGTGCTCGTGGTGGGCCCCACGCCCACCCTGGACGAGCAGCGCAACGCCCGGCTCGCTGAGCTCAACGCGGCCTACCTGGATGTGGCCGATCGGCGCAACCACGTGTACGTGGACACGTTCACCCCGCTGGTGAGCCACGAGCAGTGGCGCTCGGACCTCGCCTCCGGCCAGGGCCGGCCGGGCCAGGCGGGCCACGGGCTCATCGCGTGGCTCGTGCTGCACCGGGGCTGGTACCAGTGGCTCGGTCTGCCCGAGCCCACGGCCTGATGTGACAGAATGGACCACCGACCGACTCGTTGAAGGGAGACGTCATGAGCAAGCGTGCACGCAAGCGTCGCGACCGCCGCAGGAACGGCGCCAACCACGGCAAGCGTCCCAACGCCTGATCCGCTGATCGGCGTCGCGGACCGGCCGGGTGCCACCCGGCGACCGCAGACCACGAAGGGCCGTCCCCTCAGGGGACGGCCCTTCGTCATCGTCGGGGCGCCCGATCGGGTGCCCACGGGTCCGCATGTCGCGGTGTCAGCCCCAGGTGACGGTCGTCATCGGGGTCTGGGTGATGCGGGTCATGATGGTGGCCCGCAGCTGCGCGGGCGCCTTCTCCTGGCAGCACCGACGCACCGCCGAGCGGATGAGCTCCTCGAGCTCCTTCTGGTGTCGGCAGTCCGGACAGTCCGCCACGTGGGCGCGCACCTGCTCGATGTCCTCGGGCGTCAGGGCGCCGTCCAGGTACTGGTACAGCCGCTCCAGGGAGGCGTCCTGGGCGTCGCGGCACTCATGGCCGTGCTGGTCCACAGTCATCGCGTGGCCTCCTTCGTGCTCGTCTCGGTCTGCTTCGTTCCGCCGCGCCCGGTCTTCTTCTTCGGCTGGGCCTTGATGCCGCGCGCCGCCGCGTAGTCCGCGAGGCGCTCGCGCAGCTGCTTGCGGCCCCGGTGCAGCCGCGACATGACGGTGCCGATCGGCACGTCGAGGATCTCGGCGATCTCCTTGTATGCGAAGCCCTCCACGTCCGCGAAGTACACGGCGAGCCGGAACTCCTCCGGGATCGCCTGCAGGGCGTCCTTCACCTGGGAGTCGGGGAGCCGGTCGAGGGCCTCCGTCTCGGCTGAGCGCAGGCCACCGGAGGTGTGCTCGGCGGCCCGGGCCATCTGCCAGTCCTCCACCTCAGGGTTGTCCGCCTCGAGGGGCTGGCGCTGCCGCTTGCGGTAGAGGTTGATGTACGTGTTCGTGAGGATCCGGTAAAGCCAGGCCTTGAGATTGGTGCCGGGCCGGTACTGGTGGAACGAAGAGTAGGCCTTCGTGTACGCCTCCTGGACCAGGTCCTCGGCGTCCTGCGGGTTGCGCGTCATACGCAGCGCAGCGGAGTACAACTGGTCCACGAACTCGAGGGCGTCGCGCTCGAACCGGGCACGGCGCTGCTGTTCGGACTCGGCGGCGACGTCGATGTCGGCGCGGTCGTGCTCGGGGGCGTCCTCGGGCCGGGCGAATTCCGGCCGGCTGTTGTCAGTGCTCATCGCGGGCCAGTCTACGGTCCGGGAGGCATGCGTCAGCAGGGCGGCGCTCATGCGGGGCTCCTCTCCGGCTGCGGCCCTCGGCAAGCGGGACCGGTCCGCCGACACGGGTA
This sequence comes from Micrococcus sp. EWR3.9.1, assembly GCF_052615555.1. NCBI lineage: Bacteria > Bacillati > Actinomycetota > Actinomycetes > Micrococcales > Micrococcaceae > Micrococcus > Micrococcus sp. EWR3.9.1. Next base: position 217,853 of record NZ_JBQXFD010000001.1, read on the forward strand.
CGGGGTCGTCCAAGTGGAGCGCCAGCAGCGTTCCAGGTATTCCCCCGAGACAGGCCGACCCCGGCCGACAGACGCCGGATAGGCTGGTCCGGTGACCCGCCCCACGCGTGCCGCCACGCACTCCCCCGCCCCCCGTCCCGACGCCGCCGAGACCTGGCCCGCGCCCATGGCGCGCCGCCCGGTGCGCGGAGACGTGCGGCTGCCGGGATCGAAGTCGCTGACGAACCGGCACCTCGTGCTCGCCGCCCTCGCCGACGGCCCGTGCATCCTGCACGGCGTCCTCGAGTCGCGGGACACGGCGCTGATGCGCACGGCGCTCACCGCGCTCGGGGCCCGGTTCGAGCCCCTGTCCGACGGTGGACTGCGCGTGCATCCGATGCCGGTCGGCGAGCCGCTGGCCGGGGATGTCACCGTGGACTGCGGACTGGCGGGGACGGTCATGCGCTTCGTCCCGTTCGTCGCCGCGCTCCGGCCCGGCCGGGTCCGCTTCGACGGCGACGCCGGCGCGCGCCTGCGCCCGATGGCCCCGGTCCTGGACGCGCTGCGCCAGCTCGGGGTGGCCGTCGTCGAGGAGGGTGAGCCCGGTCGCCTGCCCTTCACGACGACGACCCGCGCGGACGCGGCCACGGTGGCCCCCGACGGCGACGTGCCGGAGGTCGCGGTCGACGCCGCCGGCTCCTCCCAGTTCCTGTCCGCCGCGCTGCTGGCGGCCGCGGGGATGCCGCGCGGTCTCCGGCTACGGCACACCGGGGAGGCCGTGCCGAGTCCGGAGCACGTCGCGATGACCGTCGGGGTGCTGCGCGCGCTCGAGGTGGACGTCGCCGAGACGGGTCCCGGGGCGTGGACCGTGGCCCCGGGGCGCATCCCGGCACACGAGGCGACCGTCGAGCCGGACCTGTCCAACGCAGGCCCCTTCCTGGCCGCCGCCGTGGCCACGGGCGGCTCCGTGACGGTGCCGGACTGGCCCACCCGCACGACGCAGATCGGCGACCGCTGGCGGCGGATCCTGCCGCAGTTCGGGGCGAGCGTGGCCCTCACGGTCGACCGCACGGACCGCTCCCGCGGCCGGCTCACGGTGACGGGGGCGGTCCACGACGACGGCGCGCCCCGCATCACCGGCGCCGGTGAGATCGCGGACACGGCCGAGCTCGCCCCCACAGCGGCCGCGCTCGCCCTGCTGGCCTCCGGGCCCACCCGCCTGACGGGGATCGGCCATCTGCGGGGCCATGAGACGGACCGGCTCGCCGCGCTCACCGCCGAGGCCGCCCGCCTGGGGATCACCGTGGACGAGGACGAGACGTCGCTCGGCTTCCCGGGGACGGACGCGTCGGGGCCGCTGTCGCCCGCCGCCCTCGAGACCTACCACGACCACCGGATGGCGACCTTCGCCGCCGTCGTCGGCCTGCGCGTGCCGGGGACCGGCATCGTGGACGTGGCGACCACCGCGAAGACGATGCCGGACTTCCCCGCACTGTGGACCGCGCTCGTGGCACCCGGCGATGCGGCCGAGGAGGCCCGCTGATGGCCCGGCGCCTCGATCCCTCCGCGTGGGACGAGTCCGATGTCCGGGTGCGCCCGTCCAAACGCGGCACCCGCCCGCGCACCAAGGAGCGGCCCAAGCACGAGGATGCGCAGGTCGGCATGGTCACCACGGTGGACCGCGGCCGGTACGCCGTGGTGCTGCCGGATCGCCTGGACGAGCGGATCACGGCGATGCGCGCCCGCGAGCTGCGCCGCACGCCGATCGCCACGGGCGACCGGGTGGCCGTCGTCGGGGACCTCTCCGGGGACGAGGGCACGCTCGCGCGCATCATCCGTGTCGAGGAGCGCAGCACGGTCCTGCGCCGGTCGGCGGACGACTCGGACGAGGTCGAGCGGGTGGTGGTGGCCAACGCCGACCTGCTGGTGATCATGGTGGCCGCGGCCAATCCGGAGCCCCGGACCGGCTTCATCGACCGCGCCCTGGTCGCCTGCTACGACGCCGGCATCCACCCGGTGCTGCTCATCACGAAGACCGACCTGCGTGATCCGGCCGCGCTGGTGGCGCACTACGAGGCCCTGGACCTGGAGGTGATGACCTCCGGTGCGGCGACCTTCGAGGCCGAGACCGGGGACACCGCCCTGGACGCCTCGCTCGTGGCCCGGGTGGCCGAGCGGCTGATCGGGCACACGAGCGCGTTCGTGGGGCCCTCCGGCGTCGGCAAGTCCACGCTGCTGAACGCGCTCACCGGCGCGGAACGGGCCACCGGCCACGTCAACGCCGTCACCGGCCGGGGCCGGCACACCTCCTCGTCCGCGCTCGCACTGCCGCTGACGGGCGACGACGGCGCCCCCCTGCCGGACACCTGGGTGGTGGACACCCCCGGCATCCGGTCCTTCGGGCTGGGCTGGGTCGAGCCGGACCGCGTGGTGGAGGCGTTCGACGACCTCGCCGGCGGGCTGGCGGACTGCCCGCGCGGCTGCACCCACACCGCCGACTCCCCCGGCTGCGGCCTGGACGCATGGGTGGCCGCGGGCCACGCCGGCCCCTCGGGAGCGGCACGCCTGGCCTCGCTGCGGCGTCTGCTCGGCAACCGGCTGGCCCCCTCGGGGGCGGAGGACGCGGCGTCGTCCGAGGACTGAGGCGGCCCGCGCGGTATAGCGTGGGCGGCATGGAGCGACCTGAGAACCCTGCGACCCGCGGCCGCGACCTCACGGAGGACCTGCGGCTGGCCCACATGCTGGCGGACAACGTGGACTCGATCACGATGTCCCGGTTCAAGGCCCAGGACCTCGAGGTCAGCACCAAGCCGGATCTCACCCCTGTCACGGATGCGGACCGCGCCGCCGAGGAGTCCATCCGCTCGACCCTGTCCCGTGCCCGGGCGCGCGACGGCATCGTGGGTGAGGAGTTCGGCGGATCTCTGAGCCGCTCCGGCCGGCAGTGGGTGGTCGACCCCATCGACGGCACCAAGAACTTCGTGCGCGGCGTGCCCGTGTGGGCCACCCTCATCGCGCTGCTGATCGACGGCGAGCCCGTCGTCGGCGTCGTCTCCGCCCCCGCCCTGCACCGTCGCTGGTGGGCCGCGGCCGGCCAGGGCGCCTTCGCGGGCACCTCGCTCACGCGTGCTCAGCGGATCACCGTGTCCGGCATGGATCGGGTCGAGGACGCGTCGCTGTCCTTCTCCTCGATCGAGGGCTGGCGCGAACGCGGCTCGATCCGCGCGTTCCTGCAGCTCACCTCGGACGTGTGGCGCGTGCGCGGCTTCGGCGACTTCTGGTCCTACATGCTCGTCGCCGAGGGCGCCGTGGACATCGCGGCCGAGCCCGAGCTCGAGCTGCATGACATGGCCGCCCTGGTGCCGATCGTGCGCGAGGCCGGCGGCCGCTTCACCTCGCTGGACGGCGAGGACGGCCCGTTCGGCGGGCATGCGCTGGCCACGAACGGCCTGCTCCACGACGACGTCCTCGCCCGCCTGCGCGCGGGTGACGAGGCCGAGGACGGCGCCTGATGGCCGCGCGGGGGGAGCCGACGGCCGACCGGAGGGGCGGGCGCGGGACAGATCGACGGCCCGGCACTGCGGGTGCGGTGGCCCTGGGCGGTGCCGCGGGCGTGCTGTGCGGTGCGGGGGTGATGAACGCGGTGACCGCGCTGGCCGGGGCGCCCAACTTCCGCGGCACGTTCGGCGCCGCGTTCGGGGCGGTCGACGTGCTCGTCCAGGCCCTGCCGCTGTTCGTGGTGAACGTGCTCGGCTCGTTCCTGCTCGGCCTGCTGTGGGCGGCCTCGCGACGCCGCGGGCCGGACTGGCGTCCACGCTTGGTGGCGGGGCTGGGAACCGGCTTCCTCGGTGCGTTCACCACCATCTCCAGCGCCGTCGCCCTGGTGCTGTGGCCGGTGCGGCTGGGCGCCGCGGTGTCCGGGGCGGGTGGCGTCCTCACCGCGGCGGCATCGGTGCTGCTGGTGCTCGCGCTGATGGCTGCGCTCTCGACGGCGGCGGCCGTGCTCGGCCTGCGCGCCGGGGGCGCCCCGGGCTCCCGCGTGGTCGGGACGGATCGTTCGGCGGAGGACGCATGAGCGGCGCGGGATACGAGGTCTTCGCTCTCTTCCAGGTGGCCCTTCTGGCCTGCCTCGCGGCGGGCGGGGCGCTCGGCGCCCTGGCGCGTGGGCGCCTGACCGACCGGCTCGGCCCCCGGGGTCTGCTCACCGCCAACACGACGGCGGCCCTGGTCCTCGGCGCCACCGTCGGCCTGGCCGTGCCGGAGCTGGTGTACGCGTCCGAGAGCTGGGGCGACGGGCAGGGGCTCATGCTCGTCGCGGCGGTGTCCGCCGTGGTGTCCGGATTCTGCCTCGCCCTGGGGACGTGGTCCACCGTGGCCGCTGAGGCGGCTGACGCCGCGCTCGCCCGTCGATGGGGCGCGGCCGCCCGCCTGTGGACCGCGCATCTGGGTCTGGGGCTGGTGGCCGTCGTCGTCGGCTGGGGCGCCGGACTGGGCCTGCACGCGGTCCTGGCCGGCTGAGGGGCGGGCCGCCGCACACCGGGCGCGGACACGACGAAGGCCCCGAAATCGTGACGATTCCGGGGCCTTCCCGTGGTGGTGAGTGGAGCCGGCGGGAATTGAACCCGCGTCCGATGAGGTGTTGCCGGGTCTTCTCCGGGCGCAGTCTGCTGTGGGTGTTGCTCGGTCCTGGCCGTCCCGCAGACGGGCGGCCAACCCGGACCCAGCCGGATTGATGTCGGCGTCACGACCCCCGGCGAGGGTGACGCCCAGTGGCTATCTAGCTGACGCCACGATCCGAGGCGACAGCGACCTCGGGGTGACGGACTCGATCACTGATCAGGCAGCGAGAGCGAAGTCAGTGCGCTTGGATTCGGCACTTATTGGTTTGCAGAGAGCGTTTGACGAGATGACTCTGCATCCTCGGCCCGCTTCTCCCGACGCGACACACACCGTCGAAACCGATCGGCCCCAGGGGGGCGACTCCTCTATGAGGTTGTCAATCACCACTGCAGGCGGAGGGCGCGGAGCCCGCCGGTCCTGAAACCGGGCCTGCGAGAGATACAACGTAGCACGCCCCCCGGGCATTCCCAAGGGGCCTGCCGCGCTCAGGCCACGCCGGCGCGCCGGTTGCGCATCCGCATGGCCCGCTGGGCCTCGCGGTTGTCCTGCTGCTCGCGCAGCTTGTGCCGCTTGTCGTACTCGCGGTTGCCGCGCGCGACGCCGATCTCCACCTTCACGCGCCCGTTCAGGAAGTACAGGGACAGGGGCACGATGGTCAGGCCCGGGTCCTGGATCTGCCGGGAGATCTTCGTCAGCTCGGCGCGGTGCAGCAGCAGCTTGCGGCGCCGGCGGGCGGCGTGGTTGGTCCACGAGCCGTTGAGGTACTCCGGGATGTACACCTGCTCGAGCCACAGCTCGTCCCGGTAGAAGACCGCGAAGCCATCCACGAGCGAGGCCTTGCCCTCGCGCAGCGACTTCACCTCGGTGCCGGTGAGCACGATGCCGGCCTCGTACGTGTCGAGGATGGTGTAGTCGTGGCGCGCCTTCTTGTTGTTGGCGATCACCTGGCGCTCGCCGGGGGCCGGCTGCTTGGTGGCCTTGCCCTTGCTGTTCTTGCCCATGGCCTCACGTCCTTCCAGCGTCCACGGCGACGGCCGCGCCCCGATCAGGGCGCGGCCGTCCAGTCTATCCCGTGCCGGTCCGATGCCCGCCGAGGCGGTGCGCGGGGGCCGCGGGGCGGCGTCGTCGGCTCAGTCCAGCGGCGCGCCGGTGAGCGCGCGGACCTGCTCCTCGGTGACGCCGGGCGCGGTCTCCACGAGCGCCAGGCGGGGCTGTTCCGGGGTGCCGACGACGTCGATGACGGCCAGGTCCGTGATGATGCGGTCGACGACGGCGCGGCCGGTCAGGGGCAGGGTGCACTGGTCGACGATCTTGGGGGTCCCGTCCTTGGACACGTGGTCCATCATGACGATCACGCGGCCGGCGCCGTGGACGAGGTCCATCGCACCGCCCATGCCCTTGACCATCTTGCCGGGCACCATCCAGTTGGCCAGGTCGCCCGCGGCGGAGACCTCCATGCCGCCCAGGACGGCGACGTCGATCTTGCCGCCGCGGATCATGCCGAAGCTCAGCGCGGAGTCGAAGAAGGACGCCCCCGGGTTCACGGTGACGGTCTCCTTGCCCGCGTTGATCAGGTCCGGGTCCACGGCGTCCTCCGTGGGGTACGGGCCCGTGCCGAGGATGCCGTTCTCGGACTGCAGCACCACGGACCGCCCGGCGGGGATGTGGTTGGGGATCAGCGTGGGCATGCCGATGCCGAGGTTGACGTAGGCGCCGTCCGGCAGCTCCTGCGCGGCGCGGGCCGCCATCTGGTCACGACTCAGGCCCTGGGGACGCTCAGTGGTCTGCTCGCTCATGCCTGCTCCTCCCCCGATGTGCGCACGGTGCGCTTCTCGATCCGCTTCTCGATGTCCGTGCCGACCTCCACGATCCGGTGCACGAAGATGCCGGGCAGGTGCACGTCATCCGGGTCGATCTCGCCGGGCTCGACGAGCTCCTCCACCTGGGCGATGCACACCCGGCCGGCCATGGCCGCGGGCGGGCCGAACTGGCGGGTGGCCTTGCGGAACACGAGGTTGCCGTGGCGGTCGCCCTTCCAGGCGTGCACGAGGGAGAAGTCGGTGACGATGGAGCGTTCGAGCACATAGGTCTCGGGCTCGTCCGGGGTCTGGCTGAGGTAGCCCTCGCCGAGCACGAACGTGTCCGTGGGCTTGGCCTGCGAGGACTTCACCACGGTGCCGTCCGCGTCGTAGCGCATGGGCAGGCCGCCTTCGGCCACCTGGGTGCCGACGCCGGAGCGGGTGTAGAACGCCGGGATGCCGGCGCCGCCGGCGCGGAGCTGCTCCGCGAGGGTGCCCTGTGGGACGAGCTCCACCTCGAGCTCGCCCTCGAGGTACTGGCGGGCGAACTCCTTGTTCTCCCCCACGTAGGAGGAGGTCATCTTCCGCAGCCGGCGCGCGCCGAGCAGGATGCCCAGGCCCCAGCCGTCCACGCCGCAGTTGTTGGAGACGACGGACAGGTCCGTGGCGCCCTGCTCGAGCAGGGCCTCGATGAGCTGCACGGGGTTGCCGGTGAGTCCGAAGCCGCCGACGGCCAGGGACGCGCCGTCCGGCACATCCGCCACCGCCTCGGCGGGCGTGGCCACGGTCTTGTCGAGAGCCATGTCCGGGGTCCTTTCTCTCAGGGGCGGTCCGTCAGCGGAAGAGGATCAGGGCCTCGCCCTGGCCGCCGCCGCCGCAGAGCGAGACGGCCGCGCGGCCGCCGTCGCGCCGGTCGAGCTCGAGGGCGGCGTGCAGGGCCAGCCGGGCGCCGGAGGCGCCGATCGGGTGGCCCAGGGCGATGGCGCCGCCGTGGATGTTGGTCTTCTCGTGCGGGTAGTCGAGGTCGCGCAGGGACTGGACGGCCACCGCGCCGAACGCCTCGTTGATCTCGATGAAGTCGAGGTCGGCCACGTCCCAGCCCTGCTTCCGCATGGCGGCGTTGATCGCGTCGGAGGGCTGCGAGTGCAGCTGCGAGCTGTCCGGGCCGGCGGTCTGGCCGGGTGCGCCCACCGTGGCGAGGATCGTCAGGCCCTTCTCCTCGGCGAAGGCACGGGAGGTCACCACGAGGGCGGCGGCGCCGTCGGACAGGGGCGAGGAGTTGCCGGCCGTGATCGTGCCGTCCTTCGCGAACGCCGGACGCAGGGCGCCCAGCGACTCGGCGGTCGTGTCCGGTCGGACCCCTTCGTCCTGGGAGACGACCAGCGGGTCGCCCTTGCGCTGCGGCACCTCCACCGGGGCGATCTCGCCCTCGAAGACGCCCTCGGACTGGGCCCGGGCGGCCCGCTGGTGCGAGGCCGCGGCGACCTCGTCCTGCTCGGCGCGGGCGATGTTCCGCTCGCCGTTGCCGGACTCGGTCAGCTCGCCCATGGCCTCGTGGCTCAGGGAGTCGGTGAGGCCGTCCCACGCGACGGCGTCGAGCATGGTGGCCGGGCCGTACTTGAAGCCCTTGCGCGCGCCGGGCAGCAGGTGCGGGGCGTTGGTCATGGACTCCTGACCGCCGGCCACCACCACGTCCGCCTCGCCGAGGCGGATGAGACGGGCGGCGTCGATCACGGCGGTGAGGCCGGACAGGCACACCTTGTTGATCGTCATGGCCGGGACGTTCCACGGGATGCCCGCGGCGAGCGCGGACTGGCGGGCCGGGTTCTGGCCCGCGCCGGCCTGCACGACCTGGCCCATGTAGACCATGTCCACGTCCTCGGGGGCCACGCCGGCGCGCTCGAGCGCGTGCGTGATCGCGTGGGCGCCCAGGTCCACGGCGCGCAGGTCGGCCTGCTGCGAGAGCAGCCGGGTGAAGGGCGTGCGGGCACCGCCCACGATCACGGCATCGGTGGGCTGAGGCGGGGGCAGCTCGGCGGTCATGCGGTCCTCCTGGGACGTTCAACTCGGTTCATCACGATTCACTCAAATGCAGTCTATGACCCCGGTCACAGGCGCGCCAGGCGACGACGCATCCATGACGGCGCGCCGCGGTGCAGGGACCCGACGGCCCGCACCCGCCGGCTGCGGGCGCGGGCCGTCGTCGGGACGTCCGAGGGCCGGGCCGGAGCCTCAGAGGCCCTGGCCGGTCGGCGAGACGAGGATCTTCACGGCCGTCTCGTTGTGGTGGATGAGGGTCTCGAAGCCCTGGTCGACCAGGTCGTCGAGGCCGATCTTGCCGGTGATGAACGGTGCGAGGTCCACGGCACCGTCCTCGACCATGCGGATGGTGTCCGCGTGGTCGTTCGCGTACGCGATCGTGCCGCGCAGGTCGATCTCCTTGAGCACCAGCTTGTGCAGGGCCACTGCGGGCTCGTGACCCCAGATGGACTCGTTGACGATGACGCCGCCGGGACGCACCGCGTCCAGCAGCATGTCCAGCACCACGTCCACCGAGGTGCACTCGAAGCCCACGTCCGCACCCTGGCCGTCGTGCAGTTCGCGGATCTTGGCGGGCACGTCCACCTCGCGGGGGTCGAAGGCCTCGTCCACCACACCGGCCTCGAGCACCTTCTGCCGACGCAGCTCGGAGAGCTCGGAGACGTAGACCGTCAGGCCCTTGCCCTTGAGCACGGCCGCGGTGAGCGCGCCGATGGGGCCGGCGCCGCCGATCACGGCCACGCCCGACGTCGGAGAACCGGCCCGCACCCACGCGTGGTGGGCCACGGAGAGCGGCTCGATGAGCGCGGCCTGGTCGAGGGGCACGGAGTCGGCCACCGGGTGGACCCAGCGGCGCTGCACCGCGATCTGCTCGGCCAGGCCGCCGCCGTTGCCGCCCAGGCCGATGAAGTTCATGTCCGGCGCGAGGTTGTAGTCCGGTCGGTCCTGGTCCTCTTCGCGCACGATGTACGGCTCCACGACGACCTTCTGGCCGACCTCGAGGTCCGTGACGCCCTCGCCCAGGGCGGCGACGGTGCCGGACATCTCGTGCCCCAGGGTGACGGGGGCGGCGTCGCCGGAGATCGGGTGCGGGTGCCCGGCCGGCGGGATGAAGATCGGCCCCTCGAGGTATTCGTGCAGGTCCGTGCCGCAGATGCCGCACCACGCGACGTCCACGAGGACCTGCCCCGGACCGGCCGTGGGCGAGTCGATCTCCTCGATGCGGATGTCCTTCTTGCCGTGCCAACGTGCGGCGCGCATGGTCATGCTGGTCGACCTCCTGAGTGGGGACGTAGTCGGGTGCCGGGCCGATGCGCGGGGGCGCCCGCCCCGGTGCTTCGAGCATCCCACCGGGCCGGTCTGCCGGGCCAGGCCCGCGGCCCCTGCGGGGGCTGGAACGACGACGCCGGCCGGCGCCTCGCTGCGGAGGTGCGGGCCGGCGTCGTGATGGCCTGGGCGGCGGGGCCGCGCCGCGGGACTCAGTCCTCCTGGGCGGCCTTGACCTGCTCGGCGCGCCAGCGGATCCCGGCGTCCACGAAATCGTCGATGTGGCCGTCGAACACGGAGGAGGGGTTGCCCTCCTCGTGGCCCGTGCGCAGGTCCTTGACCATCTGGTACGGGTTCAGCACGTAGGAGCGCATCTGGTCGCCCCAGGACGCCTTGACGTCGCCGGCCATCTCCTTCTTCTTCGCATCCTCCTCGGCCTTGCGCAGCAGCAGCAGGCGGGACTGGAGCACACGCAGGGCGGCGGCACGGTTCTGGATCTGCGACTTCTCGTTCTGCATGGACACGACGATGCCGGTGGGCAGGTGCGTCATGCGGACGGCGGAGTCCGTGGTGTTCACGGACTGGCCGCCGGGGCCCGAGGAGCGGAACACGTCCACCTTGATCTCGGACTCGGGGATCTCGATGGAGTCGTCCGACTCGATCAGCGGCACCACCTCGACCGCCGCGAAGGACGTCTGGCGGCGGCCCTGGTTGTCGAAGGGGCTGATGCGCACGAGGCGGTGCGTGCCGGCCTCCACGGAGAGGGTGCCGAACGCGAAGGGCGCGTTGACCTCGAAGGTGACGGACTTCAGGCCGGCCTCCTCCGCGTAGGAGGTGTCCATGACCTTGGTGGACCAGCCGCGCTGCTCGGCCCAGCGCAGGTACATGCGCATGAGGGTCTCGGCGAAGTCGGCCGCGTCCACGCCGCCGGCGCCCGCGCGGATGGTCACGACGGCGTCGCGCTGGTCGTACTCGCCGCTGAGCAGCGTGACGACCTCGAGTTCCTCCAGGGCCTTGCGGATGGAGGTCAGCTCCTGGTTCGCGTCGTCGAGGAGGGAGGGCTCGTCCTCCTCCGCGGCGAGCTCGACCATGGTCTCCAGGTCCTCGATGCGGCTCTCCAGGGAGGTGATGCGCTTGAGATCCGTCTGACGGTGGGAGAGCTTGGAGGTGACCTTCTGGGCCTCCTCCGGGTCGTCCCAGAGGTCCGGTGCGGAGGCCTGCTGCTCCAGTTCGGCGATGTCCGCCTTGATGCGGTCGAGGTCCGAGACCTGCTCGATGGAGGCCAGGGTGTGGCGCAGGGAGTCGATCTCCGCGGAGAAGTCAGTGTCAGCCATGATTCGGCCAGCCTACCGCGTGGGGTGGACGCCGGTCGTGTGCCAGCGCCGGATCACCCCGGCGACGGCCTCGGGCTCCGCGACGTGCGGCCAGTGGCCCAGGCCGACGTCGACGACGGTGGTGTGCGCGATGACCGCGTCCAGGTCTCGCTGGTGGACGTCCCGGGTGCTGCGCACGTACAGCACCGGGACGGTGATGCCGGCCCAGAGGGCACGGGTGTCCGCGGCGAGGACGGCGGCCCAGAGCTCGCGCATCGGATGGTCCGGCGTGGCGTCCAGGTCGGTCAGGATCCGCTCGCGCCACGGCTCCGGGGCGAGGAGGTCGCGTGCGAGCGAGGCGCGGAGCATGCTCCGCCAGTCCGAGCGGGCGGCGAGGCGGGCCTTGGCCGCCCGGGCGGCCAGGGCGGTGTCCGTCACCGGGACGTTCGAGTCGATGACCACGAGGGCGCGGGGCCGCACCAGCCCGTCGGCGACGGCGCGCAGTGCGATGACCCCGCCCGTGCTGTGGCCGATCAGCAGCCCCGGCACGGGGCCGGCCTGCGCCGCCCAGGTGCGGGCGGCGTCGAGGACGGGGTCCGCATCGGTCGCCGGCCGTGCGGCGCGGTGGCGGTCCGGATCGCTGGCGCCCGTGCCCGGGTGGCCGGGCAGGGCGGGTGAGACCGCGAGGTCGGCCGCGGCGTCGAGCGCGTCGGCCAGGGGCTCGAAGTGGGCGGGTCGGCCACCGATGCCGTGGAGGAAGCGGATCACCGGGCCAGGCTAGTGCGACTGCTGCCCGTCGCCTCGAGGGGGACCGACAGGGGCAGTGTCCCCGCGAACGGGCCGGTCATGGCGAACAGATCGGCCCGGGCGTCGAGGGTGACGACGACGGTGGTGCCGTCGTCGGCCACGCGGGCGTTCATCCCGCCGAGCCCGGGCACGGCCTCCTGGGCACCGACGGCCGCGAGGTGTGCGCTGGCGGAGGCGGCGACGTCGTCGTCGGAGAGCACGACGCCCGGGTCCTCCCCCAGCCGGAAGCCGAGCTCCTCTGCCCCGGCGACGGCGGCCGAGTCCGCGAGCGACTGCAGGCGACGGTGCTGCAACTGCACGGTGGTGACCGCGAGCATGACCAGCATGAGGGCCACGAGCACGGCGCACAGGCCGACGGTGAGGACGGTGGTCTGCCCGTCGTCGTGACCCAGGCGAGCGGTGAGGCGGCGGCTCATCAGAACCTCGGCACCGTCTGCCGGGCGTCGGAACCCACCGTCACGGGGGTCAGCGACCACGCTGCCGGCGTGAGAGGGACGGGCACCCCCACGTCCACCCGCACGGCGACGACCTCGCCCGGTTCGAGCGTGCCACAGCCGCCCTGGTCGCAGCCGACGGTCAGGTCGTACTGGCCGGCGCCCACGCCGTAGTCGGCGAGCGTGAGCTCGACGGTGGCGTGGGCGGCGCCTGCGCTGGGGTGATCGGCCTCGGCGACCACGGCCTTGACGGCCTGGTCCGCGGCGGCGACCGAGGCGAACGCCGCGGCCTGGACCTGGGAGACGTAGATCATCAGGTACACCACGGGGATCAGCAGGACGAGGGTGAGGCCCAGGAATTCGACCGTGGCCGCTCCCCGCTCGTCGCGGACGTCATTGACGGAACGCATGACCGCTCACCTCCACGGGGATCGGGCCCGGCAGGAACCCCAGGCCGGGCAGCGAGCTCGAGACCGTGACGCGCAGGACCGGGACCCCGTCCTGGCTGGTGAGCTCCGCGGCGACGTCGGCCCCGGACTGGCCGGGCACGCCGGCCGAGAGCAGCTCCCGAGCCCGCTGGACGCCGTCCTCGGGGCTCCGGTCCGCGAGCGCCCCGTACCGGGCGCCGGCGGAGGCGGCGTCGATCATCACGTTGCGCGTGTGGATCACGACGCCGGCCTGGAGCAGCGCCGCGAAGAGCAGGACGACCAGGGTCATCACCATGGTGGACTCGGCCACCGCGGCGCCCCGGTCGTCCCGCCAGCGGACGCCCATGTGGACGCCACGGGGCACCGGCACGGCGTGGACAGCACCCCGGGGCATGCTCAGCCGCCCTGGGACACCTGGGAGATGGCCTGGTTGAACAGTCCCTGGAGCGCCGGCAGGGCGAGGGCCAGCAGGCCGGCCACGAGCACGGCGGACATGAGGGTGATCATCACCCAGCCGGGGACGTCGCCGCGCTCGTCGCGGACGTCGTCGTGGATGAGGGCGCGCAGGGCGGCCAGGACGGTGATGGCGTGGTGGTGGAGCATGGTCCCCTCCTCGGGTGGCCGGCCGCCCGTGCGGCCGGAGTGGATGGTGATCGTGGGTGGATGGATGGACTATTCAGTTGTGGGTCTTCAGAACCCCAGGCGCATCAGGGAGATGCCGGGGAAGACGGCGAAGATCACCGTGAGCGGGAGGATGCCGAACACGAGGGGGACTGTCATGTGTCATCGTCCGTACTACTTCCACACATAGAAGAGCCCCCGCGACGGCGGCAACCGTCCGGGGGTATGGACACCACGTGATCAAGGACGTGACGCCGTGAACCAGCCTACCCTCCCCCAGCTCCTTCAGCCCGTCGCCCGCGCCGTCACCTACACGGCGGTCACGGTGGCGGGCTTCTTCATGCTCTCCTGGCCGTCGATCTTCACGGGGGCGATGTGAGCATGGGCGGCTCCCACCACGACAAGGCGGCCCGACTGCTGGCCCAGGTCGGCGCGCACCCTGACGCGGACCCGGCCCCGCTGGCCCAGGCTGCACGAGACGCACACGGCGACATGCACGCCGGGGTCATGGTCGGCCAGGACGGCACCATTCACGCGCACACACGCCGTGATGCCTCGGGCGTCCATCGTGTCCCGATGCCGGGCGAGGACGTGCCTGTAGACCTGTGGGCGGCTCGTGAGCGCCGTGTCATCGGCCCCACAGTCCATGTGCCCCTGTGGCGCATCTTCTCCGGCCAGGGCGTGCCCTAAAGCCTCCGGCCCCCCACACGCGGGGCCGCGTGCTGGGCATGGACGCCCGGAACCGTCCATGCCCGGCCCGAGGTCACAGCGTGATCCTCCAGCGTCTACAGCCCTCTGTGCTGCCAATCATGAGGGCGCGGTGATACCCCTCCCGAACGTCCCGAACCGCCGGGGCGAGGACAGCCCGTGCACGGCCAGTCCCAGGGCCACCCGAGAGACACCCGCCGAACCGTGGGGGTCTAGTCGGCGTGGGCGAATGTCGCAGAGCTGGGGCGGAGGGCGGCGGGTCGACTGGAGTGAGGGACCGGGAGACCTGGGCCCGCAGGGCTCCGCTAGCCCCGTAGGGGCCTGGCAACCACCTACCTAGTCCAGCCCTCGCAGTAGAACACCACCCCCGGAAACACGAAAATGCCCCGACCATCCCATCTCGCAACGGGACGGCCGGGGCCATCGTTTCTGTTCGCGTTGTGGACAACTCACGCCCACGTCGAGAGCTGCGCTAGGTTGTCCTCAGCGCCGCCCGTCGCATTCCCCCCCGCTGGCCTGGCGGCGTTAGGTGCCCCCGGTCGATCCCGTTTCAAGGCCGGGGGCACCGCCATGCCTGGCGCGTTGACGTCTCCGCTATGACCGACCCCGGTTACTGTCCCCTTATGGAAACGCGGACAAAACAGCAGCAGACCTACGCCGTATCAACGGGCCTCGCGCTGGGCCTCCTCCTTGCCGGGCAACCGGAGCTTGCCGGCAACCGGACCACGGTAGAACTCAGCTTCCGTAGCGCCTGGCGGGCCTGGCCACACGCAGACCACTTCCCCGCCGTTGGGGCGGAGGTCAGGGCAGGGCGCTTCAACATGCCCCAGATGACCGCCACACGAGGGCGTCGCGGAGTCAACCATTTCATCTCATGGTCAGAGAGCTGTCCGCCCGCCGTCGTGGTCACCCCGGGCGTGGACTGGGACGCCGCGAACCCCGAGGATGCCGAGTTCCTAGCCGCGCAGTCCACACCCGGAGTGTCACCGGACGCGTGGCGCGAACTCGCGCGCCTCCTTCTGGACCGGATCGGTCAGTAGGTGGGGAAGAGTGCGGCTCCCGCCCCGCGAGGCGGGCGCGGCTAGATCAGCGCCCGAACTTGCCCGTAGTGCGCTTGTTCTCCCACCGCTGGAGCTGATGGACCGCCTTACGCGAGTAACCGATGGACTCCATTGCGTCCTGCACCTGGCGCACCGTCATCCCACTGCCGGCCACCTCGCCCATGAGCTTCGGCATCAGGGCCTCCGACTGCCCGTTCCGGCCCCAGCCGTTGTTGCCGTAGACGTCGAGACTGTCCAGCAGCTCGGATTGCTCGGCAGTGAATCCATCCCAAGTGTGTCCAGGGGGCTTTCGAGCCATTGCGGCCCTCCTTCTCGTGACCTACGGGTGAGACGCATGCCACAGTACGGGCACGCTGGCGCTGGGGGTAGGTGGCATCCCAACGGCGGTCACCACGGGCCCTCACCCGCCCTCGGGTCCGGCCCAGCCCACTCGGCAACAGTCTCCGGAGATAGACGCGCCTCGTACATGCGCTGCATCAGGGCGCTATGCCGTGAGTGCCAGGCATCGAAATCCTCCGGCGTCCCCGAGCGCCACAGCGCACACCACTCGGCCACAATCGCCGCGTGCTCAGGGACCATCTGCACGGGACGACGCCGCCGCCTCATGAGACGCTCCGCATCTGCACCCCGTACGCGCCACGCACGCCGCGACGCTGGGGGCGGTTGTCCTCGGCGTCCGGGATACGCAACGCCGCGATCAGACGGGCTAATACGATGGACTGCTGCCGGGCTTCGACCATCAGCGGTTGTGCCACTTCGTCGCCACGGGCATTCGTGACGGTCAGCGGTGCGTCCTCCAGGGCGTCCGCCAGTGCGTCGAGCCGGTCAGCGGTCCGGCACGCCTCCAGCAGCGTCAGTTCTTCGTGCGCCTCTAGATCAAGAACGTCGGTCGTCTCCTTCCACAGGCGCGTTCCACGCTCTCTAAGGCCTTCGGGGATTCGCTCACGGGTCATTGCAGGTCTGTCCTTTCAAAGTGCGTGAGAACGGCGCTCAGGGCCGTACACGCGGGGTTTTGGGGGTCAAAGGGGGTTCCCTCGCGCGCGAGGGATTGTTTTAGGTCGCTCACAATGTCAGGCGCTAAACGGTGACCGGCAGATAAAGGGGCGGGGAGGATTCGGGAGTGGGCTATGCCATAGTCCTTGCTAGGTTCTCGGTTAGCGCTTCATGGTTTGGCGCAACAGTTCGCAAAGCATTCTCAAGTTCAGTAATGCGATTTCGGTAGTAGTTACGCTCATGCATCTCTGCCACGCACTATGTGGTCCGCGTCGGTGCCCTTGCTGCCACATAGCACGCACAGCCCTCGGTCCCGTTGGGTCACTGCCTTGCGGCGGGCGGGCCAGGGCGGGCGGTGTCGCATTGACAACCACCCGCCCTAGCCTCGGTTCGCGCTGGTCAGCCCTGACGCTTCTGCCACCATGCGGCGGCGTACCCGGCACGGGTGTTCACGTCGTACTGGGAGGACTGCACGTTGCCGTGGTCTGCGGCCATAGCGGCCCAGATGGTGGCGTCGGCGCGTTCGGCCGCGGGGTCATAGGCGATTCCCACGCGCTCCCCGGGTCGGGCGTCCGCGGTGGCGAGGTCGATCCACGGTCGCAGCGGGGCCACCTCCGGGCTGCCCAGCCATTCCCAGCCACCGGCGAAGGCGGTGATGTTTTCGCCTACGCGCACGAGGTCTCCGTCTGCGCGGAGCATGGAGGGGCCTCCCATGATGGGGCTGTGGTCGGCGGCGGCGGGGTGCAGGAGGTTTCGCCCGTACCTGCTGGCGGGGGCCTCATCCTCCACACCGTCTACAAGGTCGAGGACGGCGGCGGCCAGGCTCATGCGCTCGGCGGCGTCCGTGAGCTCTCCCCAGCGGCCGGCGGCGGCGGTGCCGAGAACGTGGTGGGCCAGCAGCGGCCCGGCATTGAAATGTTCGCGGTGTACGTTCACGAACTCCTCGGCGGCCCGGTTGAAGTACGCGGCGACGCTCTCACGGGCGTCGTGGGCGGCCCCGTAGGCGGCGCTCACCTCGGCCTGTACGAGACGTGCTATCACGTCGGGGGAGTTGAGGGCGTCTACGGCGGCGGCCAGGTTCTGGCGGCGGGCCAGGGCGTCGGTGAGGGCGTCCCCGTTCGCGGTGGCGGCGGCCTCGGTGATCTCGTGCTCGACGGCGGCGGCGTCGCGGCGGGTCTCGGCCAGGAGCCGGCTGTGTGCGGCCTGGGCCTCGCGTGCGGCGGTCAGACGCTTAGACGGCTTCACGCCGATGTTCTCCAGCTTGCGCACGAGGGCGACAGCACGGGTGCGCTCACGGGTCAGCTGGGCGGCGAGGTCATGGACGGTAGGGGCAGGGGTAGGGGTGTTCATGGTGGGTTCCTTTCGGAGAGGGTTTAGGTAAGGGGGCGGCCCGGCGTCGTGGTGACGCCGGACCGCTTGAGTGACCGCCCGCAGGCGGATGGGTGATCCCTTTCATGTCTCGTGCGGGCATTTGCCGGTCACTCTGGCGCAGGCGGGTCTTCGCGGCCTCTAGCGATCGCTCGCCGCCTTGATTCCAGCCCCCGCGGTGTTGCGGGTCCGCCGGTGATCTTCACGCCATGTCTGTAGGGGCCTCACGTTCGGTTGAGGCGGTATGGATGCGTTCAATGTGTTCGCGTCGTCGGCGGGCCAGCCATGCAACGAGGGCCGCGCGGGCGTGCTCATCCATGGGCGGCCTCTAGGCAGGTGTCGGCGGCGTCGTGCAGCTGGTCGGCCAGCGTCCGCGCCTGGTCCGGGGTCAGGGCGAGCACGGGCAAGTAGTCCCGAAAGATCATCACGCCCGGCACGGTGCCCCCGTCCGGGTGTTCGCGCAGGATTGCGTTGGCCCGGGATTTGCTGGCGGTGGTGAGGTCGCGGGACCACCGGTCACGGGCGACGATGAACGTGCGGCGGGCTCTCATGCGCGCTCCCGGGCTCGGTGGTCGAGGGCGTGGCGGATGCTGTGGCACTCATTCCGCAGGTAGGCGAGCTCGGCGGCTATGCGTTCGAGTGCCGTGGTGGCGGCGTGCTTCGGTGTGGGCCGGGTGGTGGTGCTCACGGGTGGGGCGGGCTTGAAATCGATGTCGAGCCAGGTGTGGCGGGTGGTGGTGCTCATGGTCTTTTTCCTGTCGATTCTGGGGTGGTGGTACTTCGCTCTAACCCCGTCCCCCCCATAAAGGGGGGGACGAGGTTAGTTAGCTCGTCCGGGACGAGGTTGGACGAGGTTGGACGAGGTTGTGATTTTCCGCGTCATCATGCGGTCAAACCTCGTCCCAGGTCCGTCCGGCGAACCTCGTCCCGAACCTCGTCCCGAGAGGGGTCTGTGGGACGAGGTTCGGGACGAGGTTCGGAGGTCAGGACAGGGGCGGGTGGTACGCCTTTCCGCCTCCCCTCCCCTCCCGTCTGCGCTCCACGATCTGCCCCGTTTCGAGGGCGTGTTGCCGTGCCGCCCGGACCTCGGCGGCGCGAGCCGGGAACGCCGCTTCGATCCCCGCGCCGGAGACGCCGGGGTGAGCGGTGACGTAGTCCACGACCTTGGGGACAAGGTCATCCAGCCGTTCGGTCTGCCGGTCCTGCGTGCGGTTGCCCTCCGTGTACGAGAGGTGACGGGTACCCGCGTCGAACTCCAGCCGGCCCTCGGATACGTCCACGTCTCGGCCCATAGCCTTGAAATATCGGGGCGCGTCCGTGGCGTCCCCATCTCGTACGAGAGTCCACAGCGCGTCGCACGAGTCCGCGAACTTGGACGAGCCGCGCGCCCGCTCCCCGCTGTGCCCGTGGTGGTGGACGATCAGGCTGTTCTGTACGCCCGCCTCGGCCATGAGCGCATCCCAGCCCGTGAAGAACCCGCCAACGTCCGTCGATGAGTTCTCCTCCAGCCCCAGCGCGGCCAGAACCGGCCCCACCGGATCGAGGATGACCGTCTGCGCTCCAGCGAGGATGCGCGCCCACTGGGCACGATTGGCCGGCTCCGTGGGGTCCAGCGTCTGAACCCGCCCGCGCAGTGACACCACGCGGACCCGCTCCGGGTGGCGCACCTTCACGGCCCGCAGCCATCGGGCCAGATGGCCCTCCGTCATCTCCGTGTCCAGCAGCACCACGCGCCCGCCCGTCTCGGACAGGTTCACCGGGGCGAACCGATCCAGGAACGGGGCACCATCGGCCAGGGTGCGGACAAGATTCCCCATCATGGTCGTCTTGCCCCCCTTGGCCGGGGCGGTCAGCATGACCCGGCCGCCCAGGGGCCACAGGTCCTCCAGCAGCCATGAGGCTTCATCGTCTGCGTGGGCGGCGATGAACTCTCCCATGTCCACAGGTACCGGCGGCGGGGCCTGAGCTGCACGCTCAGCGGACACCATGCGCCGGGCCGCCTCCGTGACTCGCAGACGCTCGGCCGCCTCCGCGATCGCACGATCCCGGCTGTACCGCTCCACGGCCCCAGGCGCCTCCGTGACGGCCTCGGGGGCCGGGGCGGTCCTCGGGACCACCGGACGGTCCGTGAACCCGTCAGCGGCCAGCGCACGGGCGGCGGCGGCATGGTCCCCGCCATGTTCCAGCACCGCATACGCCCCGAACTTGGAGTAGGGCGTCTCGGCGTCAAACATGGTCGAGGTGCTGAACACGTACAGCCCGCCGTCCTCGCGCGTCGTGGCGCTCGGCCCCTCCGTCGTGGACTTGCCGGGACGGGTCCAGTGCGTCTCTACCCCGCTCGTGTGGTGGACCTGCCAGCCGTGGCGGGTCAGCAGGTCGGCCCACGTCGTGCGGGCGGCCCACAGGTCGCCAGGGCGCGGACCCTCGGCCCGCTGGGGCGTGGAGGTCGGCGCAGGGGCCGGCACACGTTCGGGCGCGCGATCCAGTGCCCTGAACAGCCCGTGCAGCGCCTCGCGCTCAGCAGCGGTCAGCGTCGGCACCGTCTCCGGCCCACCGTCCAGGCGCTCCCACGCCCGGCCCGTCTTGTGCGTGGTCCCACCGGAGGGGGCGAGGACCACCTGCCCACCCTGGCCCCGCGTCTCCGCGATGGTCTGCCGGGCTTCGGTGGCGGCAAGCTTGGTGTTGCCAGGCACGTCCATGCCCTCCACGCGGTAGAACCAGTGGACTCCGCCAGACGGGGATAGTTCGCACCATCCCCCGTTCACGCGCTCCCAGAGCTCCAGCAGCCCAGCAGCCCCGGCGGCGCGTCCCACGTCCTCCAGCAGCCCGACATGAGCGCCTTCGATTTCCAGCATCTCCAGACCGCCGGAGAGGGCACCGCACGCGGCCCCGATAGACCGGTGGCGGGGATCGTCCCCGCCGAACCATGCGTCGAGGTCGGCGGCAGTCGTCCGGTGTGACTGCCACGCCTTCAGCGCGGGGGCCTTGGTGCCGTCGTGGCGAACGGGGATCACGTTCACCCCGGCAGCGTGCATCTGTCGGGCCGTGTCGATCAGCGCGGCGCTCATGCGGACTCCTCCCATCCCCGAACCGTCTCCGCCCCGTTGATGCGGGCAAGGACAATGGACGCCCGGTGACCACGCATCACGGCCCGGTTCAGGGCCTTCTCGGCCGCATCCAGGGAGTACATGAATCGACGCCGGTAACGGACGCGCTCGGGCTCTTGAATGGCGACGATGAGGACGTGCACGCCTTCCAAAAGGTCGGCGGCGTCAGGTAGAATGGCGGCAGACTCAGGCTCTCTGGTGGTGGCCGGGTCGGTTGGATTCATGGACGCCGTTCCCAGGGTGTGGGGGCGGCGTTCTTCCATGTTCGGGAGCATCATGCGGTCACCCCCGCCCGCTCCATGTCCACGTTGCGCGCGGCGGTGTTGCCCGTGGGGTCGAATCCGTGGAGGACGTGAGCGGGCGCGCCGCCCAGTGCGAGGGCCTGGGCGAACTCGTGGGGATGCATCTGGCCCAGCGCTTTCAGGTGCCGCTCGGCCCATGAGGTCGTCACACCGATGTGCCGGTGGAGGAACGTCACGGCGTCCCGCTTGGACATGGCGCGAATCATGCGCTGTACGGCCCGCACGTCGAGTCGGCCAGTGTCTCCGACCGTGGGCCGGGTGAGGGTGGCGGCGGCGCTCAAGCGGCATCCCGCGCCTTGGTCGGGCGCAGCAGGGCGGCGATGCGGTCGCGCTGGGCGTCCGTCAGGGGCGGGGCCTCGGCCACGACGGCTGAGACGTAGTCGGCGAGAGTGGCCGCAGCGGCGTCACGGCGAGCTTCGACGAGCTGGGGATGACCGGCGGGACGGTGCCGATTGAGGACGTTTGCGCGGGCGATTGCGGCGCGGGCGTCCGGGGAGAGTGAGGGCCGGGAAGATGGCACGGGAGAGCCTTTCAGCGTGTCCCGAACCTGCCCAATGGTCCGGCGTTTCCCGTGCTGGTGGGGCGCTTCACTTGTTTTTACAGTGTACCACAGAATCCTGTAGTCACAACATGGTCCGCACCGGCTTTCCAGGCCTGCCCTCTTCGGCGGCACGCAGGATGTCCCAGGCCGAGATGCGTACGTTCTGCATGTGCTGGCAGGTGGCGTCCATACCCGTCACCGACTCGGCACCTTTAAAGAATTCCAGCCATTGAATGCGGGGCTTCCAGATCGCGCCATCAAAGGTATTGCGTTCCCGCGCGCGCGGGGTCGTCTCGGCTTCATGGCGGGCCGGGGAGAGGCGGTAAGGGGGCGCGTAGAAATACAACTCGCCCTCATGAGGGAACACCTGCCCCAGTAGGCATCCCTTCTTCTTGCACCTCCATTCCGCAATAACAGCGGCTTTCAGTCGGCCTGACTGCTTCAGTGCGTCATACACTTCCAGCGGGGTCGGCTCACTCATCGTCTCCACCCTTCCAAGTAATACGGACATGCTCCGGCGCGAACCGGGTTCCCTTCCCAACGGGCATGAGAGTCACCTTCATGAGCGCCCGGACGATGCGGCGGCGGTCTGCCACGGCGGCGGTCTCCCACGACGCGGCCACATCGGCGGACTGAATCAGGTTGACCACCGGGTCATTACCCGTGGCCGCAGCTAGACGGTTTTCGAGGTCCGTTAGTTCTCGGTTGAGTCGGCCCGCTTGCTCACGCACAGCCGTGGGTGACATCAGCCCATCTGCCAATAGCTCGGCCAGCGCGTCACGCCGGTCACGCACGTCCGCCGCACGCGCGTGCAACGCCTGCACATCCTCCGTGGGGCTCATGGCGGCAAGGGCATCCGGTTGAGCCAGACGAGCCAGGAGGACGGCGGTCACCACGCCGTCAACGTCTTCCATGCCGCGCCCCATGCAGTAGCCGCCGTGGCAGCGGTACGTCATGCGGACATTGCCCCGGTACTTCGAGGGGGCGGCGAACATCCGCGCCCCACATTTCCCGCATGTCAGGATTCCCGAGAGCAGGTGTTTAGCGTTGAGGTCATCCGGCGCGGTCCGGCGGCGCGGGTCTGTGAGCTTCACCGTGAGGTCATCGAATGTGTCCCGATCGAGGATGGCCGGCCAGTCGCCCGGCCCGACGTCCTCTCCGTTGTACATGCGCCGTCCGGCGTAGCGCGGATTGAGCAGCACGCCGCGAACCTTGGTGACTGACCATCGGCCCGGTTCCCCCGCGCGGTTCTTGCCCGTGGTCCGCAGACCGGCGGCGTCCCATGCACGCATGACGGCAGACAGGGTGGCCCCATCTTCAAGGATCATCCGCGCGCCCTCCCGGATTGCCTCGGCTTCGCGCTCCACGACGTAGACCCGCCCGTCTTCGCGGTCGTACCCGAACGGGCGGCGCGTCCAGAAGGCGGCCCCGCGCTCGGCCCGTTGCCGGTTAGCAGCGCGCTGGCGGGTGCCCTTGTGCTGCACCTCCATAGCAGCAACGGCGGTAAGGATCGTGGCGACAGCAACGCCCGTAGGGTCCCCCAGGTCGATACCGACGCCGTGAACGCTGGCGATATTGAGTCGGCGGGGCTGGCCCGCTTCGATTACGCGAGTGAGGTCACGAATTGACCGCGTGAGCCGGTCGAGGTGGAAGACGATGACGACGGACACGTGCCCGGCGCTCACGTCCTCTAGTAGCCGTTCGAACTCAGGACGCTCCCCCGCCGTGGCGGATCGGTCATTATCCACGTATAGCCGCAGCTCCGTGATGCCCTTTGCCTCGGCCAGCGCCCGGCACGCGGCTTCCTGGCGATCTACGGCCGCTTCGTCGCGGGCGCGGTCTTTTGACTGGCGGAGATACAGGGCGGCAGGGGTCATGTAGTAATCCTAGCGGTTGACATGCGGCACCATCATCTGGATCTCCTTCCGGCCGGCGGCCTCCATGAGCTCGCGGCGACCCATCTCACGCACGTCCTGGGCCTGCGCGCGCAGGACGTCGGCGAGGGGCGTGCCGCGGTCGAGCGCGATGAGCACGCCCCCGATGAACCGTTCGACGGGGGCCAGCTGCACGCGCCGTCCCATGGCCTTGAGCGCCGCGGACAGCGACGCCCCGGCACGCATGTCGGCGAGCGTGGTGCGGAACTCGCCGGCCAGCTCCCCGCGCGCCGTCCCCGCGATGCGTTCGAGCGCTCCGGCGGCGCTCTCCCCCGCGCCCACCGAGAGCGCGAACAGCTCGGCCACGGACGGGAACTCGGAGAGGATGGCCTCGCGCCGCCGTCGCACCCGCAGGGAGAGCAGCTGCTCCCGGAGCAGGAACCCGGCCATGCCGCCGGCGATCACGAGGGCGACCCCCGTGATCACCGGCACGCGGCCCGTGACGGTGAGGCTGAGCGCGAGGACGGCCGCCACGGCGGCCCCCGCGGCCGCGCTCAGGACCTGCTGGGCACGGAAGTCCGTCGACGTGACCGCGAGCCCCGCGGCGGCCAGTTTGCGGTCGAGCGCCGCCCCGCCCGGGGAGATGCGCTGGACCCAGCCGACTCCGGCCTGCACCACGGGATCGAGGATGCGTCCCCACGTTCCCCAGGGCGAGGCGCCCGCACGTTCCTCCTCGAGGAGGCGGGAGGCCGGGATGTGGTGGCGCAGCTGCGGTTCGACCCGTTGCTCGAGGCTGGGGCGCCAGCCCACCGGCTGGGTGACCAGGATGAGGAGCAGTCCCGCCCCGAGGGTGAGGCCCAGGAGCGCAGCCCAGATCAGCGCGGACGTCATGCGAACACCCGCTTCTCCCGGGGCAGCGCGCCGATGCGGAGCATGACGCGGTAGCAGACGACGGAGGCCACCATGCCGGCGAGGAGCACGGCCCCGCCGGCGGCGGACCGATAGGCCGCGACCGCGGCGGGCTGGGTCCCCAGCAGCAGGAGCACGAGCCACGGGGCGCACACCGCCAACCGGGCCGCGTTCACGGTCCACGACTGCCGGGCCTCGAGCTCGGCGCGGATGCGGGCGTCCTGCCGGAGGAACTCGGAGAGGGTCTGCAGCAGACGGCCGATGTCGGCGCCCCCGACCTCGCGGGTCAGGCGCAGCGAGACCACCAGGCGGTCCGCGACGGGGTCGGCCATCCGGGCCTTGAGCCGGTCCAGTGCGTCCACGAAGCGGGCTCCGGCCCGGTAGTCCCGGGCGAAGTGCTGGAACGGCTCGCGCAGCCCCTCCGGCCCGGTCTCCCCGAGCTGGATGAGCGCCTCCGGGAGAGTCAGGCCCGCGCGGATGGCCGACCGGGCGTGGTCGATCGCGTCCGGCCACAGCTCGCGCAGTGCCGTGGACCGCCGACGGGCCTGCCAGGACAGCAGCAGCCAGGGCACGGCCGCCCCGAAGACGGCGAAGCACGCGGCGATGGTCCACGTGCCGGTCAGCGACAGGACGAGCAGCCCGACCACGAGACCGCCGACGGCCATGGCGGACACGACGCCGGCCGGGCTGAGGCGCTGGATGCCGGACTGGGCGATCAGCACACGCAAGCGCGAGTCGGCGCGGGCGGCCTCGGGTCTCTCCGTGGGAGGGGACCAGAGGGACCACCACAGCAGGAACAGGCCGCAGCCGAGCGCGAGCCCCAGCAGCGCGGCCATCAGCGGAGCCCCACCAGCTCGTGGACGTCCACGCCGCGACGGGCGAGCGCCTCGAACCCCAGGTTCGCACCCTCGTTGAGGCGCAGGTCGCCCTCGGTGTCGCGCTGGAAGAGCGCCGACGTCTCGATGACCCCACCCTCCACCCGTGAGCCGACGGTGAGGATCTCCCGCACCCGCCGGCGGCCCTGGCGGTCGCGCTCGCAGTGCACGACGACGTCGATGCACGTGGCGACCGTCGGGACGACGAAGTCCCGGGAGATGTTCTCCCCTGCCAGCAGGGGCAGCGTGCAGAGCTTCGTGAGTGCGTCCGCGGCCGAGTTCGCGTGGATCGTGCACATGCCGGCCAGGCCGGAGTTCAGCGCGACGAGCATGTCCAGTGCCTCGGCCTCGCGCACCTCGCCGACGATCAGGCGGTCCGGGCGCATCCGCAGCGCCTCCTTGACGAGGCGGCGCAGCGGGATCTCGCCGTGGCCCTCCAGGTTCGGCTGGCGGCACTGCAGCCCGACGACGTCGCGCACCGGGATCTGCAGCTCGAAGATCTCCTCCACGGTGATCACGCGCTCCCGCGGGCCGATGGCCGAGGCCAGGCAGTTGAGCAGGGTGGTCTTGCCGGCCTGGGTGGCTCCGCTGACGAGGATGTTCATGCCCGCGTCCACGGCCGCGTCCAGGAAGCGGGCCGCCGTCGGAGTGAGGGAACCGCCCCGGACGAGGTCGTCCAGCCGGCGCGCCCGGGCGATGAACTTCCGGATGTTCACGGCCCAGTGCCGCCGCGTGATGTCGGGGATGGCCACGTGCAGGCGCGAACCGTCCGGCAGGGCCGCGTCGACGAACGGCATCGACAGGTCCAGCCGCCGGCCCGAGGACTTCAACATGACTTCGACGAGGTCCTGCACCTCCTCCTCGGTCAGGACGATGCCCGTCAGCTCGGAGCGGCCGGACCGCGCGCAGTAGACGGCGTCCGGCGCGTTCAGCCAGATCTCCTCCACGGAGGGATCGTCCATGAGCCGCTGGAGCGGCCCGAGGCCCGCGATGCGGTCGAACAGGTCCTGCCGCGCCGCCACGGGATCCTCCAGGTCTGGCAGCGAGCTGACCATCGCGCGGGACTCGTAGTCCGCGGCCGCGTCCTGGATGAGCGTCAGGACCCGGGCGTGCTCACGCTGCGGGTCGATGCCCTGCCGCCGGACGATCTCCCGGATCTCGTCCTCGAGAATGCGCACCGCATCCATGTGTCCCTCCTGTGCCCGGTTCGGCGCCATCCCCAGCGCCGCACATGTCTCGATCAGGAAGATACCCCGTTCCGTCGATGCGTGTGCCCCAGGACACCATGACTGTGGACAACGTGGCGGCGGACCCGTTCGACGGTGAGTTGTCCACAGGCCGCCCGAACCGCCATCAGGCCGTGGCAGGGTCGTCCCCAGGCGGCCGGACGGGCCAGTCGCCGGTCTCAGGAGGGAGGGGCGGGGATGGCCTGGAGCGTGCGGATCCTGGGCGGGGCCGCTCCCGAGACATGGCGGGTGGAGCACTTCCCCGCCGGCGCGGACGAGCAGGACCGGGCGGTGCGGGAACGTTTTCCCGCCCGGTCGCTGCGCCGGTGCGCTGCCGGGCGGCGCAGCGTGACGTACGCGGAACGGGTCGGGAGTGCACCGGCCCGGGGGCCGGAGCTCGCGGTGGTCACCGAGCACGGACCCGACGCCGGCCGCCTCGTCCCTCTGGGGGAGGGCGGGTTGAGCGTGGGACGCGGTGGGGCACGGCTGCTGCTGGACGACCCCTCAGCCCCGTCGCGGCCGATGCGTCTGCGGCTCGCGCCCACCGGGCTGCACGTCCACGACGGTCCTCGGGACACCGGACGCCTGTGGGACGGCCGCAGCCCGCTCCCTGTGGGCCGGACCGCCCTAGGCCTGGTCCGCGGGCCCGGGGCCGCCCTGCCGCGGCCGGTCACGCCGGAGCCGCCCGCCGTCGACCTCGGATCCCCACCGGCCCGGCAGTCCGTCGTGATCCCGCTGGTGGCGGCCCTGGGCCCGCTGGTGCTCGGGGTCGCCCTGGTCCTGATGATGGGGAACCCGATGTTCCTGCTGTTCGGCGTCCTGTCCGTGGCGGTGGCGCTGGTCATGCTGGCGATGCAGCGCCGTACCCGGCTGCGGCATGCGCGGCTGCTCGCCGCCCGCGCGGACGCGGTCGTCCGCCGGCGGGCTCGGGCGGCACTGAGCCCCGGTGGGGTGGCCCGCGCCGTCCGCTCCGGCGCGACGGACCGCTTCGGACTGACGGCAGGGGCCGACGAGGCCGTGGCGGTCTCGTGGGGTTCCGGCGTCGGGGCGCTGTCCCTGTCGCGGGACGACCCGGACGAGGCATGGGTGGAGGCCGTCACGTCGCGGCGCACCGTGATGACGACGTCACCGCCGGAGTCGCGCGTCGTCGTGGTCGGGCCACCGCGCGATGTGGCCGGGGCCTGCCGGTGGGCGGTGTTCCAGCTCCTGCGGCACGCGGTGGCCGCCGACGGCGCGTTCGTGGTGGAGGCCGGTGGAGTCCGCCGCACCTGGTGGTCGGGCGGGTCCGGCCCGCGGCTGCTGGTGTCGGCTCCTGAGGACGCGGCACTGGATCCGGCGTGGCGAGCGTGGCGGGCCGCCATCGGCGACGACGCGGGGACGACGCCCACGGCCCGGACGGATCTGCCCTGGACGCGGTACGACTTCACCGGGCCGCCGCCTGCGCCGGGGGACGCCGTCGTCGACCTGCGCGGGCGCACCGTCGTGGTCCCGGCCGAACAGCAGCGCTTCGAGGACATGGCCGCCGACGGTCTCGCCGACGGTACCCTGGTCGCCTGGCTGACCGAGCTGGCCGACGACGTCGTGGACCTCGGCCTGCTGCCCACCGACGACGGGGACGGCACGCTCACGCCACCGGGGCAGGTGGGCGCCCGCGATGCCGTCGACGGGCTCACCGTGGCCCTCGCCCGGAGCCGTGACGAGGCGGGCGTCGTCGAGATGGACCTGGCCGCCGACGGGCCACACCTGCTCATCGCGGGCACCACGGGATCCGGGAAGTCGGACCTCCTGCTGTCCCTCCTGCTGGGGGCCGCGGCGCACCACCCGCCGGCCGAGGTCGCGTTCCTGCTGCTGGACTTCAAGGGCGGCGCGTCGTTCGGTCCGCTGGGCGCGCTCCCCCACACGATGAGCCTGGAGACCAACCACGTGGGAGCGGCCTCGTTGCGGGCGCTGAGCGCCATCCGAGCGGAGCTGCATCGCCGCGAGGCCCTCTTCGCGGAGGCCGGGGTCAGCGACTATCCCGGCTTCCGCCGCCGCCATCCGGACGCGGCGCTGCCTCGGCTCGTCGTGGCGATCGACGAGCTGCGCGTGCTCGTGGACGACCACCCGGACGCGGCCGCCGTCCTGCAGCGTCTGGCCGCCACGGGCCGTTCCCTCGGCTTCCATCTCATCCTGGCCACGCAGCGGGCCACGGGTGCGGTGGGCTCGGACCTGCGCTCGAACCTGGGCAGCACGATCGCCCTGCGCACCGCGACGGAGCAGGAGTCATGGGACCTGGTGGGCACGGCTGCCGCGGCCCGGCTCGACCCGCGTCGCCCCGGCTCCGCGATCCTCTCGACGGCGGGGCGCCCGACGGTCTCGTTCCGCGCGTCCCAGTGGACGGTCGACGGCGGCACGCCCGTGTGGCGACGGCTGGGCGAGGCCGCGGCCGCCCCGGCCGTCGCCCCCTGGGAGGCCGTCGTCTCGGTCCTGGTGGAGAAGTACGCGGCGGGTGACTGGCCGACACCTCCGCCCGTGGTCACCCCCGCCCTGCCGGAGCGCTGGGTGCCGGACCGCGCTCGCCGGGCGGAGGCCACGGCCCTGGCCCTGCTCGACGACGCGGCCCACGGCCGGCACCGTCCCTGGCGGTGGCCGGCCGGCGCGGAGGGACGCACCGCGTGGATCGTCGAGGCCGCGGGAGGTCGCGCGGAGACGCTGGCCGCCGTCGTCGAGGTGGCGGTGCGCAGCGGCGGGCCGGTGGCCGTGCTGGACGGCACCGGGGAGGCCGCGGCGGCCGCACGGTCCGGGCTGCCGGTGCTGACCCCGGACTCCGAGGGAGCCGGGGAGGCCGTCCTGGCCCGCCTGCGCGAGCTCGCGGCCGCCGGCGGCACGGCCGTGATCACGGGCTGGAACGCGTGGTCCGGCCTGCGCGTCGGGGACACCTACCGCACGGTCGAAGAGGACGTGCACGACTGGCTCGGCCGTCCGGCGGCCGTCGGGCTGCGTTTGGCGGTGTTCGGCGGCCGAGAGCTGGCGACGGGCCGGCTGCTGCTGCACCTGCCCCACCGCTTCTTCGTGCCGGCCGGGACGAACGCCGAGCACCGGCTCATCTGGCCCCGGCTGACCGAGGTCGAGCCCCTGCCGGGGCGGGCCGTGCACATCAGTCCCGCCGTCCCCGAACCCGGCATGCCCTGCCAGCTCGCGTCTCCCGCCCCGGCGTGACCGCACTGACGGCGATTCCCGTGTGACCGCAGCGGAACGGTGGACTCAGCTCCGACGTCCACCCGGCGAGACGTTCTCCCGTCCTCCGTCGAACGTGGATGCCGTGGTCGAGGTCGCCAGGAGCAGTCGGACAGGGCGCCCCTTCGTCGCCGTACGTCCGAAGCGGCCGCGGCATCGTCCGGCGAAGACGTCCCGAAGGTCGCAGGACGGATGAGGCCAGGAGGCCGCTGCCCGCTCCTGCCTCGAGCAGCCCCGTGACCGATCGCACGAGTGCCTCGGCACTCATGCAGAAGATTCCTCGCCGCTCGCTCGCGCAGTCTCCGACCGCGCGACGTGAAGACTGAGACGGTGCTGTCCTGGGGCCGCCGAGACGAGAACCCAGGGCACCAGTCGGGGAAGCACTGCGCTTGCCCTCCACGCAATGAGCGCCAACTCACCCGTGGCGACAGACGCGAGCCACCTCACGTCTTCGCCCCCGCTCACACACCCCCACGATGGGGCAGCCGCTCACCGCGGTCTACGCTCTGACCCATGGCGCAAATCATCCTCTTCCACCACGCCCTCGGTCTCACGGACGGCGTGCGCGCGCTCGCCGACCAGATCGCCGCCGGCGGTCACACGGTCCACACCCCTGACCTCTACGACGGCCGCACCTTCGCCACCGTGGACGAGGGTGTCGCCCACGCCCAACAGATCGGCTTCGAGGAGATCGGCCGGCGCGGCATGCGGGCGTGTGCCCAGCACCAGGAGGCCTCCGTCGTCGCGGGCATCAGCATGGGTGTGATGCCCGCCTGGCGTGCCGCCCAGGTGGTCCCCGGCTTCCGCGCGTGCATCGCCATGGCCGGCGCCGAGGCCCTCGACGCCTACGCCCCGCTCTGGCAGCCCCACACCGCCCTGCAGATCCACCTCGGCACCCGCGACCCCTGGGCCCTCGAGGGCGACCTCGAGACCGCCCGCTCCTACGCGGCCACCGCCGAGCACCCGGACCGCCCCGCCGACCTCTTCGAGTACGACACGGACCGGCACCTGTTCATGGACTCCTCCACCGCGGACTTCGACGCGGACCTCACCGCCGTGCTGGTCCGCCGCATCCACGAGCTCCTGGCCTGACCCGCGGAGCAGGCCCGGCTCAGGCGGAGCGCCGTCCGCGCGCCACCGTCGCCAGGGCGGCCAGCAGCACGAGCACGAAGCCCGCGGCCGCCGCGAACACGTAGCCCGCGGACGGGGCGACGCCGTCGATGAACACGCCGGCCAGCGGGGCGCCCATCGCGGCGCCCGCGGTCATGGCCGAGCCGTAGAAGCCCATCGCCTCGCCGCGCCGCTCCTCCACCACGAGGTGCGAGAGCCGGGACGAGGCCGAGGCCAGGGTCGGCGCCGTCAGCAGACCCGAGGGGATCGAGGCCAGCGCGAGCGCCCACACCCCGTCCACGAGCGCGAGCGGCACCGTCGCCACGGCGAACAGCGCCATCAGCAGGTACGGGTGCACCTGGCGGCCCCAGGCCCCATAGAAGAGCCCGCCCACGGCGGAGGCGCCGCACCAGAACGCGTACACCAGACCCACCGACGCCGCGGCGCCCTGCGACTCCAGCTCGGCCACCATCGAGACCTCGGTGCCGACCATGACGATCCCGGCCGCCATCGACACCACGAGCACACCGAGCACCTCCGGCCCGACCCAGGAGAAGTGGGTCCGCCGCCACTGCCGCAGCCGCTCGGCCCGGGCCCGGCGCGGCGCCGTCGTCGGCCCGGAGCCGTCCGCGGCGATGACGGGCAGCGACCCGGTGACCAGGGGGATGGCCTCCGTGATGGCCGGCAGCGCACCGGTCGCCAGGCTGGGGGCGGCCATCTCCACGTGCATGGGCGCGGCGGTCACCGCCTGGGCGATCGCCTCCTGACGGTCCTGCTCCTCGGTGTAGGGATCCTCGGTCGCCGGTCCGACGACGGCCAGCTGACTCGACCGTGTCGGCGGGTTGAACCACATCAGCAGGATGCCGCCCAGCGCGCTGGAGAGGCCGACGATGGTCAGGCCGAGGGCACTCGACCACGTGGCCGCGACGACGGCGCCCAGCGCCGGGCCCATCATGAAGATCGTCTCCGTGACGATGGAGTCCAGGGCGAACGCCGTCTGCCGGTCCTTGCCGTGGGTGAGCACGCCGAGTCCCTGCCGGACGACGGAGAAGATCGGCAGTGAGAACACGCCGCCCAGGAACACGGCCAGGAGCATCGGCCAGAACGGCAGCCACGGGACGATCGGCCAGATCACGGCCTCCGCGATCACGGAGGGCAGCAGTGCACGGCGCAGCCCCTTCGCGTCCACCACGCGGCCCCGCCACGGCGAGCCCACCGCGATGCCCAGCGTCATCGCCGCCCCAGCCAGGCCGGCCTGGCCGTAGCCCAGGCCCAGCGTGAGCGCCACGTGCAGGGTGAGGATCACCCCGGCGGCGGTGTGCGGGAAGCGGGCGATGAACCCCACCGCCAGCAGATGGCGGATCCGAGGGTCCTGCAACAGCCGTCCGTACGCTCCGAAGTCCACCGTCGAATCCTACGGGAGGGGTCAAGGCACGCCCCGGAGGCGCCGTCGAGACGGCCGCGCGCTCGGCGGACTCAGCCGTTGCTGCGCCGGTCCTTGGCCCGGATCAGGTCGAGGGCGATGGCCGTGCCGAGCACGGCGCAGCGCACCACGGGCGGCATGCCGGGGTCCAGGCGCATCTCGTACCGCGAGCGCCCGGCCAGGGCGTTCATGACGCCTCCGAACCGCGCGGTCACGCGGGCGATCGGCTGCTGGCCCACGGTCATGGCGTAGTCGTGGTCCCACAGGTCGCCGGTCACCGCGAAGCACGTGCCGTCCACGACCTCGACGTTCACGGACGTCCGCAGGAACGCGATCTGGCGGACGAGGTTGGCGAAGGGCAGCCCGTCGGCGTCCAGGATCGCGAAGCGGTCGCGGCCGAACGTGGCCGGGTCGGCGAGGCGGAAGAGCACGCGGCCGTCGTCACCGTCGACCACGTCGAAGCTGCGGTTCCCCATCAACATTCGGCCCAGGCCCCCGCCCGTAGTGACCACCGAGACGACGGTGCGCCCGTCCGGGTCCGTCACCTGGATGTCGTTGGACAGGAAGCTCGTCACCTGCTGCAGGATGAGGACGTCCGTGTGGGCGAGGCGACCGGCGTCGAAGGCGGGGCTCATGGGACCAGTCTGCCGTGTCGGGCCCTGCGGAATATTCAGGACGGGGCGGCTCGTTGTGCGGTATAGTTCATTTTTGAAGAACACGGCGACGGCGCGGCCGGCACCGTGAGACCCGCCCCCGGGCACACTGAGGAGCACACCATGCAGTTCGGCGTCTTCACGATCGGCGACATCACCGCCGATCCGACGAACGGGACCGCCCCCACCGAGCATCAGCGGATCAAGGACACCGTCAAGATCGCCCGCCACGCCGAGCAGGCGGGCTTCGAGGTGTTCGCGACCGGCCAGCACCACAACCCGCCCTTCGTGGCCCCGGGCAACCCGCCCACGCTGCTGGCCTACCTGGCCGCGCAGACCGAGACCCTCCAGCTCTCCACGGCGACGACCCTGATCACCACCATGGACCCGGTGCGTCTGGCCGAGGACTACGCGTACCTGCAGCACCTCGCCGACGGTCGCGTGGACCTGACGATGGGCCGCGGCAACACCGGCCCCGTGTACCCGTGGTTCGGCAAGGACATCCGCCAGGGCATCCAACTCGCCGTGGAGAACTACAACCTCCTCTACCGCCTGTGGCATGAGGAGACCGTGGACTGGAGCGGCAACCACCGCACCCCGCTGCAGGACTTCACCCTCACCCCGCAGCCCCTGGACGGCGTCGCCCCCTTCGTGTGGCACGGCTCCATCCGCTCCCCCGAGATCGCCGAGCAGGCCGCCTACTACGGCGACGGCTACTTCCACAACAACATCTTCTGGAACAAGGAGCACGTCATCCAGATGGTGCGCCTGTACCGCCAGCGCTACGAGTACTACGGCCACGGCAAGGCCCATCAGGCGTACGTGGCCCTGGGCGGCCAGGCCTACATGGCGAAGAACTCGCAGGACGCCGTGGCGGAGTTCCGCCCCTACTTCGACAACGCGCCGGTCTACGGCCACGGCCCGTCCCTCGAGGACTTCTCGAGGATGACGCCCCTGACGGTCGGCTCGCCGCAGCAGGTCATCGAGCGCACGCTCACGTTCCGCGACTGGGTGGGCGACTACCAGCGTCAGATGTTCCTCATCGACCACGCCGGCCTGCCCACGGACACCGTCCTGCGGCAGATCGACCTCTTCGGCGAGGAGGTCCTGCCCGTGCTGCGCAAGGAGTTCGACGCTCTGAAGCCGGACGACGTCCCGGCGGCCCCGACCCACGAGTTCCTCGTGGCACGCGCCCGCCGCGGCGAGGCTCCCGTGCCCGGCGGCAAGGAGGGATCGCAGGCCCAGCTCGACCGCGCGGCGGCCGCCGAGCAGCGCGCCACCGCCGATGCCGCGAAGGGCGGTGCCGCGCAGTGACCACCCCCGGCGCCCCCGATGCCTCCGCCCCGTTCACGCCGCAGGCCCGGCACCTCGCCGTGGTCTCCGGCGGGTCCGGGGACCCGTCCCAGACCCGCATGCTCGCCGAACGCATGGCGGAGTCCGCCTCGGCGGCGCTCTCCGAGCACGGCGTGGTCCCGCAGATCCACCTGATCACGCTGCGGGAGCTCGCCGTGGACATCGCGCAGGCCCTGGTGACCTTCGCCATCTCCCCGGCCCTGCGCGCCGCCCTGGACGAGGTCGCCCAGGCCGACGCCGTCATCGCGGTCTCGCCCACGTACAAGGCCTCCTACTCGGGCCTGTTCAAGTCCTTCTGGGACCTCGCGGAGCCCACGTCCGTCGTCGGGGTGCCCGTGCTCCTCGGCGCCACCGGCGGCACCGCCCGCCACTCGCTCATGATCGACACCGCCATGCGGCCGCTGTTCGCCTACCTCAAGGCCCGCATCGTGCCGACCGCGGTCTTCGCGGCCTCGGACGACTGGGGCGAGGCGGCCGGCGTGCAGGCCTCGATGCGGACCGACCCGCTGCAGTCCCGCATCCGGGCCGCCGGACGCGACCTGGCCGAGATCACCCTGAGCCGCCCCCCGCGGGCACGCGCCGCCGCGCCCGCGGACATCGACCTGGAGGTGACCCCCTTTGAGCAGCTCCTCAACCCCGGCCCCTGAGCCCGCCGCGCAGGACGCGGCGCCGGCGGAGCCCGACGGCGGCTGGTTCGGCTCCGCATCGGAGGCGCACCGCCCGGTGGACCCGCCCAAGCGCGCCTGGCGCGCCTACTTCGAGGCCACCCAGATGCTCACGGAGGTGGTGGAGCGCCGCCTGAAGCAGGACTGCGGCATGTCGCTGGCCGACTACAACCTGCTGCTGCTCCTCTACGAGTCCCCCGAGGGCCGGCTCCGGCTGGGAGAGCTGGCGTCCCGGATGGTCTTCTCCCCGTCGCGCATCACCTACCAGGTGAAGACGCTCGTGGCCCGCGGCCTGATCGACCGCCGCCCGGTGGCCTGTGACCGGCGGGGCTTCGAGGCCGTCCTCACCGACGAGGGCCGGTCCGCCTTCCGACGCGCTGCGATCGAGCACGCCCGGCAGGTGGACGAGCTCTTCCTCGGCGACCTGGCGCCGGGCGAGGCGGAGTCCCTCACCCGGATCTTCTCCCGCCTGGGGCGGCGACTCGAGGGGCTGTGCTGACCGCGTCCCCACCTGGCCGGGGCCGCCCCGGGACGTCACGAGGCCCGGTGATCCGTGCGGGATCACCGGGCCTCGTCGTGCCGTTGGGGGCGGAATCGATCAGCCGACCAGCTGACCGCCCAGGGTCACGGTGGCGTCCGTGGCGGCGCCGGCCGCGTCGACCACGGTCACCACCACGGAGCCGCCCGCGGGCACCTCGGCCGGCACGGGCAGCCAGGCGCGGTACTCGCCGGTGAGGTCCAGGCCGTCCTGGCCCAGGACGGTGCCGTCCGCGTCATAGGCCGTGACGGTGACGGAGGCGAAGCCGCCCTGTTCGGTCTGCGCGACCACCTGGGTGCCGTAGGCGACACCCTCGGCGGGCGCGGCCACGACGTCGGTCACGCCCGGCGCGGCGGCCTCGGCCGCCGGGGTCTCAGCAGCGGGGGCCGCCTCGGCGGCCTCCTCCTCCGCGGCAGCCTCGGCGCGGGCCTTGAGCTCGGCCGCGATGGCCTCCTCCTCGGCCGGCGTGAACTCCGTCAGCTCGGACTCGTCCACGGCGGGCTCGCCGCCGGTGGGCAGGTCCTCGTCGGCCACGGGGCCCGCGACGTCGGCGATCGCCGGGGCGGTCTCGGCGGCCGGAGCGGTCTCCGCGGCCGCGGCGGTCTCCGCGGCCGCGGCGGTCTCCGCGGCCGCGGCGGTCTCGGCGGCGGGCGCCGCGGAGGCGTCCAGCGCGTCGAGGGACTCGACCGGGACCATGATCGAGGACATCGCCTGGGCGTCGCAGCCCACCACGTTGCCCTCGGCGTCGAAGGTCACCGGGGCGATGCCCGAGATGACCCCGACCACCCGCTGCTGGGCGTCATAGACGGCCCCGCCCGAGTCGCCGGCGTAGGTCGAGGCGGTGTCGAGGGCAACCTGATCCGCGTACGCGTCGTCGCAGACCGTGGCGGCCTCGAAGGTCTGCGTGTGGGACACGGTGTTCGGCGCGCCCAGCGGCACGGACGAGCCGTGGGTGTAGACGGTCTCGCCCACACCGATGGACGAGGCCGGCCGCGTGGACCAGTCGCCCACGACGTCGACGTCGTCGGCCAGGGCCACGCGGACCGCGTCCACGCCCGAATCGCCGGGCAGTGCCGAGACGGTGCCGATCGCGGCGCCGTCGACGTCGCGGACGGTCGAGCCGATCTGCCATTGGCCCGCACCACAGTGGGCCGCGGTGTAGGCGGTGGCGTCGTCGACGATGGTCAGACTGCACGCCCCGGCCGGCGCGGTGATCGCCGAGCCCTGGGTGAGCGTGGTCTGCGCGAGGGCGGGGCCGGCACCGGCCACCACCACCGCGCCCAGCGCCGCGGTGGCGACGCCGGTCAAGGTTCTGGTTCTCATGGGTACTCCTCGGAGGATGGGAGGCATGGGGCCGGCGCGCGGCGCACGGCCTCCAGGATGGGGTGGGGCCACCACGGGCCCTCCCCTCCCCCTCAACGGTACCGGACAGGCCGGGCGACCGATCAGGGTCGGCGGACCGTGATCTCCACGGAGTCGGCCCGCTCGGCCAGCAGCGGCAGGTCTGCCAGGAGGGTCTTGAGCGTGGCCGTCATCAGGCGCACCCCGGCCGCGTCGGCGTCCCGGGTGGGCATCGCGACGATCTGCAGCTCGGGCCCGGCCCCGCCTCCGTTCATCACCGCGCCGGAACCCGTGTGCGTGGCCACCCCCGACCCGGGTGCGAGGCCCAGGTTCAACAGGTTCGGGACCAGGTCGGCGACCTCGGCGATCTCGTCCGCGATCTCCTGGTCCCGATAGGCGGGGGTCCACTCCCTCTGCTGGGCGAGCGACCACACGGCCGGGCGTCGCACCACGTACGTGTGCTCGGCGCCGGCGTCGATGACGACGAGCTCACAGCCCTCGTCCACGGCGGACAGGCAGGCACGCGGCAGCCACACGGCCACGGGTCGGGCGACCGGGTTCCACGCCGTCAGCGCGGGCACGTTCGTGAACACCGGCAGCGCCTGCCGGCCGTCCGGCGCGCGCATGGTCACGAGGGCCACGTCCGCGGCCTTGTCCCCGTGCGCCGCGACGTCGTGCTCGTGACCGGTGTGGTCGGCGTGGTCGTGGACGTCGTCCTCGTCCACGGCAAGGGTGGGCACGACGGCGGCGAACACGCGGATGCGCGCGAGCACCTCCGTCACCTCCCGCTCACCGGCGGAGCCGTCCGTCAGGGCCGACATGACGGCGGTCCACTCGGCCGGGCTGGTGCCGTCGTCCTCGTCGAACACGTGCAACGGGTTCGCGGAGCCGTCCACGCCGGGGCCGGAGAGGTCACGGCCCTGCCACGGGACGCCCGCGGTGTCCGCGGTGTTCTCGCCCGCGGTCTTCTCCCGCATGCGGTCGAGTGCGGCCCGGATGTGCCCCGGCAGCTCCCGGGCCGCCGGATGCGGCACCGCGACCGTCTCGTCGATCGGACCGAGCCCGTCGTCGCGGGCCAGGCCGCCGTCGTCGTGCGAGCCCGTCACGGGGCGACCGGGCCGGGCTGCTCGGAGCGCGCCTGCTCCACCGTGGCGCCGCCGGCAACGGCCAGCGCCTGCTCCAGGCTGAAGCGGCCGGCGTACAGCGCCTTGCCCATGATCGCGCCCTCGACGCCCTGGCCGGTCATGGCGGCGAGCGCGGCGACGTCCTCGAGGGAGGAGATGCCGCCCGAGGCGACGACCGGCTTCGCGGTCTTCGCGCAGACCTGGGCCAGCAGCTCCGTGTTCGGCCCCTTGAGCGTGCCGTCCTTCGTGACGTCGGTGACCACGTAGCGGGCGCAGCCGGCGTCCTCGAGGCGGTCCAGCACCTCCCAGAGGTCGCCGCCCTCCTTCGTCCAGCCACGGGCGGCGAGCGTGGTGCCGCGCACGTCGAGGCCCACGGCGACCCGGTCGCCGAAGCGCTCGATGACGCGCGCGGTCCAGTCCGGGTCCTCGAGGGCGGCGGTGCCCAGGTTCACCCGCGCCGCACCCATCTCGAGGGCGTTCTCGAGCGATGCGTCGTCGCGGATGCCACCGGACAGCTCGATCTTCACGCCGATCTCCTCCACCACACGGCGCATGACCTCGCGGTTGTCACCGCGACCGAAGGCCGCGTCCAGGTCCACGAGGTGGATCCACTCCGCGCCGGCGCGCTGCCAGTCCAGGGCGGCGGTCAACGGGTCGCCGTACGAGGTGGCGCTGCCGGCCTCGCCCTGGACGAGGCGGACGGCCTGGCCGTCCTGGACGTCGACGGCGGGCAGCAGCTCGAGTGCGGGGGCGTTCGGGGTCATGGGGTTCCTCTCGGGTGGGGCGGCCGGCGCGATCAGGCGCCGACGGTCAGGAAGGAGGCGGCGATGGCCATGCCGGCCAGCACGAGGACGATCACGATGGCCCACAGCGGCGCCTTCTGCGTGCGCATGGACCAGGCGGCGCCGAGCAGCAGCCCGCCGAGGGCGAGGTACAGGACGGACCAGTAGGGCATCAGAGGGTCTCCAGCCAGTTGCGCAGGAGCTGCAGCCCGGCATCCCCGGACTTCTCGGGGTGGAACTGCGTGGCGGACAGGGGGCCGTTCTCCACGGCGGCGATGAAGTCCGCGCCGTGGTGCGCCCAGGTGACCTGGGGCGGACGCATGGCGGAGATCGTCTGGTCGAACTCCCAGTCGAGCACGCCGTAGGAGTGGACGAAGTAGAACCGCTCGTCCTCGATGCCCGCGAAGAGGGCGCTGCCCTCGGGCGGCCGGACGGTGTTCCAGCCCATGTGGGGCAGGACCTCGGCGGGCAGCTCGGCGACGACACCCGGCCACTCCCCCATGCCCGCGGTGCGCTCACCGTGCTCGACGCCGGCGTCGAAGAGGATCTGGTGGCCCACGCAGATGCCGAGGACGGGTCGGCCCCCGGCCACGCGGCGGCCGATCCAGCGGGTGCCGCCGACCTCGGTCAGTGCCCGCATCACGGACGCGTACGCCCCGACGCCGGGCACGAGCAGCCCGTCGGCCTCCTGCACGGCCT
This sequence comes from Micrococcus sp. EWR3.9.1, assembly GCF_052615555.1. Lineage (NCBI taxonomy): Bacteria > Bacillati > Actinomycetota > Actinomycetes > Micrococcales > Micrococcaceae > Micrococcus > Micrococcus sp. EWR3.9.1. The sequence continues at coordinate 257,028 of NZ_JBQXFD010000001.1, forward strand.
GCGGATCGCGCGTGAGCTCGACCTCCGCGCCGGCCCGCTCCACGGCACGCAGCGCCGAGTGCACGTTGCCCGAGCCGTAGTCCAGGACGGCGACGCGCGGCCGCACACCGGGGACGGTGGTGGGGCGGGCCATCAGAGGGCGCCCTTGGTGGAGGGCACGCCGGTCATGCGGGGGTCGTCCTCGACGGCGGCGCGCAGGGCGCGGGCGAAGGCCTTGAACTGCGCCTCGACGATGTGGTGCGGATCCCGGCCCCGCACGACGTCCATGTGGAGGCAGATCGCCGCGTGGTACGTGATCGACTCGAACACATGGCGGGTCATGGAACCGGTGAAGTGCCCGCCGATGAGGTGGTACTGCTGGCCCTCGGGCTCGCCCTCGTGCACGAGGTACGGCCGGCCGGAGACGTCGACGACGGCGCGCGCCAGCGCCTCGTCCAGCGGCACGGACGCCTCGCCGAAGCGGCGGATGCCGGACTTGTCCCCGAGCGCGGTCTTGAGCACCTCGCCCAGGGTGATGGCGACGTCCTCGACCGTGTGGTGCACGTCGATGTGCGTGTCCCCGGTGGCACGGACCGTCAGGTCGATCTGGGAGTGCCGGGACAGCGCGGTGAGCATGTGGTCGTAGAACGGCACGGTGGTGGAGATCTCAGCGCGGCCGGTGCCGTCCAGATCCATCTCGACGTACACGTCCGACTCGCTCGTGGTGCGCGTCATGCGCGCACGGCGTCCGGAGATCAGCTCGGCTGCCACGGGTCCTCCTCGGGCTGGGTCCGCACCGGTCCGGGACGGGTGCGGGGGGATGCGGGTGCGCGCGGCCGGTGCCGGCGGGCCGGGGCGCCGCGCGCGCTGTCCCTATCCTAGGGAGCCGGGCGGACGCCGAGACTCCGGTGACGCCTCAGGACCGGTCCCCGGTCTCGCCGAGGACCTCCGCGAGAGCGGTGAGGAACGCCGTCGTCTCCGCCTCGGTGCCGGCGGTGACGCGCAGGTGGTGCGGGATGCCGACGTCCCGCACGAGGACGCCGCGGTCGAGCAGGCGGCGCCACACGTCGGAGGCGTCCTCGAGGTGACCGAAGAAGACGAAGTTCGAGTCGGACACCGAGGGCCTCAGTCCCAGGCCGCGCAGGGTGGAGACGATGCGGTCGCGCTGGGCCTTGATGTCCTCCACGGTGCGCAGCAGCGCGTCCACGTGGTCGAGAGCAGCCTCCGCCGTGGCCTGCGTGACCGCGGAGAGGTGGTACGGCAGGCGCACCAGGCGCAGGGCGTCGGTGACGGCGGGGTCCGCGGCCAGGTAGCCCAGGCGCGCGCCGGCCAGGGCGAACGCCTTGGACATGGTGCGCGTGACGATCAGCCGCTCCCGGCCGGGCAGGAGGGTGAGGGCGGAGCGGGTGCCGGCGAGGGCGAACTCCGCGTAGGCCTCGTCCACGACGACCATGGCGCCGGGCCCGCCGGCGGCCTCGTTCTGCGCCTGCGCGGCGTACACGGCCTCGATGGTCGCCAGGTCCAGGGCGGTGCCCGTCGGGTTGTTGGGGGAGGCCAGGAAGACGACGTGCGGACGGTGCTCCCGCACCATGGCCGCCGCGTGCTCGGCGCTGAGGGTGTGGTCTTCGGCGCGGCCGCCGTCCACGAACACGGTGTCCGTGCCGCCGGCCAGCAGCGGGTACATGGAGTACGAGGGCAGGAAGCTCAGCAGTGTCCGCCCGGGGCCGCCGAAGGCCTGGAGGATCTGCTGCAGGATCTCGTTGGAGCCGTTGCCGGCCCACACGTGGTCCGCCGTGAGGCCGTGGCCGAGGTAGCCGGCGAGCGCGCGTCGCAGCCCCGTGAACTCGCGGTCCGGGTAGCGGTTCAGCCCCCCGGCGACGGCCGCGACCCGCTCGGCGATGGCGGTGGCGACCTCCTCCGGCACCGGGTGCGTGTTCTCGTTGGTGTTGAGCATGTACGGCACGTCCAGCTGGGGGGCGCCGTAGGGGCTCAGGCCGCGGAGGTTCTCGCGCAGGGGCAGAGAGCTGAGGTCGGTCATGGCCGCCAGTCTAGGAAGCGTGGAGGGCGAGGCCCGCCGTGCGTCACCGCGTGGCCGGGACGAACAGCTCCTCGCCCGGGGCGGGGGCCCGGCCCTCGAGTCCGTTGAGCTCGTCGATCGTGGCGATCACCTCGTAGACGTCCGCCTGCGGAGCCACCGTGGTGGCGATGGTCCACAGGCTGTCCCCGGGCATGACCGTGACGGACTGGGTGGCGGGCCCCGCGGTGTCCGCGGACACCGCGGCGGGCGACAGCAGCACACCCAGGAAGAAGGCGGCCGCCAGCGTGGCGGCCACGGCCGCGGCGATCACGGGGATCCCCCGCAGCACGAGGCGGCCGCGGCGGGTCAGACGGATGGTGGCCGGACGCGGCCGCGCCGTCGCGGGCGAGCCGGCGAACTGGGCGGTGGTGAGCGTCATGGTGTCCTCCTCCGGGGCGGATGCCCTCCAGGTGATCGAACATGTGTTCGAATCCGTTCGAATGCCTTTCTAGCACAGGTGTTCGAGACATGCCACGACGAGATCGAACATATCTTTGAAGGAGAGGCGGCTCTCCTCTAGGCTCGAGGCCATGCACGGACGCCCCGGAACGCCCCCGGGGATCGCCAGGACACAGGCAACCAGCGGGGGCGGACACGGTAAGCGTCCGGACGGCAGCCGGACGCCGGAACACGAGTCCGGCCACCATCACCCCGGGAGAACGGACGGCAGCCATGAGCACCACCGACGATCAGCCGGCGGCGCGCGCGCCGCTCACCGACCGCCAGCGGCGGATCGTGCAGACCATCCGGGACGCGATCGCCGACCACGGCTACCCGCCCTCCATGCGCGAGATCGGCGACGCCGCGGGCCTGGCCTCGCTCTCCTCCGTCACGCACCAGCTGGGCCGTCTCGAGCGGCACGGCTACATCCGGCGCGACCCCGGACGCCCGCGTGCCCTCGAGGTGCTGCTCGACGTGGACGGCACCCCGCTGGGCGAGGCCGCCTCCCCCGCCGCTGCGCCGTCGTCGCAGGTCTCCACGATCCCCGCGTGGCACACCGGCACGGACGAGGCGGACAGCGTGCCGGTCCCCTGGGTCGGCCGCATCGCGGCGGGCGGCCCCGTCCTGGCCGAGCAGCAGGTCGAGGACGTCATGGCGATCCCGCGACGCCTCACGGGCGAGGGCGAGCTGTTCATGCTGCGTGTCACGGGTGACTCGATGGTGGACGCCGCGATCTGCGACGGCGACTGGGTGGTGGTGCGCCGGCAGGAGACGGCGGAGAACGGCGACATCGTCGCGGCCCTCCTCGACGACGAGGCCACCGTGAAGACCTTCCGCCGCCGTGACGGGCACACCTGGCTCCTCCCCCAGAACACGGCCTACGAGCCCATCCTCGGCGATCACGCCACCGTGATGGGGCGGGTCGTCACGGTCCTGCGTTCGCTCTGACCGGCTCCCTCCGGCCGGGCCGACGGCCCGAGGCCGAGCGAGGTCAATCGCCCGAGGCGAGCCGTGCCAGCACCCCGCGGACGACGTCGCGGTCCGTGGTGCGCCAGAAGTCCGGCAGGGCGCTCGTGATGTAGCCGCCGTACCGCTCGGTGGCCAGGCGGGGGTCCAGCACGGCCACCACGCCGCGGTCCGTCACGGAGCGCACGAGGCGCCCGGCGCCCTGGGCCATGCGCACGGCCGCATGCGTGGCGGAGATCCGCATGAACCCGTTGCCGCCGTGCCGGGCGACGTCCCGGGTGCGGGCCTGGGAGAGCGGGTCGTCCGGCCGCGGGAACGGGATGCGGTCGATCACCACGAGCCGCAGCGAGTTCCCCGGCACGTCCACGCCCTGCCACAGGCTCATGGTCCCGAACAGGGACGTGTCCGGCTCCTCGGAGAACTGGCGCACGAGGGCGGAGAGGGTCGCGTCCCCCTGGCACAGGATCGTGGTCTTCGGCCCGAGCCGACGGCGCATCTCGGCGGCGGCGTCCTCGGCCGCCCGGCGCGAGGAGAACAGGCCGAGGGCCCCACCCCGCGACGCCCTCAGGAGCGCCTCGAGCTCATCGAGGGACTCGGGCGAGGCCGTGCGGCCGGGCCGGGGCAGGTGCCGGGCCACGTAGAGCACCCCCTGACGCGGGTAGTCGAAGGGGCTGCCGACGTCGAGGGCCTCGAACTTCGGGGCGTCCGGGCCGGCCAGGCCCACGTCGCCGGCCACCGAGTCGAACCGGCGCTCCCCCGAGCCCACGGTGAGCGTGGCGGAGGTGAGCACCGTCGTCGCCTTGCCGAACAGGCCCTCCCGCAGCTTGCCGGCCACCGAGAGCGGGGCCACGTAGAGCTGGGGCGGGTCGGTCTCGTCCCCCGGCTGCCAGCCCACGCCGGGCTCGAAGTGGCCGGGGCGGGTGGCCCACAGCACCTCGGGGAAGTCGGCCTCGGGCCGGGCGGCGAGCATGCGCTCCACCACCTCGAGGACCTCGAGGATCCGCGAGCGCGCCATCTGCCGTCCGCCGTCGGCGTCGGCCTCCTTGTCCTTGTCCTGGCCGAGGTCGGACAGGCACTGACGCGCGGCCATGAGGACGCCGGTGAGGGCCTGCTCCTGCACCTCGTCCGGGCCCGCGGCGATCAGGCCGGACGGGGTGTCCGTGAACGCGCGGTCCAGGGCCGCCCCGGCCTCGATCAGATCCTCGACGGCCACGGTGGTGTGGCGGCGCAGCGAGGTGGCCGCGCCGTGCACGATCGACCCGGACAGCTGCCCGGTGACCGCACCGGTCACCCGGTCCTGCAGCTCGTGGGCCTCGTCCACGACGACGGCCGAGTACGCCGGCAGGACCGCGAGCCCCTCGAAGGCGCTGATGGCGAGCATCGCGTGGTTGGTGACCACGACGTCCGCGTCCGCCGCGTCCGCGCGGGCCCGCTCGGAGAAGCACTCCTCGGCCTGGGGGCAGCGGGACGCGCCGAGGCAGTCGACTGCGGAGACGGAGACCTGCCGCCACGCGCGGTCGGTGACGGGGACCTCGAGGTCGTCGCGGTCCCCGGTCTCGGTCTGGTCCGCCCACGCCCGCAGGTACATGACCTCCTTGCCCAACAGGGAGGAGGGCCCGGCGGCGCCGTCCGTGGCGGAGCCGATCACCCCGCCGTCGTCGGCGACCGTGAAGAGGGCTTCCTCGCCCTCATCCCCGGGGTAGCCGCCGTCCACCTTGTGGCGGCACAGGTAGTTGGAGCGGCCCTTGACCAGGGCGACGACGGGCTCGCGAGGCAGCTCGTCCTTGAGCGCCTCGACCAGCCGAGGGGCGTCCCGCTTCATGATCTGGGCCTGCAGCGCGAGCGTGGCCGTGGCGACGACGACGGGGTCCTCCTGCGTCATCGCGTGCTGGAGCGCGGGGATCAGGTAGGCCAGGGACTTGCCGGTGCCGGTGCCGGCCTGCACGAGCAGGTGGCGGCGCGACTCGAGGGCGCGCGCCACCTGCAGCACCATCTCCCGCTGGCCCGCGCGGTGCTGGCCGCCGGTGGCCTGCACCGCGGCGTCCAGCAGGCGCAGCGCCTCGCGCTCGTGCTCCGTGAGTGGCTGCGCGCCGCCCGCCCCGGCTTCCTTCGCCCCGTCGCTCACGACGCGTCCGCCTCCACGACGAACTCGGCGAAGTCCGGCGCGATGTCCTCACGGACCAGCACGGACAGGCGGGTGCCGCCCTCCTCGTAGCCCTCGGCCAGGATCTCCGCGTCCGCCGAGTGGAGGCGGGAGACCAGCTCACCCCGGGTGAACGGGATCAGCAGTTCGAGCCGCACGTCAGGCCGCGGGATGGTGGCCGCGATGGCGCGCTCGAGCTCGTCGATGCCCTCGCCGGTGCGCGCGGAGACCACCACGGCGTGGGGCTCCTTGGCCCGGATCCGGGCGATGACGGCCGGGTCCGCGGCGTCCGCCTTGTTCAGCACGATGATCTCGGGGATCCGGTGCGCGTCCACCTCCGCGAACACGGAGCGCACCGCGGCGATCTGGCCCTCGGGGTCCGGGTGCGAGCCGTCCACGACGTGCAGGATGACGTCCGCGTCCGCGACCTCCTCGAGGGTGGAGCGGAACGCCTCGACCAGCTGCGTGGGCAGGTTCCGCACGAAGCCGACCGTGTCCGAGAGGGTGTAGCCGATGCCGTCCGGCGTCATGGCCTTGCGCACGGTGGGGTCCAGCGTGGCGAACAGGGCGTTCTCCACGAGCACCCCGGCGTGGGTGAGGCGGTTGAGCAGGGAGGACTTCCCGGCGTTGGTGTACCCGGCGATCGCCACGGACGGCACCCGGTTGCGACGACGGTTGGCGCGCTTGGCCTCGCGGGCCGGCTTCATCCCGGCGATGTCCCGGCGCAGCTTCGCCATGCGGGTGCGGATGCGGCGGCGGTCCAGCTCGATCTTGGTCTCGCCGGGGCCACGGGAGCCGATGCCCTCGCCGGCGGCGGCACGGCCGCCGGCCTGCCGGGACATGGACTCGCCCCAGCCGCGCAGGCGCGGCAGCAGGTACTCGAGCTGCGCGAGCTCGACCTGGGCGCGGCCCTCACGCGAACTCGCGTGCTGGGCGAAGATGTCCAGGATCAGCGCGGTCCGGTCGATCACCTTCACCCGCACCACATCCTCCAGCGCGCGGCGCTGAGACGGGGCGAGCTCGGAGTCCACCACCACGGTGTCCGCGCCGGAGAGCGCCACGATCTCGGCGAGCTCCTGCGCCTTGCCCTTGCCGAGGAATGTGGCCGGGTCCGGGGTGGCGCGGCGCTGGATGACGCCGTCGAGCACCTCCGAGCCCGCGGTCTCGGCGAGCGCGGCCAGCTCCCGCAGGGAGTTCTCCGCGTCCTCCGCGGAGCCCTCGGTCCAGACCCCCGCCAGCACCACGCGCTCCAGGCGCAGCTGGCGGTACTCGACCTCGGTCATGTCCTCGAGCTCGGTGGACAGGCCCTGCACGCGCTTGAGGGAGTGGCGCGCGGCGAGCTCGTCCTGGTCGCCGTCGGCATCCGTGTGGCCGTCCTCGCCCTCGTCCAGGGCGAGTGCGCGGCCCGCGAGCGCGCCGGAGCGATCCGGGGTCCCGTCGTCGGGGGCGCCCTCGTGGTCCGCGGCCGCGCTGTCCGCGGAGCCGCGCCCGGTCACCTCGCGCTCGGAGGCGCGGCGAGCGTCATCGGCGGCCAGGATGCGGTCGATCACGGCCTGGATCTCGTCCTCGGAGCCGTGGGCGCCCTGGGGGCCGGGGGTGTGCTGGTTCTTCTCAGTCATGGTCTCCTCTGGGCCGCCGCGGTCGGGCGGCCCGATGGTCTCAGGGTAGAGGGGTGCGCGGACGCGTTAGGCAGCTGTCCGCAGGGGGCGGACGTGGCGGGTGACGCGCACGGCCGTGTGGGCAGGGGTCGGCGCCGCGCTGCGACGATCTCGCGGCGGCTCCATTCGCGGGAGGAAGGTGAGCACGCGGCACCGCAGCCACGAGGTCTCGTCGGCGGGCGTGCAGGGGCGGACCACATCGTCCATGGTGGGATCTCCATCAGGTGCCGGGGCGCGCTCGACGGCCTCATCCGAGGCGGGCGCGCGAGGGGGCGGGGGCGGGCAGTGACGCGGGGGCGTCAGCGCAGGAAGATCCACATGGGCGTCGAGTGTACCGGGCGGCGCGTGTGGGCGACAGGGGCCCCGGCGCCCGGTCCGCTGACGACGCGCACGTATCCTGCGGGCATGACCGCGTCCCCCTCCCCTGCCCCGCCGCAGCCCGGCCGGACGGGCCGGGCGACCGTCGTCGTGATGGGCGCGGGCCAGGCGGGGCTGTCCGCCGCCTACCACCTGCGCCGCCGCGGCTTCGTGGGGCTGACTCCGAACGACGACGGCGCCGCCGGCGTCCCCGAGGACGCCCCCGGCACGTTCGTGGTGCTCGACGCGGAGACCGCCCCGGGCGGGGCCTGGCAGCACCGCTGGGACTCGCTCACGATGGCCACCGTCAACCACATCCACGAGCTGCCCGGCGACCCGGTGCCGCCGGCCGACCCGGCCGCGCGCGCCAACGCCCTGCTGCCGGCCTACTTCGCGGACTACGAGGCACGGTTCGCCCTGCCGATCCGGCGGCCCGTGCGCGTGAGGCGCGTCGAGCGGATCGGCGAGCCGGGACGTGCGCGCGGGTTCTTCGTCCGCACGGACGGGGCGCCGGGCACGTGGCGGGCGGACTTCGTGGTCAACGCGACCGGCACCTGGACGTCCCCGCGGTGGCCCTCGGTGCCCGGGATGCGCTCGTTCCGCGGCCGGCAGCTGCACACCCATGACTACGTGTCCAAGGACGAGTTCGCCGGGCAGCGGGTGGTGATCGTGGGCATGGGCGTCTCGGCGACGCAGCTGCTGGCCGAGACCTCCACGGTCGCGGACACCCTGTGGGTGACCCGCCGCGAGCCGCAGTGGCAGGACTCGGCCGCGCCCGGCGCCCTGGCCGAGTCGGTGCGCGGGGTGGACGAACGGACCCGTGCGGGCCTGCCGCCGGGCTCCGTGGTCGAGGCGACCGGGATGCACCGCTCGTCCTGGGTGCGCGAGGCCGAGACACGAGGCGTGCTGGTGCGCCACCCCATGTTCACGGCCGTCGAGCCGGACGGGGTGCGGATGCCCGACGGCTCGTTCGAACCGGCGGACGTGATCCTCTGGGCCACCGGCTTCCGGCCGGCGATCCGGCACCTCGCTCCCCTGCGGCTGCGCACGCCCGCCGGCGGCATCCGCGTGGCGGGCGGGCGCGCCCTGGACGAGCCGCGCCTGTTCCTGCTCGGCTACGGGCCCTCCCAGTCCACGGTCGGGGCCAACCGCGCCGGGCGCGACGCAGTGCGCGCGATCCTCGCGGACCTGGCCGGGCCGGCATCGGGCTGAGGGCCGCCACGACCCGCTGGCTACCATGGTCGCCGTGAGCTCCGCATCCCACTACTTCGACGCCGACCCCTCCGCACCCGAGCGGCGCCGCACCGTGCGGACACGCCTGGCCGGCCGCGACGTCGAGGTCCAGACGGCCAACGGGATCTTCTCCCCGGACGGTCTGGACAAGGGCACCGCGGCCCTGTTCTCGGCCGTGCCCGCGCCGCCGGCGAGGGGCCGGTTCCTCGACGTCGGCGCGGGCTGGGGGCCGGTCGCCCTCACGCTGGCGCTGCGGTCGCCCGAGGCGGAGGTGACCGCCGTCGAGGTCAACGACCGCTCGCTGCAGCTGACCCGCGACAACGCCGCGGCCCTGGGCCTCGGCAATGTCGTGGCACTGCGGCCGGAGGACGTCCCCGAGGGCGCGGAGTTCGACCTCATCTGGTCCAACCCGCCCATCCGGATCGGCAAGCCGGCGCTGCACGCCCTGCTGGAGCGGTGGCTGCCACGCCTGGCCCCCGGCGGCGAGGCCTGGCTGGTGGTGCAGAAGAACCTCGGCGCGGACTCGCTGCTGCCGTGGATCGGCCGGATGCTCGAGGAGCGCGCGCCCGGCCGGTTCACCGCGGAGCGGGCGGACAGCGTCAAGGGCTTCCGGATCCTGCGGGTGGCGCGGGCGCGCTGAGGCGCCGTTTCCCGAACGACAGCGGTTCGTGGCCCGCCGTTTCCCGAACGACAGCGGTCAGGCGGTGAGTTCGCCGTCGAAGACCAGCTCGGCCGGGCCGGAGAGGACCACGTGCTCGGTCCCCTCCGGACCCGGCACGACATCCACGGCCAGCACGCCACCGGGCACCTCGACGAGCCACGAGTCCGAGCCCTGGTCGCCCGACCACGCGCGCATCGCCACAGCCGCCGCGCACGCGCCCGTCCCACAGGACTGGGTCTCGCCCACCCCGCGCTCGTGCACGCGCATCCGCACGCGCCCGACGCCCTCGCGCACGAGCGGCTCGTGCGCGGCCACGAACTCGACGTTCGTGCCGTGCGGCGGGGCGGGGTCCACCTCGGGGGCGCGGCCCAGGTCCAGACCCTGCAGGTCGGCGAAGGAGGCCAGCGGGACCACGGTGTGGGGGTTGCCCATCGAGATGCTCAGCGCCGGACGCGGATCGGTGAGGCCGTGGGCGAGGACCATCGAGTCCGACGCCGCCTCCTCCGCCAGCTCGGGGTCGAGGTACGACCAGGGGCCCATGTCGATCGCGTAGCCGTGCTCGAGCCGGGTCACGGCCTTCACACCGGCGCGCGTGCCGATGGTGATCGCCCGGCCGGGGGCCAGGTCCACGAGGCCCTTCTCGACCAGGAAGTGCACGAAGACGCGCACCCCGTTGCCGCACATCTCGGCGATCGAGCCGTCGCCGTTGCGGTAGTCCATGAACCACTCGGCCTCGGGGTGCTCGGCGAGCAGCGCCTCACCCTCCGGCAGACGCGCGGACCGCACGGCGCGGATGACGCCGTCGGCGCCGATCCCCCGGTGCCGGTCAGCCAGCCGTGCGACGCGCTGGGCGTCGAGCTGCGTGTTGCCGTCCGGGTCGGCGATCAGCACGAAGTCGTTGCCCGTGCCATGGCCCTTCGTGAACGGCACGCGCGGCGCGCTCGCGTGGAGGGGGTCCTGGGCGGCGGGCGCCGCGGGCTGCTCGGTCATGGGCCCAGTCTAGGTGGCGTCCCGGCGACGACGGCGAGCGCCTCCGCCACGATGTCCTCGCCCTGCGCGTCGAGCCAGACGACGCGTGGGTCGGCCCGGAACCAGGTCTCCTGGCGTCGGGCGAACCGGCGCGTGGCCACGACGGTCTGCTCGGCCGCCTCCGCCTCGGTGAGCTCGCCGTCGAGGACGGCGAGCATCTGGGCGTAGCCGATCGCGCGGGACGCGGTCGGCCCCTGCCGCAGCCCCTCCGACCCGGGGACGTCGAGGCGGCGGACCTCGTCCAGCAGGCCCCCGGCCAGCATGCGCTCCACCCGGGCCGCGATCCGCTGGTGCAGCTCGGCCCGGTCCAGGCGCAGGCCGAGCTGCACCACGGGGGCGACCTCCGGGGCGTACGTGCGCTCCGGCATGAACGCGGAGAACGGACGGCCCGTCAGCCGGCACACCTCCAGTGCGCGCACGATGCGGCGGGCGTCCTGCAGCCGCTCCGCCGAGACCGGGTCCAGGGCGGCCAGCTCGGCCCTCAGCCCGGCCAGGCCCTCCCGCTGCGCGCGCGCCTCCAGCTCGGACCGCAGCGCCGGGTCCGTGGGCGGGAACTCGAGCACGTCCAGCGCCGCCCGCACGTACAGCCCGGAGCCGCCCACGAGGATCGGGGTCCGACCCCGCGCGCGGATCTGGTCGAACAGGTCGCGGGCCGCGGACTGGAAGGCCGCCACCGAGGCCTCCTGGCCGACGTCGAGCACGTCCAGCAGATGGTGCGGGACGCCCTCGCGTTCAGCCGGGGTGACCTTCGCCGTGCCCACGTCCATCCCCCGGTAGAACTGCAGGGCATCCCCGTTGACCACCTCGCCGTCCAGCGCGTGCGCCAGGGCGACGGCGAGGGCGGACTTGCCCGTCGCCGTCGCCCCGACGACGGCGACGACGGGCGGCCGGGCCGCGGCGGCGGGCATCAGGACCGCGGGCGCAGGGTCGGCATGCCGAGGCTCGTGGCACCGGAGCCGCCCGCCGTGCCGGGGGCCGGGGCGCCGCACGACTCGGCCTGGGCGCGGTCCCACGCATCGCCGGCGCGGGAGCGGCGCAGGACGTAGTCCTGTGCGGTCGGGTCGGCGACGGCGAAGAACGGGTGGGCCTCGGTGACCGTCACGGTGACGAAGTCGCCGGGGCGGGGGGTCTCGGCGCCGGCGGGCACGGAGAAGTGCACGAGCCGGTTGTCGGGTGCGCGCCCGGACAGGCGGCCGCGCTCCGCGGCCTTGGAGCCGGAGTCGGCGGTGACGAGCAGCTCCTGGCGGGTGCCGACGAGCGTGGCCATCTCCTCGGCCGAGATCCGGTCCTGCAGGGCCACGAGGCGCTCGAAGCGCTCCTGGACGACGGCCTTGGGCACCTGGTGGTCCATCTCCCCGGCGGGGGTCCCGGGGCGGATGGAGTACTGGAAGGTGAACGCGGAGGAGAAGCGGGAGGCCTCGACCACGCGCATCGTCTCGGCGAAGTCCTCCTCGGTCTCCCCGGGGAAGCCGACGATGATGTCCGTGGTGATGGCGGCGTGCGGGATGCGCTCGCGCACCTTCTCCAGGATCCGCAGGAACTTCGCGGACCGGTAGGAGCGGCGCATGTCCTTGAGCACCTTGTCCGAGCCCGACTGCAGGGGCATGTGCAGCTGCGGCATGACGTTGGGGGTCTCGGCCATCGCGTCGATGACGTCGTCCGTGAACGCGGCCGGGTGGGGGCTGGTGAAGCGGACGCGTTCGAGGCCCTCGATCTCCCCGCACGCGCGCAGCAGCTTGGCGAACGCGCCGCGGTCGCCGAACTCGACGCCGTAGGTGTTCACGTTCTGGCCCAGCAGCGTGACCTCGACGGCGCCGGCGTCGACGAGCGCCTGCACCTCGGCGAGGATCTCCCCGGGGCGGCGGTCCTTCTCCTTGCCGCGCAGCGACGGGACGATGCAGAACGTGCACGTGTTGTTGCAGCCCACGGAGATGGACACCCAGCCGGAGTGGGTGGAGTCGCGCTTGGTGGGCAGGGTGGAGGGGAACACCTCGAGCGACTCGAGGATCTCGATCTCGGCCTCGGCGTTGTGGCGCGAGCGCTCCAGCAGCACGGGCAGGGAGCCGATGTTGTGGGTTCCGAAGACGACGTCCACCCACGGGGCCCTGCGCTGGATGGCGGCCTGGTCCTTCTGGGCGAGGCACCCGCCGACGGCGATCTGCATGCCCGGGTGCGCGTCCTTCACCGCACGCAGGTTGCCGAGGTTGCCGTACAGGCGGTTGTCCGCGTTCTCACGGACCGCGCACGTGTTGAAGACCACGAGGTCGGCCTGGGCGTCCTCGGCGACCGGGACGTAGCCGGTGGACTCGAGCAGGCCGGAGATGCGCTCGGAGTCGTGCACGTTCATCTGGCAGCCGAAGGTGCGGACCTCATAGGTCAGACCCTCGTGCGGGCGCGCGGCGGCGCCGTCCTGCGCGAGCGGGGTGGTGCGGGGGGTGGGGTCCGTCAGAGTCACCGCACCATTCTAGGAACTCCGGGCGCGGCGCGGGGCCCGCCGCCGATCAGTCGATCGTGGGGGCATCGGTGAGCCGGTCGGCGACCCAGGCATAGAACGGGTCCGCATAGTGCATGGCCGCTGCGCCCCAGAGGTGGTCCTTGGAGGCCACGGCCAGTTCGTCCGGCACGTCGAGGATCGGCAGCCCCAGCTCTTCCAGCACCGCGAAGTAGGGCGCGAAGGCGACCTGCCACTGGTCACCGGATCGTCCGTCGGAGCGGCACACGGACTCGCCGGTGTCAGTGACGTCGGCGAAGCGTGCACGCAGGACCCAGGCGCGTCGGCCGCGCAGCCTCTCCTTCATGCGGGGGGCCAGTTCTCGGAACAGGGCGACGTGCTCGTCCGAGGCGAAGGGGATCCGTCGCCCCACCACGACGTCGTTCCACGCCGAACGGCGGAACTCATTGGACGGAGTGATGAAGCCCCCCCCGTACTCGATCACGCCGAAGCGCTCGTCGGTGAGATCGAGCAACAGGGCATCCCCTGCGTCGAGTGCGGCGGGCGCGGTGGATGCGAAGTCGTCCCGCACCATGCGCGCCTGGAAGTCCGAGGCAAGTCCGATGTCTGCGTCCGGCTCCGCCACGGGCGGGGTCAGGGCGGAGACCCAGGACGACCTCGCCGCGTATGCCGCGACCGGGGCCACGGGGTGGACGCGGAGGACGTCTCGAGAGACACACGATCCATAGATGGCCACATTCATTGGTGCGATGATACAGAAGTTAAAACGTGTGGAAGCTGTCAACGTCGTGTGACTCCCTGGATAGAAGCATCCCGGTTCCCCTTGTACATTGCTCAGAGCGTTTCAGATACTCCGCAGACAACGCACCTGCAGCCAGCTCGCTTCAAGACAACTCGTCGGCGGCGGAAGGCCCGAGTGCCCCTAGGTGTAGGAGGGCATGACGTTGTTGACTCGGGCCGGGGCCAGTGAGGCCGGCGGGGCGTCCCCGCATCAGGTATGAGGCCGATGGTAGTTGTCGTGGTTCACCCACACCTGCAGGGCCTCACGCCGAGCCGTCTCTGAGGTAGACGGGCGGGCGTGGAGGACCTCATCGACCATCAGCCGGTTGTACCGCTCGACCTTCCCGTTATGGCGCGGGGTGTAGGGGCGGATCCGGTGGTGCCGGCCCCCGAGCGAGACCACCTTCCGGGTGAACTCCGCAGCCCGGTAGTCGTTCCCGATGTCCGTGACCACCCTGTCGATCCGGATGCCGTGGGCGGCGAAGAACGCCCGCGCCCGGCAGAAGAACCCGATCGTGGTCACCGTCCGCTCATCCTCCAACGCCTCGGTGTAGCCCAGGCGGGTGAACCCGTCGATCGCCGAGTGCAGGCAGGTGTAGCCGACCCGCCGGCCAGGCCCGCGCGTGGCTGCTCGCGCGTTCTCGCAGTCCCGTCCGTGAGCACGCCAGCCGCCCCCGTCAGGGATCTTCCCGATCTTCTTCACGTCAGGTGCACCCTGTGCCCCGGCCCCCTCGCGGTGATCCTCTGGGCCGGCTGCTGGCGCAGGGTCTTCCCCGGCCGGGGTCAGGTCCCGTAGCCGGCAGAGCCCGGCCCGGTGCAGCCACCGTCCCACGGCACGAAGACACACCCGGTGGCCCTCGGAGACGAGGTGGTGATGGATCCGGCGGGCCGAGCACTTCTCCCTGCGAGGCAGGGTCTGGATCTGAGCCACCACCCCGGGGTCGAGCTGGGCAGGTGAACGGCGCGGACGCCTGGGCCGGTCAGCAGCCCGGCCTCGCCCTCGGCGTGGTAGCGCGCCACCCAGGTGGCCACCGTGGGACGTGCGACCCGGAACTCGGCGGCCACGTGCGCTTGTGGGATCCCGTCGTTCAGGTGGCGTTGGACCATCCTGAGACGGCCGGTGGGAGTCAGGGGTGCATGAGCGTGAGTCATGAGTGGGTCTCTTTGCGCGGATGGGTGGTGTAGGAACTTCCATCCTGCGGCAGAGGCCCACTCGTCTCATCTCAGCCCGGCCCCCGTGCCAAGAACCTCATGACCCACAACATCTAGGAACCTCGGGCGGGGCGCGGGGCCCGCCGCCGATCAGACGTTGCGCGGACGCCCCGCTCGTGGCAGGCGACGGGGATCCGGCGTCAGCGGTGTCGAAGCCGGCAGAAGCCCCTGGACGGCGTCGTCCGTGACAGAGGGAGTGTCAAGACGTCCACCGGCCGATCGAGGCGGAATCGGGTGATACCCGCCGGGTGAGACCTCAGCCTTCCGTCGGCAGCGCTGCCTTGATGGCGCGCAACGCCACTGCGCGTTGGAGGGTCTGATGCTCGTGAGTGCGTGCCGTCACCAGAAGGTCGGCGTTCTCCGCGCGGTAGAGCGTGCTCGAACGGATCGTGCTGATCAACTTCAGCTGCTGGGGGAAGCACCGGTCCGCCTCATTGGAGATCATGGTGAACGGTGGGACGTACCGCTCGAAGAGGAACCGGGACCAGACGTCCACCCGCTCGGGGTGGTGGCGTCGATACTCGGTGACCGTCATCCCGAGGATGCGCTTCTCGACGGCCCGTACGGCGCCGGGGAGCCAGCCGCGGAAGTCGATCTGAGGCACTTCAGCCACCGCACGGGCCCGGGCGGCGGCGGCGGCGGCGAGCGCACCGAAACCACCCAACGAGGATCCGTAGAACAGGATCTTGTCCCGGCCGAGTCCACGTTCCCGGGCATGTTCGAGGACCACGGCCGCGATCTCGCGGACCACGTCCACCTCGGGATGGATGAACCAGGCCCCGTCGAGCTCCGCGTCCTGGCGGAGTGCGGGGTCCGCGATGGTCAGGACCGCGAAGTCCGGCAGGTCCTCAGCCCACGACCAGCGGTGGAACACCGGCATGGAACGGTCCTCACGTTTGGGCGAGAGCGCTCCGGGGAGGAATACGACGAGGCCCCGGGGAGACGGGACGTCACGCACCAGCGCTTCGACGACCAGTCCTGTGGGGCCGGGCAGCGCGGTGACGTCTGGCATTGCGAGCATGGCGGTCATCGTAACGGCCAGGCGGCGCCTCGGCGTCCGTCGACGCGGTCTTGCCGGAGGAACACCTCGTCATCCCTGCTCCTGAAGTGCCTCCCGGACGACTGCGAAAGCGAGCCCTCCTCCATACCCCTTGCGCCCCAGCATGCCCACGAGGCGCCGGGTCACCTTGTCCCGCTCTGCGCGCGCGTCCGGTCCGTTGCCGGCGGGGACCCGGCGGCCGCGCAGGCGGCGGCGGACGAGCTCAAGGGCGGCGGCACGCTCGTCCTCCCCGTCGATGGCCTCGAGCGCCTCGGCCGCGACGTCCCGGTCCACACCCTTCTGCCGCAGCTCGTGGCCGATGGCCCGCCGGGCCAGTCCCTTGGACCGGTGGCGGCTGCGGACCCAGACCTCGGCGAATGCGACGTCGTCCACGAGCCGGACCTCCTCGAACCGGTCCAGGACCCGGGCGATGAGCGCGGGCTCGGCCTCGCGCTCGGTGAGCTTGGCCTCGAGCTGGCCGCGGGACCGCGGTCCCAGGGCGAGCTGCCGCAGGACGACCTCCCGGGCGGCCTCCTCCCGCTCCTGCGGGTCGGCCGGCAGGGGCGCGGGCCCCGGGCGACGGCGCGGCCGGGCCTCCTCAGGGGTGGACGCGGCATCCGCGGCGGACGGCCGGGCATTCCGACGGCGCACACGCCTCGGCCCGGACGGGGCACCGCCCCCGTCACGCGCGGGTCGTGCGTCCGTCGACCACGGCAGCACGCGCGCGGCGGCGCCGGGCGAGGGGCTGGGCAGGTCGCTCGCACGGCCCAAGAGCGAGCCCAGGTCCGGTGCCTCGGCCTCGGCCCGCGCTGGGACAGGACCGGACGGCGCTGACGCAGGGGCGTTCCCCGCCGCGGCGAGGCTGCGATCGACCGGGTTATCCGGCGGGACCGCGGGCGACGCCGTGCCCGCGTTCCTCTCCTCGACCGGCCCGTCGGCCTCGGGCACACCCGCCAGCTCGAGCCACATCCGGGCGGCGTCGGTGTCGCGCGCGTCGTCGAACGCGGACACACCGGGGGCGGAGCCGCTCCGGCCGGCCGTCTCCGACCGGTGGGCGGCCCCGCCTCCGACGTTCCGGCGCGATCGGGTCATCCGGCCGCGGTGTCCCCCGGAACCGCGGTCAGGGCCGGGGCCTCGTCGTCCTCGGCCTCCGGGGCCACGCCGATGCCGAGCTTCGTGAGGATGCGCTCCTCGATCTCGTTGGCGAGGTCCGGGTTGTCCCGGAGGAAGCGACGGGCGTTCTCCTTGCCCTGCCCGAGCTGGTCCCCGTCATAGGTGAACCACGCGCCGGACTTCTTGACGATGCCCTCCTCGACACCCATGTCGATCAGGCCGCCCTCGCGGGAGATGCCGACCCCGTAGAGGATGTCGAACTCGGCCTGCTTGAAGGGCGGGGCCATCTTGTTCTTGACGATCTTCACGCGGGTGCGGTTGCCGACGGGGTTGCCGGCCTCCTTGAGGGTCTCGATGCGGCGGACGTCGATGCGCACGGACGCATAGAACTTGAGCGCCTTGCCGCCCGTGGTGGTCTCCGGGGAGCCGAAGAACACGCCGATCTTCTCGCGCAGCTGGTTGATGAAGATGGCCGTGGTCTTGGTCTGGTGCAGGCGGCCGGTCACCTTGCGCAGCGCCTGGGACATGAGGCGGGCCTGCAGGCCGACGTGGGAGTCGCCCATCTCGCCCTCGATCTCGGCGCGCGGGGTCAGCGCGGCCACGGAGTCGATGACGACGATGTCCAGGGTGCCCGAGGAGACGAGCATGTCCATGATCTCCAGGGCCTGCTCGCCGGTGTCCGGCTGGCTGACCAGCAGGGCGTCCGTGTCCACCCCGAGCTGGCGGGCGTAGACCGGGTCCAGGGCGTGCTCCGCGTCGATGAAGGCCGCGATGCCGCCGTTGCGCTGCGCGTTGGCCACCGCGTGCAGGGCCAGGGTGGTCTTGCCCGAGGACTCCGGGCCGTAGATCTCCACCACGCGGCCGCGCGGCAGGCCGCCGATGCCCAGGGCCACATCCATGGCCACCGAGCCCGTGGGGATGACCTCGACGGGTGCCTGGGTCTGGTCCCCCAGCCGCATGACGGAACCCTTGCCGAACTGCTTGTCGATCTGGGCGAGAGCGGCCTCGAGGGCCTTCTCGCGATCCGTCACCTTGCTCATCCTTCACCCCTAGCTCTGGTGGTGCTGCCGCGGACGCTGGAGCGCCCGCCTCGGTCATGTCCGTGAATCTACGGGGGGCGGCGGACACGATAAGCGTGGCCCGCCCCGCCTGTGCACGAGATCACCCCGTCGCACTGCTGTGCAGGACTCTACCGCATGGATCGAACATGTGTTCGATCTCCGGCGAGTCGCGCGCGCCCGGCAGCCTCCGGGCCTCAGGATGTCGGTGGCTCGAGCCGACGCGCACGCCGGTCGAATCGGACCGAGCCCACGGCCCGGCCTCGCCCGTCCCGCAGGTCCAGGCGCCAGGACCCGTCATCGCCGAGCGGCTGCACGATCAGGGGCGGCACGGCGTCCTCCACCGTCGCCTCCGTCAGCCCGTCTGCCTCGATCGAGAAGTCCGCTCCGGCTGCCCGGCCGTCCGACAGCTCGGCGAGGTCCCAGTCGACGCGCACCCGACCGTCGTCGGCCCCCCGCACGGCGAGACCGGCGCTCGCGCCCTCGGCCGGCCCCGGCTCGTCTACGACCGGCGCCTCCGCAGGCTCCGGGCCCGTCATCTCCTCAGGGGAGGACCGCGCCTCCGGCACCGCTCCGGGGGCGTGCGCGACGGCTGCCGGCGGACCGGACGCCAGGCGCCGCTGGAGGGCGGAGAGCACCGCCCTCGGGCGGCCGCCCCGGCGCAGTGCGTCGAGGACGAGCAGGAGCACCGCCGGAGGAATGTCATCCTCGCCGCCGGGCCACCGCAGCACGAGGGCCGCGTGGCCGTCCCCCACCCCGTATAGCAGGGGGCCGGGCCCCGCCCCGGGGGTCCGCTGGACGACCGGCATCAGAGTCGACTGGAGCCGAGGGTCCTCCGAACCCTGGAGGACCAGCGCACGCCGTCCCGCGACGAGGGAGTCGACCCGCTCTGTGCTCGCGCCGTCGCCCTCCTCGTCCTGCGGCTCAGGACCGGCATCCGGGTTCCACGCGAGCACGGACGCCGCGTCTCCGAGCCGGCCGGCCAGCCGCAGCGCCTCGTATCCGGCGCCTCCGCCGCCCACGAGGAGCAGATCGCGGCCGGTCGCCTCGGACAGCTCGGCGAGCTCGGCCGCCGCCTCCGACACGGCCGTCTGGCCGCCGCGCACCGTCAGCGAGAACCACGGCACGGCCCTCTGCGTGAGCCACCCCTGCGCGGCCACGACCGCACGGGGCGCCGCCCCGTCCTCGTGGTGCAGACCGTCGAGGAGGACGACGAGGGATCGATCCTCCTCTGCCCGGGAGAGGTCACCGTGGAGGAAGAGGCCGCCCGGGCGCCCGGCGACGCCCCCCGAGGTGGACTCCACCGCCGTGAGCACGCGACGTGTCAGCTCTGCGGCCGAGTCCGGACTCAGGGCCAGCGGATCAGCGTTCCCCTCGCCCGATGCGGCGGCGTGCGCCGCCGCTGGCGGAAGGGCCACGACCCGTCGCCAGGGCAGGTCTTCCTGCATGCGCCCGTACACCCGTGCGAGAAACTGGTTGGCCCGGTGTCGCTCGGCGGCGCCCGCCAGAACGTCCCCCGCTTCGTCCTGGGTCGGCAGCAGCACTCGATGGAGGACGAGCCGGTCGCGCAGACCGACCGATTCGAACACCAACAGTGCGCGTTCCCACCCGGCTTCCCAGAGGGCGAAATGACGGTCCGATCCGAACGGAACCCTCTCCCCTGCGACCTTGCCGAGCCTTCCCAGCTCGGGAGACGCTGTCACCACCGCGCCGGAGGGGAGGACGACGAGCGGCCATCTCTCCTCCAGCGCGTCCAGCACGACGACGTCCGGTTGCGAGACCACGACGTCCGCGAGGAGGGTGCGGTCCAGGTCGCGGGTCAGCATCGTGCGTGCAGGGGTCGGCACCGATGCGAGGTCGACCTCCGCCACGGGAGGAGTGCCGCATCCGGCCAGGGACACGCGGGACAGGAATCCGGCCGTCGACGTCACGAAGTCCGGGTGCCTCGACAACGCGTTGAAGGTCAGCCGACTGCCGAGGACGGTGGTGCGCAGAGTCATGAGGCGGTCCTCCCGAATGAGGCCGCCATCTCCTCGGCGACCACGTGGTCCGCCCCGGACTGCGCCCGCACCCGCTCCGCGGCGGCGCGGGACATCCCCAGGTAGCGCTCCGGGTCCCGGTGCAGCGCCCGCAACGCGTCGGCCAGGCCGTGGTGGTCCTCCGGCGGGGCGAGGAACGCGCACTCCTCGTCCACGAACTCCGGGACTGCGGCGACGGCCGAGGTCACCGGGACCAAGCCCGAGGACATGGCCTCGTCGCGGCTCACCCCCTGGGTGTCGCTGCGGGTCGGGACCAGGAGCACGCCGTGGACGGCGTGCTCCCGGGCGATCTGCTCGTGCGTGAGGAAGCCGCGGCGGATCGAGACGTTGGGCAGGCCCCGCAGGGGTGCGAGGGTCTCCTCGAACAGCGGACCGTCCCCCAGGAACGTGAACTCCATCTCGTCGAACCACGGCTCGTCCTTGAGTTCCAGGACGGCGGCGACGGAGAGGTCGTTCGCATAGACGCGGGAGTGGTACGGCCGGATGGACAGGACTCGAAGGCGGTGCTGGGCGGTCTTCTCCCGGTAGGGGAAGACGTCCGCGTCGATGGGGTTGTGGATGATGCTCCAGCGGTGGTCGGGCAGCCGCACGCCGACGTCCTCGAACACCGTCTCCGCGAACCACTGGGAGACGAAGACGAAGTGCATGTCCTCGGGAGAGGACTCGAAGATCTCCCGCCACATCGTCAGACGGGTCTCCGACAGGTCCTTGGCGGCCTCCAGCTCCTCCTCGGAGGTGTAGTTGAACCGCCGGCGCCACCAGGGCTGGATCTCGAACCCGTGGATCCACACGGTGGTGGGGGGCAGCGACGGAGCCGTCTTCAGCACGTCCCAGGTCTCCGGCAGGAGGCAGTGCACGGTGAGCGAGCGCGCCTCCCCCGTGGCGAGCGTGGCGGACAGGTCAGCCGGCCGCAGCACGGCCACGTCCACGTCCTCGAACTCCCGGAACTCCGGCTGATGAGCGGTCCCCAGGGTGACGGTCTCGAGCCGGCGCCCCGCCTCGAGGTAGCGACGTAGGCGGCTGTGCACGAACCCGTTGCGGTACAGGTTCCCGTATGACGGGTAGATGTTCGTCACCAGCACGTCCGGGCTGCGCACCAGGAGGGGGACGGGCGGCGCCACGAAGGGGCCGTTCACCACACGGTGGATCACCGCGCTGCCGGACCCGCTCACCCGCAGTCCCCAGCGCATGGCCACGGCGTCGTCGGGAATGGTCACCTCCACGAACTGGCGCGCCGGGATCATCGCGTGGCCGATGCGCCCTCCCGCGGAGTCGAGCCAGTACGCGACGAGCATGACGTCGAGCCCGACCCCGACGTCCAGATAGAGGGGCTCCGTGCGACCGAGGAGCTCCGCGTCCAGCGGCCTGACGTGCGGGTTGATCCAGTACTGGTGGCGGCCTGCCTCCATCCGCGAGGTCAGCCGCGCCTCGCCGTCCTCCCACGTCATGGTGAGGGCGTCGAAGGTCGTCATGCCCTCGAACAGCATGTCGAGGTCGAGGACGGGCAGGTCGTCGGAGGACTCCTCGAACACCAGCGCGTCGGCGTGGCGACGGATCTCGTCCAGTCCGAGCCCCTGGTCGAGGGGCAGCGCCGACACCGGCTCCAGGAGGGCGGCCGGGTCATGCGCCCCGCCCGCGCAGTACTCGAGCGCGGAGACGGCCAGGCCGGCAGGCGCCGTCGCCTCGGTGAGGACGCCGGACACCGCGGCCTCCGCCGCCGGGTCGAGGCGCACCAGCGACCGGTGCAGGGGCAGTCCGTCGCACGGGGTCCACGCGGTGCGCGGCTCGCGGCGCACCGGGGCGCCGCCACCCTCCGGCACCGCGTAGTGCTCCCGGTGCCCGACGGCGTCCACGTCGGCCCACCGCAGGGTCAGCACGAGGTCCTCGAGGTAGTGCGGCCCGTACCAGTCCTGGGGCTCCAGGGTGCCGAGGGCGGTGCATCCGCGCGACCGCGCCAGCGCCGCAAGGCCGTCGGCGGACTGGACGGCGACCACGCGGTCGTCGTCAGCCGCGGCCTCGACGGCCGCCGCGTCCGCATCGTCCTCCACCAGGACGGCGAGCACCCAGTCGATCCAGGACTGCCGCGTCCAGGACGCCAGGAGGCCGCGGACGGCCTCCTCATCGCGGCCCGGTGCATGCGGCACGATCAGCAGCGGGCGCTCGACCTCGGCCGGAGGCAGGGTGACCCCGGCGTGCTGGGCCACGAAGGAGAGCCGCTCGGCGTAGGTGTGCTCCCGCAGGACCTTGCGCAGCGCCATGGCGCGCATCCGCTCGTTGCCGTTGGAGTGGGCCTCGATCTGCTCGAGCCGACGTCGCATCTGCGTCCCCGAGTCCGTCGCCACCACGAGGTCGCCGAACATGAGCCGCAGCCCGCGGGAGAAGTTGCTGACCACCAGCGTGTTGGAGGCCAGGAGCTCGAACACCCGGCGGGCGAACATGGACTGGGACTGCTTCACGGAGTTCAGGTTGAGGTTGACCGTGTAGCCCTTGTAGGGGATGTCCAGCAGGTCCGGCGTCAGCGCGCCGCCCACGATGAACCGCTTGTACTCCTCCGGGAAGGCGTAGTCGGCGTTCCCCCGGCCCAGGTTGCGGTCGTAGATGTCGAACCGCCGGCCATCCGCGGAGAGCTCCGAGCTGAGCTCCCGCAGATCCGCCAGCCGCTCGGGGTAGCGGGCGTAGTAGGCGCCGGCGAAGGCGCACCCCTGCACCCGCTCGAAGGCCTCCACGGGATTGGAGTGGACCGGCTGGGCCGCGAACGGCAGGAAGTGCACGTTGCTGTGCCCGAGCTCGCGCTTGTAGCGCGGGACGCAGTCCAGGTCCGTGGTGAAGACCGCGTCGAAGTGGCCCGCCGTGGTGAGGAACGTGTTGAAGTGCACCGGATCCTCCTTGTTCCAGAAGGCGGTGGGCACACCCCTCTCACGGCACCACCGGAGGATGCCCTCCAGCTCGGGGCCGAACCGATGGACGGTGTTCCACCAGGTCTGGCGGTGCCCGCGCCACGCGGACTCCACGAGCAGCAGGTCCGGCTGCGCCGCCGTCAGCTCGGCGCGCCAGTACTCCATGGTCAGCGGCACCAGGTCCGCCTCGCCCTCGAAGGAGGTGAAGGAGAACTCGTCCAGGATGCAGGCCACGACGAGCTTCCCGGCCCGGCCGGTGCGTCTGCGGACCGGCACCGGATCCGTCTCACGGCGCCGCGACGCGACGTCCTCGGGAACCACAGGTGCGGGGATCCTGGGGCTCATGCCTGCCCACCCTTCTTGTCGGCGCGGATGATCGAGATGAGTCGGGGCACGGCGCGGCGCACGCCGGTCAGGCTCTGGGCCTCCCGCAGCGCCTTGCCCGCCTGGAAGGTGCGCGAGGACCGCACCTGACGCAACGTGGCCCGCGTCTGCTGGACCGCCTGCAGGGCCGACTCCTTCTCCACCGCGAGGCGTTCCAGGGCGTCCTCCATCTCCTGCAGGCGTTCCTGCGCCGCCTCCCGCTCGGACTGGGCGTCCCGCTGGTTCCAGATGCGGTCCTCGGCCTCCGCCACGAACCCCCGGAGCACGCGGAAGTCCTCCCGGTTCCGGGCGACGAGCGCCTCCAGCTCCTCGACTCGACGGCGCGCCGCGTCCCGGTCCGCCTCCGCCTCCGCCAGGTCGGCTCGCATCTCCGCGCCCTCGCCGGGCTCACCGTCACCGGCCCGCAGCCGCTCCCGTAGGGCCAGCGCGGTCGAGCGCTCGGCGTACATGCGGCGCATGACCGCGTCCATCCCGGCCTCCTGCCGCTCGTCCGCGGATCGAGGGACGAAGAGGACGGTCGGCGAGGAGTTCTCCACGTCGGCCACGCGGTAGCCCAGGGGGCGGAGCCGCTCGACCGCCGCCTCGTAGGCGGGCTCGTCGAGGCACTCGATCCACAGCCGGGGCTGGCTGCGCCGGAGCGTGCGGCGGGCGCCGTCGAGCACGTGCGCCTCGAATCCCTCGACGTCCACCTTGAGCATCGCGACGAGGCGCGAGCCGACGATCTCGTCCACGGTGCGCACCGGCACCCGGTCGCCCTCGGCCTCCGGAGACCGGTCGATCGACCGCGTCCCGAGGTTGGCCGGGTCCCCCTCGCGCAGGACGGCCTCGCCCTCGCCGGCGCCTGCCGCGCAGGCGTGCACCTCCACGGCGTCCTCGACGCCGTTGAGCGCGGCGGAGCGGCGGACGGCGTCTGCGAGCCGTGCATCTGGCTCCACGGCGATCACCTGAGCCCCCACCGTGCAGGCGAGGAACAGGGTGTGGTTGCCCACGTTGGCCCCCACGTCGACGACCACGTCACCCGGCGAGAGCGCCTCGGCCATCTTCTCCAGCATCGCGGACTCGTACACCGTCCCCTCCAGCACCATGCCCTGGATGTAGTCCTCACCCGCATCGGGAACGATCACTCTGTACTCTGAGCCGCGCGCCAGCAGGCGTGCGACCGGTTCATCCGAACCGGGAGTGGGCATAGGGCCTCCTCGAGGGGTGGGACGAGACAGGGGTCCTCGCGCTGTCGAGAGGACGCGCGACGTGGGTCCTTCACGCGCGGCGCGCGCCGAAGTCCTGCAGGTCACTGTAGCCGCCGCCACCGCCGGGCAGGCGCCGCGGCCTCCCCGGCGCGCCCCGGCGCCCTCACCGCTTCGGCGGCACGTCCCGACCGAGACGCCGTTCCTGCGGGATCTCATGCAGGTCGCAGACCGCCAGCCAGACCCGCCGCGGGTCCACGCCGGCGGCGAGCGCCGCCGTCGCGGTGGTGTCCAGGCCGGGCAGGTGCAGGGAGTCGGCCACGAGGCCGGCCCGGGCGGGGCCGAACTCCTCGTCCATCAGCCGGCGGAACTCGCTCTCGCGCACGGGCGGTCCTCTCTGTGGTCGGTCGCGGGGTCAGGGACGGGGACGCAGACGGCGCGGGCGCCCCGAGACGGGGCGCCCGCGCCGTGGGTGTGGCGGGGTCAGCGGCCGGCCAGCGAGCCCAGGCTGGGGTCCGTGAGGTCGTCCGGCAGGGTGTCCGGGACGACCATGCCCTCCTGCTCCACGAGCCGGTCCGAGACCTCCCGCAGCAGGTAGGACAGCGGGATGTCCAGCGCCTGGCAGATCGAGGCCAGCAGCTCGGAGGAGGCCTCCTTCTGGCCGCGCTCCACCTCCGACAGGTAGCCGAGCGAGACACGGGCGTCGTGCGAGACCTCGCGCAGGGTGCGGCCCTGGAGCTGCCGGACGTCGCGCAGGACGTCGCCGATCTCGTGGCGGAGGAGGGGCATGCTGCGCTCCTTGATGTCGGGGGTGGCCGCGCGGGGACGGGGCTGGTCATCGACCCAGCGCGTGATTCCGTGGGAATGGACGGGATGTCGCATCATGTCTATCGCCTGCTCCTGGACTTTTCCTGAAGGGCGCCGGGCCGCGGGCCTGATCCCGCCGGGGCACTCTTCTTGACTCGTTACATTCAACGTCGGGCGGGGTCGCGTTCATTCCCGAGACATGGTCTCCTCCGCCGTCGGGCCCTCGGCGGCCCCGTCGCCCTCGTGCCGCTCCGAGCGCCGATGCCGTTCCCGCAGGGAGTACGTGGCGTTCCGGATGCGGTCGGAGTCGTCCAGGCTCGAGCCGACGGCCCCGGCCATCGTGCCCATCGACGCCGCGAGCCACACGAGCCGCACGTAGTCGCCCACGCCGCCGGGCTGGTCGAGCTCCTCCTCCAGATACTCCACGGGGATGATCATGAGCGCGACCAGCAGCAGCGTGACGAAGAGCAGCACGTAGACCACGGTGCAGGCCAGACCGACGGTGAGCACGGTGGAGAGGTTGTCCAGCCGCGAGCTGTGCCGGTGGGTCGCACCGTGCGTCCACAGGCCGTTCGTGGTGACCAGCCACGCCACCAGCAGCACCACGGACAGCACGCTGACCGCCGCGAGCCGCACCGGGGACATCACGCTGGAGAGCACCCAGATGGAGCCGAAGAACACGCCGTAGGCACCGGCCGCGCTGGCCGACGCGATCGTGAACGTCATGTCCCGCGGCATGAGCAGCGGCCGGTTGGCCATCACCATCCCGGCCAGCAGACGCAGCGTGCCCGCCCAGCCCTTCACGTACACCGTGGACGTGCGCCGGGACCCGCCGCCCATCCGGGTGGTCGTGGTCACGTCCGCGTCGACGTCGACCAGCGGGGCGATGCCCCGCAGCGCGTCCGTGTCGGGCTCGGGGAGCTCGTCCGCCGGGGACCGGCCGCCGTCCTCCTCCACCTCGCCGGACTCGTCGGAGGACTGCACGTCCAGCTCCCCGTCCGGCGGGTCCACGTGGGGGGCGGTGTCGATGTGCTCGACGATCCGCAGCACCGTCTCCCGCAGCCGGCGGGCCGGGGTGATGACCCCCAGCGCCGGCACGCACACGACGCCGACCCGCAGCTGCGGCACGACGTCCGCCACCACGCCGCGCCGGTCGTCGAACCGGGGCAGGTCGACGACGGCGACCACCGTGTCCCATCCCTGCCCGTCCGCGAGGGAGCGGACCGGCTCCTCCAGGACCATGCCCCCGGTCGCACCGACCGGCAGCGACTCCTGGCGGGTCTCGACCCGCCAACCGCCGGGCTGCGGCAGGCGGTCGTCGAGCCGGTCCTCGACGTCCCCGGCGATGCGGCGCACGAGGGCCCACGGGGTGCCCGGGTCGGCCACGAGGCCGATGACGCGGGGGCCCGGGGCGTCGTCGCCGTCCTGCGGCGCACGCTCGGGCGGGGTGGGAGGCGATGCGGTCTCCATCGCGCCGAACCTACGCGGCGGGGCGGGCCGGCACCAGGGACGGGGCGCCGAGGCGGGTCGGTCGGCGCCCCCATGCAGCCTCAGTGGCCGCGGCCGGCGAGCAGGCGCGTCAGGGCCTGCAGCGCCGCGGCGACGGTGGCCTCCCGGATCGCGGCCCGGTCGCCGTCGAGCCGGAGGAGGATCGCGGTGGCCGCGCCGTCGCGCTCGCCGCCGAGCACGTCCAGCGCGCTCGCGTCCGCGTCGGGCACGGCCAGGCCGAGCCACACGGTGCCCACCGGCTGGCCCTGGTGCGGCTCGGGCCCGGCGACGCCCGTGGTGGCCACGCCGACGTCGGCGCCCAGGGCCGCCCGGGCGCCGAGGGCCATCCGCCGGGCCACGTCCGCGTCCACCGCCCCGACCCGCGCGAGCAGGTCCTCCGGCACACCCAGCAGGCCGGTCTTCACGGCGTTCTGGTAGGCCACCACGCCCCCGTGCAGCACGGCCGACGCCCCGGGGACGTCGGCCAGGCGCGCGGCCACCAGGCCGGCGGTGAGGGACTCCCCCGTCGCCACCGTGAGGCCCGCGTCCGCGAGCGCGTGCACCACGTCCCGGGCCGCCGCCGTGGTCATCGCCTCAGGCCCCCCGCTGGGCGGCGAAGGCGTCCCGCCGCAGGATCCACGCGTCCTTGACGTACTCCAGACCGGTCAGCACCGTCAGCACGGTGGCGGCCCCGATGACCACCCAGCCGGCCCACGGCCACCAGCCGCCCACGAGCGGGGCCAGGGGCAGGAGCAGCAGGCCGATGCCCACGGTCTGCAGCACGGTCTTGAGCTTGCCGCCGCGGCCGGCCGGCATCACGCCGTAACGGATCACCACGAAGCGCATCAGGGTGATGCCCCATTCACGCACCAGGATCACGATGGTCACCCACCACCACAGCTCGCCCAGCAGGGAGAACAGCACGAGGGCCGTGCCCGTGAGCAGCTTGTCCGCGATGGGGTCCGCGATCTTGCCGAAGTCGGTGATCAACCCGCGGGCGCGGGCGATGTCCCCGTCGAGCTTGTCGGTGTACATGGCCGCCGCGAACAGCGCCAGCGCGATCCAGCGGGCGACGAGAGAGTCGCCGCCCCACGGCCCGCCGGCCCACAGCGCCCAGGCGAAGAAGGGCACCATCAGGATGCGCACCGAGGTCAGGATGTTCGGCAGGTTCCAGGCGGACACGTGCTGCGGCCCGCCCGCCGTGCTCATCTGCCCGTCAGCTGCCACGCGTCCTCCGATCCCTCGTCGTCGTCCTCATCGTTCCAGTCCACGGCGGCCGGGCGCGAGTCCAGGTCCTCCTGCACCAGGTCGCGCGGACCGGCGGACGCCGAGGCGTCGCCGTCGCCGGAGGTGGCCGAGGGCGGGGTGTCTCCGGAGATGGTGGCGAGCACGTCCGCGAGGTCGTCGGGCTTGACCAGCACGTCGCGGGCCTTGGAGCCCTCGGAGGGGCCCACGACGCCGCGGGACTCCATGAGGTCCATGAGGCGGCCGGCCTTCGCGAAGCCCACCCGCAGCTTACGCTGCAGCATGGACGTGGAGCCGAACTGCGTGGTGACCACGAGTTCGACGGCCTGCAGGAGCAGGTCCAGGTCGTCGCCGATGTCCTCGTCGATGACCTTCTCGGTCTTCTCGGGGATCACGTCCGCGCGGTACTGGACCTGCATCTGCGACTTCACGTGCTCCACGACGGCGTGGATCTCGGACTCGTTGACCCACGCCCCCTGCACGCGCATGGGCTTGGACTTGCCCATCGGCAGGAACAGGGCGTCGCCCTGGCCGAGCAGCTTCTCCGCGCCGGGCTGGTCCAGGACCACGCGGGAGTCCGTGACCGACGACGTCGCGAACGCCATGCGCGAGGGCACGTTGGCCTTGATCAGGCCCGTGACCACGTCCACGGACGGCCGCTGCGTGGCGAGCACGAGGTGGATGCCGGCCGCACGGGCCAGCTGGGTGATGCGCACGATCGCGTCCTCGACGTCGCGCGGGGCGACCATCATCAGGTCCGCGAGCTCATCCACGATGACCAGCAGGTACGGGTACGGGCGCAGCACGCGCTTGGAGTCCGGCGGCAGCTTCACCTGGCCGGCCCGGACGGCCTTGTTGAAGTCGTCCACGTGCTTGTAGCCGAACGCCGCGAGGTCGTCGTAGCGGGTGTCCATCTCCTTGACGACCCACTGCAGCGCCTCGGCCGCCTTCTTCGGGCTCGTGATGATCGGGGTGACCAGGTGGGGCACGCCCTCGTACGCGGTGAGCTCGACGCGCTTGGGGTCCACCATCACCATGCGCACCTCGTCCGGGGTGGAGCGCATGAGGATCGAGGTGATCATCGAATTCACGAACGAGGACTTGCCGGCGCCGGTGGCGCCCGCCACGAGCATGTGGGGCATCTTCGCGAGGTTGGCCACCACGTAGCCGCCCTCCACGTCCTTGCCGACGCCCATCACCATCGGGTGGTCGGTGCGCTGGGCGGCCTGCGAGCGCAGGACGTCGCCGAGGGCCACGACCTCCTTGTCCGTGTTGGGGATCTCGATGCCGATCGCGCGCTTGCCCGGGATGGGGCTGAGGATCCGCACGTCCGAGGAGGCCACCGCGTACGCGATGTTCTTCTCCAGCGCCGTCACCTTCTCCACCTTGGTGCCGGGGGCGACCTCGACCTCGTAGCGCGTCACCGTCGGCCCGCGGGAGAACCCGGTGACCTGGGCGTCCACCTTGAACTCGGTGAACGTGGTGGTCAGCGCGGCGACGACCCGGTCGTTGGCCTCGGAGCGCTCCTTCGGCTGGGGCCCGGCCGGGAGCAGGGCCGACTGCGGCAGCGTGTAGGACACGTCCCCGCCCAGCTCGGACTGGGTGCCGCGGGCCGGCTCGGCGGTCACCGGCGGCACCGGCGCGGGGGTGCTGGCGGGCACGGCGGAGGACGACGACGGTGCGGCGGCCCCGGAGCCCTGACGTGGGGCGTCGTCCAGGGCGAACGGGGTGTCCTCCCCCGCGTCCTCCTCCGGGGCTGCGGCGGCCGGGGCGGCGGCCTCGCGCTGGGCGCGGGCGTGCTCGCGGACCTGCTCGAGGGCACGGTCCGCGGCCGTGGGCCGGCGCACTCCGGCGGGCGGCTGCGGCTCGGCGTCCGCGTCCTCGGGCGCGTCGTCCTCGTCCACCCACGGGTCGAAGTCGTCCGAGGCGTCCCGGCCCGCGTCCCGCGCGTCCGCGGCGGCCTGCTCGGAGTCGAACACGCCCTGCTCCCCGCGAGCGGCTCGCCGGGGGGCGGGCCGGGGCAGGACCTGGGTGGTCTCCGCCTCGGGGGCGGCGTGGGAGCCGACCTCGGCCTCGTGGATCACCGGGGAGTCGTAGGCGGTGCTGGCGGTGTGCTCCGGGGCGGCGTCGGCGGCCTGCTCCTCGCGTGCCCGGCGCCCGCCGAACAGGCGCGCGAACAGGCCGGGGCGGGAGGCCCCGGCGGCGTGGGCGCCGGCGGCCGGGCCGTCCAGGTAGGACTGGTCGTGGTCCGGGTGGGTGCGCCCGGTCTCCGCGTCCACGGAGAGCGGGGCGGCGAGGTCCTCGGCCTCGCGGCGCTCCTCACGGGCCCGGCGCCGCTCGGCACGGCGGGCGGCCCGCTGTTCGGAGGCGCCCTCGGGGTCCTGGCCCGTGAGCCAGTCGTAGCCGCCCGCGATCCGCTGCGGGATCGAGCCGACGGGCGTCGCGGTGAGCACGAGCACCGAGAAGAAGGCCAGCAGGATCATGAGGACCCAGACGGGCACGGGTGTCAGCAGGGAGGCCAGCGGCGCCGTCGCGAGGTAGCCGACCATGCCCCCGGCGCCGAGCATGTCCTCGAAGGCGTCGGCGGCCGAGGGCACGCCGCCCACGAGGTGGGCGATGCCGGAGCCCGCGACCGTGGCCATGAGCAGGCCGATGATGATGCGCCCGTTGGCGCGATGGTCCGTGGCGTGGCGGAAGCAGCGCACGGCCACGACGAGCAGGGCGATCGGCACCAGGAGGGCGAACCACCCGACGGTGCCGCCCACCACCCCGTGCACCACGCGGCCGACGGCGGTGCCGCGCAGGCCCCACCACTCCACGGCCGCGATCAGCGCGGCGAGCAGCAGCAGGACCAGGCCGGTGCCGTCACGGCGTTCCTCGCGGTCGATGCGCACGTCCGGGCCGAGCTTGCGGAAGCCGGCGCCGACCGGCGTGGCCAGCCCCATCCACAGGGTGTGCAGGGCGCGCAGGGGCGCGGCGGGCCGGTCGGCCTCGGGGACGGTCGCGGTCGACCCCTTCCGTCCGGAGCCTCGGCGTCCGGCGGAGCCGGAGCGGGACGTGGCGGAGGAGGACGACGAACGCGTGGGGGAAGTACGGGTCGCCATGCCCACCAAACTACCGCGAACCGCGGACACGGCAGGCATGGCGACCCGGAGGGGTCAGGCCTCCAGGACCACCGGGATGATCATCGGGCGGCGGCGCAGCTTGCGGTTGACCCACGTGCCGACGGTCCGGCGGACCACCTGCTGGAGCTGGTGGGCGGTGTGGTCCTTGCTGGACTGCACGGCCTCCTCGAGCGCCCGGACGATCTTCGGCTTGATCTCCTCGAACACCTTCTCGTCCTCGGCGACGCCGCGGGCGTGGACGTCCGGGCCGGACACGATCGCGCCGGTCTGCCGGTTGACCACGGTGATGATCGAGAGGAAGCCCTCCTCGCCCAGGACACGGCGGTCCTTGAGGTCCGAGTCGGAGATCTCGCCCACGGAGGAGCCGTCCACGTACACGTAGCCGCACTCCACCTCGCCGACGACCTTCACGAGACCGTCGGTCATGTCCACCACGGTGCCGTTGCCGGCCAGGATGACGTTCTCGGCCGGCACGCCGGTCTTCTCCGCGATCCGGCCGTTGGCGATCAGGTGGCGGGTCTCGCCGTGCACCGGCATCACGAACTCGGGCTCGACGATGTTGTAGCAGTACAGCAGCTCGCCCTCGGAGGCGTGGCCGGAGACGTGCACCTTGGCCATGCCCTTGTGCACCACGGTCGCGCCGAGCTTCATGAGCCCGTTGATCACGCGGAACACGGAGTTCTCGTTGCCCGGGATCAGCGAGGAGGCCAGCACGACGAGGTCGCCCTCCTCCAGCTGCACCTGGTGGTCGCCGTTGGCCATCCGGGACAGGGCCGCCATCGGCTCGCCCTGGGAGCCGGTGACCATCAGCACGATCTCGTCGTCGCGGTACTTGTCCACCTTGCGGATGTCCACGAGGATCCCGTTCGGCACGTTGAGGTAGCCGAGCTTCGCCGCGATGGTCATGTTGCGGATCATGGAGCGCCCGCCGAAGGCCACCTTGCGACCGTGCTTGTGGGCGGCGTCGAGGACCTGCTGCACGCGGTGCACGTGGGAGGAGAACGAGGCCACCACGATGCGGCGCTTCGCCGTGGCGAAGTAGCGCTCGAGGGTGGGGCCGATCTCCGCCTCCGTGGTGGTGAACCCCGGCACCTCGGCGTTCGTGGAGTCGGTCATGAACAGGTCCACGCCCTCCTCGCCGAGACGGGCGAAGGCGCGCAGGTCCGTGATGCGGCCGTCGAGCGGCAGCTGGTCCATCTTGAAGTCGCCGGTGTGCAGGATGGTGCCGGCGTCCGTGTGGATGGCGACGGCGAGCGCGTCCGGGATCGAGTGGTTCACGGCCACGAACTCGCACTCGAACGGGCCGAACTCGACGATGTCGTCTTCCTTGACCACGCGGGTGCGCGGCTTGATCCGGTGCTCCTCGAGCTTGGCCTCGATCAGGGCGAGCGTCAGCTTGGAGCCGATCACGGGGATGTCGTCGCGCAGGCGCAACAGGTACGGCACGGCGCCGATGTGGTCCTCGTGGCCGTGGGTCAGGACGATGCCGACGACGTCGTCCACGCGGTCCCGGATGTAGTCGAAGTCCGGCAGGATCAGGTCGACGCCGGGCTGGTGCTCCTCGGGGAAGAGGACGCCGCAGTCGACGATGAGGATCTTGCCGTCGATCTCGAAGGTGACCATGTTGCGGCCGACCTCCTCGAGGCCGCCCAGCTGGACGATGCGGCAGGTGCCCCGCTTGAGCTTGGGCGGGGTGGACAGGCGGGTGCCTGCGGTCATGGAACGGGTCCCTTCTAGAAGGTGATGCCGGCCTCCGCGAGGTCGGCTCGGATGACGGAGAGCTCGTCCGGCGTGGCCTGGACGAGGGGCAGCCGCACGGCTGCGGACGGGATGACGCCCTGGGCGGCGAGGACGGCCTTCGCGGCCACCGCGCCCTGGACATGGGTCATGATGCCGCGCTGGACGGGGTCCAGCGCGAAGTGGTGATCACGGGCACCGGCCAGGTCGCCGGCGTGGACGGCGTCCACGAGCTGGCGGTACAGCTCGGGGGCCGCGTGCGCGGCCACCGAGACGACCCCCACGGCGCCGAGCGCCATGAGCGGCAGGGTCGCGCCGTCGTCGCCGGAGTAGAGGTCGAGGTCCGTGTGCGCCAGGACGGTGGTGGTGGACTGCAGGTCCCCCTTCGCGTCCTTGAGCGCACGGATGTTGGGATGCTGCGCGAGCGCGATGACCGTCTCGGGCTCGATCGGCATCACGGAGCGGCCCGGGATGTCGTAGAGCATGATCGGCAGGTCCACCCCGTCGGCCACGGTCTCGAAGTGCGCGCGGATGCCGGCCTGGTTGGGCTTGTTGTAGTACGGGGTGACGAGCAGCAGCCCGTCCACGCCCGTCTCGGCCGCGCGGCGCGACAGCTCGAGGGTGTGCGCCGTGTCGTTGGTGCCGGTGCCGGCCACGACCCTGGCGCGGTCCCCCACGGCCTCGACGACGGTGCGGAACATCGCCACGTTCTCGTCGTCCGTGAGCGTGGAGGTCTCGCCGGTGGTGCCGGTGACCACGAGGCCGTCGGCCCCGCGGTCCACCAGGTGCTCGGCCAGCGCGGCGGCCGCCTCGAGGTCCACGGCGCCCTCGTCCGTCATGGGGGTGACCATGGCGGGCACGACCGTGCCGAAGAGCAGCTCGGAGGGGATGACGGCGGAACGGACGGCACTCATGGGCCCCACCCTACCTGCGAGACTGGGGGCCCGCGCCGTCCGTGGCCCCTCCGCGACGCGCGGCGACCCGAGAGGAGCCCGCCCTGCGTCCCGCCCCGCCCCCCGCCGCCGTCCGCCCGGACCGGCCCGCGCGTCGCCGACTGCCCGGCGTCGACGCGGCCCGCGGGATCGCCCTGCTCGGCATGATCACCGTCCACGTCGTCGACCCGGTGACGGCGGACGGAGCACCCCACCCGGCGTTCCTGTGGTTCGCCGGCCGCGCCTCGGTGCTGTTCGTCCTGTTGGCCGGGGTCGGGCTGGCCCTGTCCACGGGGGGCGCGACGCCGGCCACGGGGATCCGGCGCGCGGCGCTGCGCCGCCGGATCGCCCGCCGCGCGGGTCTGCTGTTCGTGCTCGGGCTCGCGTGCGGGACGCTCGGGGTCCCCGTGGCCGTGATCCTGTGCCACTACGCCCTGCTCTTCCTGCTCGCGCTGCCCCTGCTGGGCCTGCGCGCCCGCACCCTGGGGGTGATCGCGGGGACGTGGCTCGTGCTCGGGCCTGTGCTGGTGTTCGCGGTGGTCGCGGCCGCACAGGCCGCCCTGGGCCGTCAGGAGTTCTTCGTGGGCGGGCGGCTCTGGCTCTCCCCCGGCCCCGCGGACCTGCTGCGTCCCGGGCTGCTGCTGGCCGATCTGACGGTCACGGGCTACTACCCCGTCCTGTCCTGGGGCGCGTTCCTCGTGCTGGGGCTGGCCCTGGGGCGGCTGCCGCTGGACCGGCCCCACGTGGCCGCCGGGATCCTCGGCGGCGGGGCCACGGCGTGGGCGGCGGCCGGCGTCGTCGGTGCGGCGGTGCTGCGGGCCCCGGGCACGGTCGGGCGGGTCGCCGCGGCGATCGGCACGGACCCGGTCGAGACGGCGCTCACGCTGCGCACGGGCGAGCCGCGGCTCGCCCTCCTGATCCCGGATCCGCTGTGGCTCGCCCTGCCGACCCCGCACTCCGGGTCCGTGGTGGCCGCCGTGCTTGCGGCGGGCTGGGCCTGCGCCGTGCTGGGCGCCTGCCTGCTGGCCCGGCCGCTGGTCGGGCACGCCGCGCTGCGCCCGCTCGTGGGTGCGGGGCGCATCCCGCTCACGCTCTACGTGGGGCACCTCGTGGTGCTCGCGCTCGTGGACGCGACCGGACTCGACCCGGCCGACGGGGCGCTGCTCGCCGCCCTCGTCGTGCTGAGCCTCGCGGCCGGGCTGGCCGCCGAGCTCAGCGGCCGACGGGGTCCGCTCGAGGCCGTGATGGCCCGGCTCTCCCGGGCGGGTGAGGAACGGGAACGGGCCGTCGGGGGGCGCTGAGCGACGCGTGGGTAGCGTCAGCCGGCGCGGTGCAGGCGGACGGCCTCCCGGGCCGCCTCGCGGGCGCGGCGGCGGTCGCCCGAGGCGTCGTAGGCCAGGGCGAGGCGGTAGCGGGCGCGCCAGTCGCGTGGTGCGGCCTCGGCCTCCACGCGGTACAGCTCGAACTGGGCGTCGGCGGCCTCCCGGTCGATCCGGCCGCCCGGCGAGCGCGGCAGGTCGTCCTCCGGCAGTCCGCCCTCGGCCTCGAGCTGGTCGGCCAGGCGTTCGGTCTGGCGGCCGAACCACACCTCGCGGGCCAGGACGGCCACGGTCACCAGCACCACGAGGATGACGCCCACGCCGATCGCCTTGGCCAGCGGCTGCGGGGCGCGCACCAGCGCGACGGACGCGTTGAGGGCGAACCCGGCGAACAGCAGCACGAGCAGGCAGACGAAGCCGACCCACACCTTGCTCATCACGGTCGAGCGGCGGGCACGGGCGGCGGGCTCGGTCGGGCCCACGGCGCCGTCGTCGGGAGTGCGGGAGGGCTCAGCCAAGGTCCAGGTATCCGTCCAGTCCGTAGGTCAGACCCGGGCGGGAGGCCACGGTCCGCAGGCCGAGGACGACGCCGGGCATGTAGGCGCCGCGGTCGAACGCGTCGTGCCGGACCACGAGCTGCTCGCCCGGCCCGCCCAGCAGCACCTCCTGGTGCGCCTCCAGGCCACGCAGGCGCACCGCGTGCACATGCACGCCGTGGACGACGGCACCGCGCGCGCCGTCCGGGTCGTGCTCGGTGGCGTCCGGGGAGACGGGCACGCCGGCCGCCTCCCGGGCCGCGCCGATGAGCTCGGCGGTCCGCACGGCCGTGCCCGACGGGGCGTCCACCTTGTCCGGGTGGTGCAGCTCGACGAGCTCGACGGACTCGAAGTACCGCGCCGCCTGCGCGGCGAACGCCGAGGCCAGCACCGAGCCGACCGAGAAGTTCGGGGCGATCAGCACGCCCACCCCCGGGTGCTCCGCCAACTGCGCCTCGAGGCGCGCGCGGCGCTCGGGCACCCAGCCCGACGTGCCCACGACCGTGTGCAGCCCGTGCTCCACGGCGAAGGCCACGTTCTCGGGCGAGGCGTCCGGCACCGTGAGGTCCAGGACGTGCGTGGCGCCGGCGTCGAGCACCGCGTCCAGGCGGTCCTGCGAGCCGAGCTCGGCCACGAGCTCCAGCCCCTCGGCCGCTCGCACCGCGGGCACCGCGTGGCGGCCCATTCGGCCACGGGCGCCCAGGATCGCGACGCGCGGGACGTCGTCGGGAGCGGACACGGCGGAGGGGGTGCGGGTCTCGGTCATGGCCTCCAGCCTACGCGGCCCGCCCCGGCGGCCGTGGCCGAGGTCAGGCCGGGGCGACGACGACGCGCGCCCGGTCCCCCGCGGCCAGGCGCGCGGCCACGGCCCGGACCTGGCCGGCGTCGACCTCGCGGACCCGGGCGAGGGAGGCCGCCAGGTCCACGTACTCCCCCGTGACCAGCTCGGCCCGTCCCAGCCGGGACATGCGGGCGCCCGTGGACTCCATGCCCAGCACGGTGCCGCCGCAGATCTGCCCGTGGGCGCGCGCGAGCTCCTCCCCGGTGACGTCGGCCTCGGCCATCCGGTCCAGCTCGGCCTCCATCAGCGCGGCCACCTCGTCCACCCGGTCCGGCTGGCAGCCCGCGTACAGGCCCCAGTAGCCGGCGTCGGAGTACCCGGCGGAGAACGAGTAGGTGTTGTAGGCCAGGCCGCGGCGCTCGCGGATCTCCTGGAACAGCCGCGAGGACATGCCCCCGCCCAGGACGGACTGCATGACGCCCAGGGCGAAGCGGTCCGGGTCCGTGGTGGACAGCGAGCGGCCGCCGACGAGGACGTTGGCCTGCTCGACCGCCTTGGTGACGGTGTGCGTGCCGGTCCGCACCCGCGAGGCCGCGGCCCCGGCGGTGTCCACGGCACGACGCGGGGCGGGCAGGGCCCCCTGGGTGAGCTCCCAGCCCGAGGCGCGCAGGGCGGCGAGGACGAGGCGGCAGACCTCGTCGTGGTCGAGGTGGCCGGCGGCGGTGACGACGAGCTCGTCCGGGCGGTACCAGTGCGTGTAGTGCCCCACCACATGGTCGCGGGTGACGGCCCGGATCGTCTCGGGCGTGCCGCCGATCGGCCGGCCGAGGGGGTGGCCGTCCAGCATGACCTCGGCGAGCTTCTCGTGGGCCACGTCCACGGGGTCGTCCGCGTCCATGGCGAGCTCCTCGAGGATCACGCCGCGCTCGGTCTCGAGCTCGTCCGGGTCGATCAGGGAGGAGGTGAGCATGTCCGTGAGGACCTCCACGGCCATCGGCAGGTCCTCGTCCAGCACGCGGGCGTGGTAGACGGTGGACTCCTTGGCCGTGCCGGCGTTGGACTCCCCGCCCACGCGGTCGAAGGCGGCCGCGATGTCCATCGCGGTGCGCGTGGGAGTGCCCTTGAAGAGCAGGTGCTCGAGGAAGTGCGTGGCGCCGTAGCCCTCGGGCGACTCGTCACGGGACCCGACGGCCACCCAGTAGCCGATGGTCACCGAGCGCTGGTCCGGCATGGCCTCGGTGAGCACGCGGACGCCGCCGGGCAGCACGGAGCGGCGCACCACGGAACCGTTGCCCTCGTCCGCCAGCACGCCGTCGAAGTCCAGGGGGATCTCACGGTGAACACTCATGACGGCCATTCTCGCCCATGCGCGACGACGGCGCCGCACCACTCGCGGGGAGGGTGCGGCGCCGTCGTGGTCACCGGGCCGGGCGGGGCGGATCAGGCCTCGATCTGCGAGGACTCGATCGCGTCCGCGGTCTCGGCCAGGGCGTCGGACTCCACCACCACCGGGGAGAGGGACAGCTTGCCGCGGTCGTCGATCTTGGTGATCTCGACCTGGACCTTCTGGCCCACGCCGAGCACGTCCTCGACGTCGTCCACGCGCTTGCCCTCGTTGAGCTTGCGCAGCTCGGAGATGTGCAGCAGGCCGTCCTTGCCCGGGGTGAGCGAGACGAACCCGCCGAACGTGGTCAGCTTCACCACGGTGCCGAGGTAGCGCTCACCGACCTCGGGGACCTGCGGGTTGGCGATCGCGTTCACCGCGGAGCGCGCGGCCTCGGCCGAGGCGCCGTCGGTGGCGCCGATCAGCACGGTGCCGTCGTCCTCGATGGTGATGTCCGCGCCCGTGTCGTCCTGGATCTGGTTGATCATGGCGCCCTTGGGGCCGATGACCGCGCCGATCTTGTCCACCGGGATGCGCACGGAGATGATCCGCGGGGCGGTGGGGGCCATCTCGTCCGGGGCGTCGATGGCGGCGTTCAGCACGGACAGGATGTGCAGGCGCGCCTCGCGGGCCTGCGTCAGGGCGGCGGCCAGCACGGAGGCCGGGATGCCGTCCAGCTTGGTGTCCAGCTGGATCGCGGTGACGAACTCCGCGGTGCCGGCCACCTTGAAGTCCATGTCGCCGAACGCGTCCTCGGCGCCGAGGATGTCGGTCAGGGCCGCGTACTGGGTCTGGCCGTCCACCTCGGCGGAGACCAGGCCCATGGCGATGCCGGCCACGGGCGCACGCAGCGGCACGCCCGCGTTCAGCAGGGACAGGGTGGAGGCGCAGACGGAGCCCATCGACGTCGAGCCGTTGGAGCCGAGGGCCTCGGAGACCTGGCGGATCGCGTAGGGGAACTCCTCGCGGGCCGGCAGCACGGGCACGAGGGCGCGCTCGGCGAGGGCGCCGTGGCCGATCTCGCGGCGCTTCGGGGAGCCCACGCGGCCGGTCTCGCCGGTGGAGTACGGCGGGAAGTTGTAGTGGTGCATGTACCGCTTGGCCGTCTCCGGCGCCAACGAGTCGATCTGCTGCTCCATCTTGAGCATGTTCAGCGTGGTGACGCCCATGATCTGGGTCTCGCCGCGCTCGAAGATGGCGGAGCCGTGCACGCGGGGCAGGACCTCCACCTCCGCGGTCAGCTTGCGGATGTCCGTCAGGCCGCGGCCGTCGATGCGCACCTGGTCGGTGAGGATGCGGCGGCGCACGATCTGCTTGGTGAGGGAGCCGTAGGCCTTGGCGATCTCGCCCTTGCGCTCGGCGAAGTCCTTGCCCTCGCCGGCGAGCTCCTCGAGCACCTCGAGCAGGTAGGCGTCCGAGGCCGACTCGCGCTCCTGCTTGTCGCCGATGGAGAAGATCTCGGTCAGGCGGTCCGTGGCGAGCTTCTCGACGGCGGCGTAGGCGTCGTCCTGGTAGTCCTGGAACACGGGGACGTCCACCGGGTCCTTGCCGGCGCGCTTGACCAGGTCGGCCTGGGCCTCGCACAGGGCGCGGATGAAGGGCTTGGCGGCCTCGAGGCCCTCGGCCACGATCTCCTCGGTGGGCGCCTGCGCGCCGCGCTCCTTGACCAGGGTCCAGGAGTCCGGGGTCGCCTCGGCCTCGACCATCATGATGGCGACGTCGTCGCCCACCACACGGCCGGCCACGGCCATGTTGAACACGGCGCCCTCGAGCTGGGAGTGCTTCGGGAACGCGACCCACTGGCGCGTGCCGGAGCCGTCGTCCATGAGGGCCATGCGCACGCCGCCGATGGGACCGGAGAACGGCAGGCCGGACAGCTGCGTGGACAGGGAGGCGGCGTTGATGGCCACCGTGTCGTAGATCTCGTCCGGGGCGATCGAGGTGACGGTCACGACGACCTGGACCTCGTTGCGGATGCCCTTGACGAACGCCGGGCGCAGCGGGCGGTCGATCAGGCGGCAGGTGAGGATCGCGTCCGTGGACGGGCGGCCCTCGCGGCGGAAGAACGAGCCGGGGATGCGGCCCGCGGCGTACATGCGCTCCTCGACGTCCACGGTCAGCGGGAAGAAGTCGAAGCCCTCGCGGGGCGACTTGCCGACGGTGGTGGCGGACAGCATCGACGTCTCCTCGTCGATGTAGACCATGGCGGCGCCGGCGGCCTGCTGGGCGAGGCGCCCGGTCTCGAAGCGGACGGTGCGCTTGCCGTACGAGCCGTTGTCGATGACGGCCTCGGCGAAGGTGATCTCAGGACCCTCCATGAGGGCCTCCTTTCAGGTGGACGGCGCCGCAGGCGTCCCTGTCCCCCTGGTCTTCGATCGAGGCCCTCGGCGTCCCGCCGTGCGGCGGGGTCCGGGAGCCACTGTCGAGGACCGCGGGCGATGGGCGCGGAACCGTCGGGTGTGTCGATGATGCGGGGATGCGCGCCATGGCGCGCCGGAGTGCCGCAGGCTGCGGCGGTCTCCCCCCGGGACACACTACGTGCGTCCGGGGGCAGACGAAAGGCGGCGCCGGCGCTCGCGGGTCCCCGCGGGCTCCGGCGCCGCCTCCTCAGGTCACTTGCGCAGGCCGAGGCGCTCGATCAGCGCACGGTAGCGCTCGATGTCGACCTTCTGCAGGTAGCCGAGCATGCGACGACGGCGACCCACCAGGGCCATCAGGCCGCGACGGGTGTGGTGGTCGTGCTTGTGCTCCTTGAGGTGCTCGGTCAGGTCCTTGATGCGGCGGGACAGGACCGCGATCTGCACCTCGGGGGAACCGGTGTCGCCCTCGTGGGTGGCGTACTCCTTGATGATCTGCTGCTTGACAGCGGGATCCAGGGCCATGGTGGGCCTCCTTCACTTCGGTACCGCGAACACGGGCCGCGCCCCGCCGGGGCGGACGACGCGGGGCCCACCCCACCGCGGACTGCAGGGAGGCCGAGGGTCGAGTCTACCGCATCGCCTACCCTGGCCCGGTGAGCACCCCACCGGTCCCCCACTCCCCGGCCCCGTCGTCGTTCCCCCTCCGGCCGCCCGCGCCGCCCCTGGATCTGCCGCTGATCGGCCACGGCTACCCCGCGCTGCTGCGCACGCCGCGGGCCCGATGGTGGAACCCGCTCGCGTCCTTCGGCCTCGTGCTGGCCGGCCTGGTGGGCCTCCTCGTGCTGGGGGGCGTGCTGGGCGCTCTCGCCCTGATCGCCACGTCCGGGCCCGCGCTGCTCGGCGCGGCCGACCCGACGGACGTGACCGACCTCGACCTGTACTCCGCGCCCATGGTGCTGCTGAACAACCTCCTGCTCGCCGCGCTGATCGGGGTCGCGCTGCTGGCCGTGGCGCTGGGCCACCCCGTCGCCGCCCGCTTCGTCCACTCGGTCGAGGGCCGCGTGCGCTGGCGCTGGCTGGCGCGCTGCGTCGTCGTGCTGACGCCGCTGTTCCTCGCCTACGTGCTGGGCGCGTGGGCCCTCGACGGCGCCCCCACGGCCCCGCGCGCGCAGGACTGGGTCTGGCTGCTCGTCATGGCGTTCGTGCTCACCCCGTTCCAGGCCGCGGGCGAGGAGTACCTGTTCCGCGGGTGGCTGCTGCTGGCCGTCGGCACGTGGATCCGCCGGCCGGTCGTGGCCGCCGCGGTCACCGCGGTGCTCTCGGCGGCGACCTTCTCGCTCGCCCACGGCTCGCTCGACCCGTGGATCCTGCTGGACCTCGCCGCGTTCGCCGTCGCCGCCGTCCTGCTCACGTGGCGCACGGGCGGGCTCGAGTCCGCCGTCGCCCTCCACGTGGTCAACAACGTGGTGATCATCGCCGTCGGCACGCTCGTGGGCACCGTCGAGGACAGCTACGTGGGCGCGGAGACCGCCGGCTCCCCGGCGGCCACGCTGCTCTCGGTGGCGGTGGTCGCGGTGGCCACGGCGCTGCTGCTCTGGCAGGCGCGGCGGGCCGGGATCGCCCGGACGGTCCCGGTCACCGTGGGCGCCCGCCCCTGACCGGCGCCGCCCACCAGGCCACCGTCACGTAGGGCACCTGCAGGACCGCGTCCGCCGCATGGCCCAGGTGCTCGTGCAGGTACCAGTCGAGGTTGGCCGTCAGCCGGGATCGGATCCGCTCGTCCGCGCGCAGCCAGTACGAGCGCGAGGCCATGAGCCCCTGCAGCCCCGCCGCGGTCATCGGCTGCGTCCACGCCCAGCGCGCGTGCTCCTCCGTTCCGAACGGAGCCGCGAACCGGCGCTGCTCGGGCCGGGCGGCGTGCACGTCCCCGGCGTGCATGATCCGGGTGAGACGGTGCACCCACGGCACCGCCGTGTCGAGCTGGTTCCACACCGCGACCAGACGCCCGCCCGGGCGCAGCACCCGCGCGGCCTCCGCGCTCGCCGCGGCCGGGTCCATCCAGTGCCAGGCCTGGGCCGCCACCACGACGTCGGCGCTCGCCGCCGGCAGGCCCGTGGACTCGCCCGTGCCCGGCACGGCGCGCACCCGCCCGCCCGTGCCAGCCGCGACCTCGCGTTCCAGGACGGCGCGCATCGACGCCGACGGCTCGAGGGCCGTCACCGTCCGCACCCGGTCCGCCGGGCGGGCCGCGAGCAGCCGGGTGAACAGTCCCGTGCCGGCCCCGAGCTCCACCACGTCCGCGCCGTCGGCGGTGCCCGCCAGGACGCGGTCCACCACGGCGGCCGGGTAGGAGGGGCGGACGGCGTCGTAGTGCTCCCCGCCGGTCTCGAAGGGGTTGGGCCCGGCCCGACGGGCCCGGGCCGGGCGCCCCGGCAGGTTCGGCACAGCGGGGGGAGCGCCCGGCTCCGGGGCGCTCACCGGTCGGAGGGGGTCGTGGCCAGGATCGCCCGGGCCTCGTCCACGTCCTGCGTGATCTGCGCCACGAGCTTCTCGACGCCCTCGTAGGCGACCATCCCGCGCAGCCGGGCCACGAACTCCACCTCGATGTGCTGGCCGTACAGGTCGAAGTCCTCCACCCGCTCGTCGTGGCGGTCGATCACGTGCGCCTCCACCACGCGGGAGACGTCCTCGAACGTGGGGTTCGAGCCGATGGAGATCGCGGCCGGCCACACCCCGCCGTGCGCGTCGTGCACCCAACCGGCGTAGACGCCGTCGGCCGGGATCATGCCCTGCACATCCGTCTCGAGGTTCGCCGTGGGGAAGCCGAGCTCGCGGCCGCGCGCGAACCCGTGCACCACCTCGCCGGCGAGCACGTGGTGCCGACCGAGGACCGCCGCGGCCTGAGCGACGTCGCCCGCGGCCAGGGCCTCGCGCACCCAGGTCGAGGAGCAACGGCGCTCCGGCTCGGCCCCGTGCTCGGCGGGGAACTCCTCGACGGCCTCGACCTCGAAGCCGTAGCGGGCCCCCAGGCGCACCATCTCCGCGACGTCGCCGGTGTTGCCCCGGCCGAAGCGCACGTCGTGCCCCACGACCACGACGGCGGCATGCAGCCCGTGCACGAGCATGCCGCGGACGAACTCCTCCGGGGACTGGTCCGCGAACTCGAGGGTGTACCGCTGCAGGAGCACCGCGTCCAGACCCGCCTCCTCCAGGAGGACGACCCGCTGCTCGGGGCTGATGATGTCCACGTGGGGCACCTCGGGCTGGTGCACGGCGCGCGGGTGCGGGGTGAAGGTCACGGCCACGGCCAGGGCGTCGCGGGCCCGCGCCAGCTCGACGACCCGGCGCAGCACCTCCCGGTGGCCGCGGTGCACGCCGTCGAAGTTGCCCAGGGTGACCACGGTGCGCGGCAGGTCCGTGGGGACCTCGTCCAGGCTGTTCCAGACCCGCATCAGAGCGCCCCCGCCTCGGCCGGGCGGGCGGGGCGGTGCGTCAGCAGCCAGATCAGGCCGACCACCGGCAGCACGAGCGGCACATAGCCGTAGCCCGCGCCGAACCGGGACCACACGGTGTCGTGGGCGAACATCCCCGGATCCAGGACGGTCCACAGGCCCACGCCCACCACGCCGGCCAGCTCCACGAGCACGGCGCCCAGCGCCACGGCCCAGGCGCGCGCGCCGGAGCGGGCGAGCGCGAACGTCGCCACGATGTACACGACCGCCGCGACCGCGGAGAGCGTGTACGCCACGGGGGCGGCGTCGAACTGCGTGAGGATCTGGAAGAGGCTGCGCGCGCTCGCGGAGAGGGCGAACACCGCGTAGACCATGACGATGATCCGGCCGAGACCCTGGTTGCGCGCGGGGGCGCCGTCGCTGGGTGCCATGTCCATCCTCCTCACCACTGCCCGAACCAGATGACCTGCATGCGATGCAGCATCACGGCGATCGTGGGCCCGACCACGGCCAGCACGAGGTTGGACCACCGGGTCTTGTCCGTGACGGCCCAGCCCACGGCGATCACCGGCACGATCAGGGCGGTGAGGATGTAGCCCCAGAACTCCCAGCCGGGGCCGTTCA
Organism: Micrococcus sp. EWR3.9.1; assembly: GCF_052615555.1. Lineage (NCBI taxonomy): Bacteria > Bacillati > Actinomycetota > Actinomycetes > Micrococcales > Micrococcaceae > Micrococcus > Micrococcus sp. EWR3.9.1. The sequence goes on from NZ_JBQXFD010000001.1 coordinate 301,520, forward strand.
GGGTGTCCCCGCCGAGCTGGCGGACGGCGGCGGCCGCCGCATAGACGAGCGTGAACAGCTCGACGGCGGCCACCGAGAGGATCGAGGCGTCCGCGGGGTGGCGGCGGATCGCCGTCATCACCACGCAGACGACGAACGAGACGGCACCGATCACCAGTCCCGTCCAGAACCAGGCGTCGAGGATCATGCGGTCCTTCCCTGTCCCGGCCCCTCGGCCGGGGCGAACACGAGCTGGGGCTTGGCGACGTCGGCGCCGCGGCGGCGCACGTCGGAGACGAGGGCGATGACGCGGCCGTCCGGCGCGCGCCCGGCGACGAGCGTCTCACCCGTGCCGGTGGGCGCCACGACCCGCCCGAAGGCGAGCTCGTGGGCCTCGTGCTCCGTCAGCTCGCGCACCGGGAAGAGCCCGGCGGCGGCCTCGGAGAGCTCGGTCATCGCGAACCGCTCCGCGAGGGCCTCGAGCGAGAGCGCGTCGGCCACGTCGAACGGGCCGACGGCGGTGCGGCGCAGCGCCGTCAGGTGACCGCCGGTCTCGAGGGCCTCGCCCAGGTCGCGGGCGAGCGCCCGGATGTAGGTCCCGGAGGAGCAGCGCACGGTGACGTCGAGGTCGACCAGCCGGCCGCCGTCGAGCCGGCGCAGCTCGTGCACCGTGAACTCGTGCACGGTGACGGGGCGGGCGTCGAGGGTGACGTCCTCTCCCGCGCGGACGCGATCGTAGGCGCGCCGGCCCGCCACCTTGACGGCGGAGACGGCCGAGGGCGCCTGCAGGATCTCGCCCGTGAGGGCGGCGACCTGTTCGGCCACGCGCTCGGGCGTGACGGCGTTGGCCAGCCGGGTCTGCACGACCTCGCCCTCCGCGTCGTCCGTGACGGTCGACTGCCCGAGCCGGATCGTGGCCGTGTACGTCTTGTCCGTGCCCGTGATGGCGGTCAGCAGGCGCGTGGCCTTGTTGACGCCGACCACGAGCAGGCCCGTGGCCATGGGGTCCAGGGTGCCGGCGTGGCCCACCTTGCGGGTGCCCGCCAGCCGGCGGACCCGCCCGACGACGTCGTGCGAGGTCCACCCCTGCGGCTTGTCCACGAGGACGACCCCCGACGCCTCCGTTCCCGGCGCGTCGGGGGCCTGTCCCCCGGTGCTGCGTGCGCTCACCGTGCCGCGGGCCTCAGGCGCGCGGGGCGTCGTCGGCGTCGGCGTCCGGCTCCGCGCTGCGGTACGGGTCCGCGTCACCGGCGTACGACGCGCCCTCGCGCGCCTTCGCCAGCTCGGCGTCCCGCTCCTTGGCCGCGCGGAGGACGTCCTCCAGGTGTGCGGCCGCCTCGGGGACGGTGTCCGCCACGAACTCGAGCGTGGGCACCAGGCGGATGGTGAGCCCGCGGCCCACCTCGCGGCGCAGGATGCCGCGGTTGTCCTGGATGCCCTCGTGGGCGGCGGCCACCGTGGCCTCGTCGCCCAGGACGGTGTAGTAGACGGTGGCGTGCTGCAGGTCGTTGGTCACGCGGACCTCCGTCACGGTGACGGGCTCCACGCGGTCGTCCTTGACGCCGCGGCGCAGCGCCTCGGCCACGAGGACCTTGATGCGCTGGGCCAGGCGGCCGGCGCGTGCCGGATCGGCCATGGTGCGGTTCCTTCCGGTGGTGATGGTTCAGAGGGTGGGACGCGGAGGGCGGGGGCCCGTGCGGGCCCCCGCCCCGGCCGTCAGACGCGCGGCTTCTCCTGCATCTCGAAGGTCTCGATCACGTCGCCCTCCTTGATGTCGTTGAAGCTGCCCAGGCCGATGCCGCACTCGTAGCCCTCGCGGACCTCCGTGGCGTCGTCCTTGAAGCGGCGCAGCGACTCGATCTTGAGGTGCTCGGAGACCACCACGCCGTCGCGCACCAGGCGGGCCTGGGCGTTGCGGCGGATGAGGCCCGAGCGCACGAGCGAACCGGCGATGTTGCCCCACTTGGAGGAGCGGAACACCTCGCGGACCTCGGCCGAGCCGAGCTCGACCTCCTCGTACTCCGGCTTCAGCATGCCCTTGAGCGCGTTCTCGATGTCGTCGATCGCGTCGTAGATCACGCTGTAGAAGCGCATGTCCACACCCTCGCGGTCGGCCAGGTCGGCGACCCGCTCGGCGGGGCGCACGTTGAAGCCGATGATGATGGCGTTGTCCACGGTCGCCAGGTTCACGTCGTTCTGCGTGATGGCGCCGACGCCGCGGTGGATGACGCGCAGCTGCACCTCGTCCTCGCCGACCTCGATCTTGAGCAGCGAGTCCTCGAGCGCCTCGACGGCACCGGACGCGTCGCCCTTGATGATGAGGTTGAGCGTGTCCAGCTTGCCCTCGGCCACGGCCTGGTCGAAGTCCTCCAGGGTGATGCGCTTGCGGCGCTTGGCCAGCTGGGCGTTGCGGTCCGCGGCCTCGCGCTTCTCCGCGATCTGGCGGGCGGTGCGCTCGTCGTCGGTGACGAGGAACGAGTCGCCGGCACGCGGCACCGCGGACAGGCCGAGCACCTGGACGGGACGCGACGGATCGGCCGCCTCCACGGCGTTGCCGTTCTCGTCGAACATGGCGCGCACACGGCCGTGGGCGGAGCCCACCACCATGGTGTCGCCCACGCGCAGCGTGCCGGTCTGCACCAGCACGGTGACGACGGCGCCGCGGCCCTTGTCGAGGTTGGCCTCGATGGCCACGCCGCGGGCGGCCTTGTGCGGGTTCGCCGTGAGCTCGAGGGCGGCGTCCGCGGTGAGCAGGATCGCCTCGAGCAGCTGGTCGATGTTGATGTTGCTGCGCGCGGAGACGTCCACGAACATCGTGTCGCCGCCGTACTCCTCGGGCACGAGGCCGTACTCGGTGAGCTGACCGCGGATCTTGTCCGGGGCGGCGGTGTCCTTGTCGATCTTGTTGACCGCCACCACGATCGGCACGCCGGCCGACTGGGCGTGGTTGAGCGCCTCGACGGTCTGCGGCATGACGCCGTCGTCGGCCGCCACCACCAGCACGGCGATGTCGGTGACCTTCGCACCGCGGGCACGCATGGCGGTGAACGCCTCGTGACCCGGGGTGTCGATGAAGGTGAGGCGACGCTGCTCGCCCTCGTGCTCCACGGGCACCTGGTAGGCGCCGATGTGCTGCGTGATGCCGCCGGCCTCGCCCTCGATGACGTTCGAGGAGCGGATGGCGTCCAGCAGACGCGTCTTGCCGTGGTCCACGTGGCCCATGACGGTGACGACCGCGGGGCGCGGCTCGAGGTCGGCCTCGTCCTCGTTGGCCGCCTCGGCCTCGAGGTCGATGTCGAAGGCCTCCAGCAGCTCCTTGTCCTCGTCCTCCGGGGACACGATCTGGACCTTGTAGCCCAGCTCGTCGCCGAGCAGCTGGAAGGTCTCCTCGTCGAGGGACTGGTTGGCCGAGGCCATCTCGCCGAGGGTGAAGAGCACCTTCACCAGGTCGGCGACGTCGGCGCGGATCTTCTCGGCGAAGTCGGCCAGGGACGCGCCGCGGCGCAGGCGCAGAACGGTGGTGCCGTCACCCTTGGGGACCTTGACGCCGCCGATCTCACGCGTGTGCTGCTGCTCGAACTCCTGGCGCTTCGCGCGCTTCGACTTGCGTCCCTTGCGCGGGCCGCCGCCGCGCCCGAAGGCGCCCTGGGCGTTGCCGCGACCGCCACGGCCGCCCGGGCCGCCGGGACGACCCGGACCGCCACCGGGGCCGCCGCCCGGACGGCCACGGCCGCGGGCCGGCTGCGGGGCCGGGGTGATCTGCTTGGGCATCATGCCCGGGTTCGGACGCGGCCCACCGGGGCGGGGACCGCCGGCGCCCGCGGCCGGGCGCGGACCGCCCGGACGGGGACCGCCGGCACCGGCCGGCGGACGGGGGCCGCCCGGACGAGGCGCGCGGTCCTCACGACCGGAGCGCATGCCCTGCGAGGGGGCGAACGGGTTGTTGCCCGGGCGCGGAGCACCGCCACGGCCGCCCGGGCGGGCGCCCGGACGAGACCCGGCGGAACCGCCCTTGGGGCTGAACGGGTTGTTGCCGGGACGCGGGGCGTTGTTGCCGGGACGCGGGGCGCCCGGCTTGGGCGCGGAGGCACCCGGCTTGGGCGCAGCGGCGCCCGGCTTCGGCGTGGCCGACGGCTGCGGGGCCTTCGCCTCGGCCGGGGCGGCCGGGACCTGGGCGGCCGGCGTCGGTGCGGCGGGGCCGGGGGTCGGGGCGACGCCCGGCTTGGGCGCGGCGGTGCGGCCCGCGGCGGGACCGGGCGCCGGGGCGCCGGCATTCGACGTGGGGGCCGCGGCGCGCGGCGACGGGGCGGCCGCCGGCTTCGGCGCGGCGGAACGGCCCGGGGCGGCGGGCGTGGAACCGGGCTTGGCGGCGGACTTGCCGGCACCCGGGTAGGCGTTGCGCAGCTTCTTGACCACCGGGGGCTCGATGGTGGACGAAGCCGAGCTGACGAACTCGCCGAGGTCCTTGAGCGTGCTCAAGGCCTCCTTCGAGGTGATGCCGAGCTCCTTGGCGAGCTCATGGACGCGGACCTTGGCCACGGTTCTCCTGTTCTGGCCCCACGGGCCGGAACGGAGCCGCTCGGGCTGTCCGTCTCAGCGCGTCCTGGGACCGTTGACGTTGCTCCAGGCCGTCGCGCGCACCACCAGGGCACGCGCACCACGGCCTGCCTGATAGCAGGGGGTGAAGTTCATCGCTGGGCACTCATGCTTCAGTGCTCATCGGGTACGCATCAGATCTCTGACCCGCCTTCATCTGTCGGTCTGTCAGCCGGTGCCTCCGCGGTGCGGACCAGCGCGTCGGCGTCGACGGCGGACCGGAAGGCCCGCCCGAACGCACGGCGGCGCAGGGCGAGGTGGAGGCAGTCCTCGCCGGGGTGCAGCCACGCACCCCGGCCGGGACGGCGTCGTTCCGGGTCCCAGACGACGGATGGGGGTTCCGTCGAGGAATCCAGAGCGACGCGCACCAGCTCTTGCTGGTCCGCCCTCGATCGGCATCCGATGCAGGTGCGCACGACCGTCCGAGACGTCATGCATTCACCCCTCACGGGCGTCGGATCGAGAAAGGACCTTATCCATCCTAGCGCGTCCGCGCCCGGATCTGTTCCCGGGGACGGTCAGCGACCCGGGGCGGAGGTGGTGACCCCGTCGCCGACGATGTCGATCCGCCAGCCCGTGAGCTTGGCCGCGAGGCGGGCGTTCTGGCCCTCCTTGCCGATGGCCAGGGACAACTGGTACTGCGGCACCACGGCGCGGGCCGAGTGCTGGTCCGCGTCGAGGATCTCCACCGAGACGGTCGTGGCGGGCGAGAGGGCGTTGGCGATCATCGCGGCGGGGTCGTCCACGTGGTCGATGATGTCGATCTTCTCGTCGTTGAGCTCCGTCATGACGGCGCGCACGCGGCTGCCCATCTCGCCGATGGAGGCGCCCTTGGCGTTCACCCCGGGGCGGGTGGCGCGCACGGCCATCTTGGTGCGGTGGCCGGCCTCGCGGGCCAGCGCCGTGATCTCGACCGAGCCATCCGCGATCTCCGGGACCTCGAGCTCGAAGAGCTTGCGCACGAGGCCGGGGTGCGAGCGGGACACCGTGACGGACGGGCCCTTGGCGCCGCGCGTCGCGGAGACCACGTAGGCGCGGATCCGGCGGCCGTGGGCGTAGTCCTCGCCGGGCACCTGCTCGGGCGGCGGGAGGACGGCCTCGAGGGTGCCGAGGTTCACGTGGACCATGTGGCGGTTCAGGCCCTGCTGGATGACGCCGGAGACGAGCTCGCCCTCCTTGTCCTTGAACTCGCCGAGGACCTTGTCGTCGTCCTCCTCGCGCATGCGCTGGATCATCACCTGGCGCGCCGTGGAGGCGGCCACCCGGCCGAAGCCGTTCGGGGTGTCGTCGAACTCGCCGATGGGCGTGTCGTCCTCGTCCAGCTCCGTGGCCCACACGGTGACGTGGCCGGTCGCGCGGTCGATCTCCACGCGGGCGCGCTTCAGGGCCCCCGGGGTGCGGTGGTACGCCATGAGCAGGGCCTGCTCGATGGTGGGGATGAGGCGGTCCATCGGGATCTCCCGCTCCGCCTCCAGCATGCGCAGCGCGCTCATGTCGATGTCCAACTCATGCCTCCGTGTGCTCGGCCGTGTCCTCGCCCGCGGCGGCGTCGGCGTCGCCGGCCTGCTGAGCGGGGCTCCACTCTACCTGCACGATCGCCGGACCGAGGCGGTCGAGGGCGACCCGCTCGGCGGGCAGCTCCTTGGTCCTCATGCCCTTCTTCGCGGGCGGGCGCACCACGGCCAGCTCGACGTCGTCGTCCGTCACGCCCTTCAGGCGGGCGGTCACAGGCGCGGCGTCGTCGACCGAGACCTCGACGAGACGGCCGACGTTGCGGGCGAAGTGGCGGGGCTCGGTGAGCGGGCGGTCCACGCCCGCGGTGGTGACCTCCAGCAGGTACTCCCCCGCGCCGACGCCGGGCACGTGGTCGCCCAGGGCGTCGAGGGCGGCGGAGACCCGGCCGGAGAGGCGGGCGACGTCGTCCAGGCTCAGGCCCTGGGTGCCCGAGGCGCGATCGAGGACCACCTCGACGGTGCGGTGCTCGGCGGTGCCCGTGGCACGCACCTGCTCCACCACCACGTCGTCGGCCGCCAGGGCCTCCTCGACGCGGGTGCGCAGCTCGGCGAGGTCGTCGCGGCGGTCGGTGCTGTCCATGGGGTGCCTCACTCGTCGGGTCGGGGCCGCCGCGCCACGCGGGCCGGGGCCGGGTCGGGATCCGGGGCCGAGCCTACCGGCGGCCCACGGCGGGGCCGAGTGCTCCCGACCGGGTCGGACGGGGCGGGCTCAGCGCAGCAGCGGGGCGAGGGTGTCCGCGCCGACCTTGACGATGAGCGCGGTCACCACCGTGAGGTACACCACGCGGATGAAGCCGGTGCCGCGGGCGATCGCCATGCGGGCCCCCACGTAGCCGCCCACCAGGTTGGCCACGCCGAGCAGCAGCCCCAGGCCCAGCACCGCGTGCCCCGAGGGCACGAAGTACGCGAGCGCGCCGAGGTTGGTCGCGAGGTTGACCACCTTCGCCTGTGCCGAGGCGTGCAGGAAGTCGAACTTGAGCAGCAGGACCAGCCCCAGGATGAGGAACGTGCCCGTGCCGGGGCCGAGGACCCCGTCGTAGAAGCCCACCGCCGCGCCGAGCGCCACGGCGCGGGCCAGCGCGGTGCTCCGCCGCGGTCCCACGCCGGCGACCTGCCCGAGGCCAGGGCGCACGGCCGTGAACACGGCGACGGCGATCAACGCCACCAGGATCACGGGCCGGATCACGCCGGCCGGCAGATGCGCGGCGACCACGGCCCCGCCCAGGGCCGCCGCGAAGGCGACGGCGGCCATCGGCAGTGCGGTGGACAGATCCTGCCGCAGGCGCCGCCGGTAGGTGAGCGCCGACGTCGCCGTGCCGAACACCGAGCCGAGCTTGTTGGTGGCCAGGGCCTGGATCGGGCTCAGCCCGGGCACCAGCAGCAGGGCCGGCAGCTGCAGGAGCCCGCCCCCGCCCACGACGGCGTCGATCCAGCCCGCCGCGAAGCCCGCGGCGAGCACGAGGACGAGCAGCCCGGCGGTCAGCTCGACGGCGCCGAACCACTCAGCGCCCGTCGCGCACCTCCGCGAGCACCGCCGCGACGGCCCCGTCCACGGGCACGGGGCGCGCCTCGCCGGTGGCACGGTCCTTGAGCTCGAGCTCGCCGTCCGCCAGGCCGCGGCCGATCACCACGGTGGTGGGCACGCCGATGAGCTCGGCGTCCTTGAACTTCACGCCGGGGCTGACCTTCGGACGGTCGTCCACGAGCACGGTCAGGCCCTCGGCCTCGAGGCCCGCGGCGAGGGTCTCGGCGGCGGCGAGGCCGTCCTCGCCCTTCGTGGCGACGACGACGTGCACGTCCGCCGGGGCCACCGCGCGCGGCCACGCCAGGCCCTTGTCGTCGTGGTAGCGCTCGGCGATCGCGGCGACGGCGCGCGTGATGCCGATGCCGTAGGAGCCCATGGTCACCACGACCTGCTTGCCGTGGACGTCGAGGACCTTCAGGTCGAGGGCCTCGGCGTACTTGCGGCCGAGCTGGAAGATGTGGCCCATCTCCATGCCGCGGCGGGTGTGCAGCGGGCCGGAGCCGTCGGGGGCCTCGTCGCCCTCACGCACCGCGGTGGCCTCGAGCACGCCGTCCCACGTGAAGTCGCGGCCGGCCACGAGGCCGAACACGTGGCGCTGGTCCGCGTTCGCGCCGGTGATCCACGCCGTGCCGGGGGCGATGCGCGGGTCCACGAAGAAGGGCAGGCCCGAGACGGAGTCCTCCGCGCCGAGCACCGGGGTGCCCTCGACCGCGTCGACGGCCGCGGGGCCGATGTAGCCCTTCACCAGGGCCGGGTGCGCGGCCAGGTCCGCGGCGGTCGCGGCCTCGAGCGTGGGCTCGCCGACCACGCCGAGTGCCGGGCCCACGGAGGCCTCGAGACGCTTGAGGTCCACCTCCCGGTCGCCGGGCACGCCCACGACGAACGGGCGGCGCTCACCGCCGTCCACCACCGCGGTGACCACGACGCACTTGAGCGTGTCCGCGGCGGTCCACGGCTCGCCCTCGCGCGGGGCCAGCTGGTTGGCGACGTCCACGAGCGCGGCGATGGTGGTGGAGACCGGGGTGTCCTTGACCTCGGCGGCGGGCAGGGCCGCCATGGCGGCCTCGTCCAGCGGGGCGGGGGCCACCGTGGTGACGGCCTCGACGTTGGCCCGGTAGCCGCCGTCGGATTCGACGAAGGTGTCCTCGCCCACCTCGGTCGGGTGCAGGAACTCCTCGGAGCGGGAGCCGCCCATCGCACCGGAGGTGGCCCGCACCGGCACGACCTCGAGGCCGAGGCGGTCGAAGATCCGCAGGTAGGCGGCCCGGTGGGCCTCGTACGCGGCGTCCAGGCCGGCGTCGTCCACCGTGAAGGAGTAGGAGTCCTTCATGATGAACTCGCGCCCGCGGAGCAGGCCGGCGCGCGGGCGGGCCTCGTCACGGTACTTGGTCTGGATCTGGTACAGGTACGCGGGCAGGTCCTTGTACGAGGAGTACAGGTCCTTCACCAGGAGCGTGAACATCTCCTCGTGCGTGGGGGCCAGGAGGTAGTCGTTGCCCCGGCGGTCCTGCAGGCGGAACAGCCCGTCGCCGTACTCCTCCCAGCGGCCCGTGGCCTCGTAGGGCTCCCGCGGCAGCAGCGCCGGGAAGTGCACCTCCTGGGCGCCGATCGCGTCCATCTCCTCGCGCACGATCCGCTCCACCTTGGCCAGCACCTTCAGGCCCAGCGGCAGCCATGAGTAGATGCCCGGGGCCGCGCGACGGATGTAGCCGGCACGGACGAGGAGCCTGTGGCTCGCCACCTCGGCCTCCGACGGGTCGTCGCGCAGGGTGCGCAGGAACAGGGTGGACATGCGCAGGGGCATGACGGGGCCTCCTCGGACGGGCTCGCGCGGTCGGGGGCGGCGCGCGGGACGGGACGACGCCGGCACGGGGGTGCCCGACGTCCTGACCGCCGATCCTATCGCCCGCGCAGGGTCCGCCGGGTCAGTACAGGACGGTCGCGAACGTGCCGCGCCGTTCGAACCCCACGCGCTCGTACGTGCGCAGCGCGGGGGTGTTGTACGCGTTGACATAGAGGCTGACCACGGGCGCCTGGAGGCGCACGTAGTCCACGACGGCGGCCATCGCCGACGCCGCCAGACCTCGGCCCCGCGCGGCGGGGGCCATCCACACGCCCTGGATCTGGGCGCACCGGGAGGAGAGCAGCCCGATGTCCGCCTTGAAGCGCAGCGGGCCGCCCGCGTCGCGCGGGCCCGGGTCGATGAAGACGCGCCCGGCGTGGATCAGCCGCTCGACGCGGTCCCGGTACTGGGCCGCGCCGCCGGCGAACGGGGAGAAGCCGAGCTCCTCCTCGAACATCGCCGCGCTGGCCGGCAGGACGCGCGCGAAGTCGCGTGACTGCGCCTGCACCACGTACGGGTTCGGGTCGATCCCCCCGGCCGCGCCCAGCACGAGCAGCGGCTGGTCGGCGCGCACGGACCGGGACCGGTGGCCCGCGGCGGCGAGGGCCTCGCCGGCGGCCAGCACGGGACCGGCCGGGCCGTAGATCGACCCGTACCGGCGGCGCAGGGCGGCGGTCGCCGCGCCGAGCGCCTCCGCGTCGCCCGGCGCCCAGCCCGCGTCCGGGGCCTCGGACGCGGCGACCGGCACCACGTTCGAGCCGATCCAGACGGCCGCGCGCAGCCCCCCGGCGCCCCGGGCGTCGTCGTCGATCCCGAGGAACAGGGTGCCCGCCGCTCCCCCGCGCGGGCCGGCCAGGCGGCCCGCCTCCAGCAGGGAGTCCACGAACACGTTGGACACGGGGGCGCGGGCGGACAGGGCCGCGAGCGCGGCAGTGTCCGCGTCGGTCAGCAGGCGGACGCGGTCTCCCGTGGCGGCCCGGACCTCCCGGTCAGTGGACGGAGACCACCGGGGCACCGGCGGCAGCCTGGTCACCGCCGTCCTCCCCCAGGTCCATCTCACCGGCGATCCGGTTGGCCTCCTCGATGAGGGTCTCCACGATCTGATCCTCGGGCACGGTGCGGATGACCTCGCCCTTGACGAAGATCTGGCCCTTGCCGTTGCCGGAGGCGACGCCGAGGTCGGCCTCGCGGGCCTCGCCCGGCCCGTTGACGACGCAGCCCATGACGGCCACCCGCAGCGGGACCTCGAGGTCCTGGAGGCCCTCGGTGACCTGCTCGGCCAGCGTGTACACGTCCACCTGGGCGCGGCCGCACGAGGGGCAGGAGACGATCTCGAGCTTGCGCTCGCGCAGGTTCAGGGACTGCAGGATCTGCAGGCCCACCTTGACCTCCTCGACGGGCGGCGCGGAGAGGGAGACGCGGATGGTGTCGCCGATGCCCTGGCCGAGCAGGTAGCCGAAGGCGGTGGCGGACTTGATGGTGCCCTGGAAGGCCGGGCCGGCCTCGGTGACCCCGAGGTGCAGCGGCCAGTCACCCTGCTCGGCGAGCAGCTCATAGGCGCGGGCCATGATCACCGGGTCGTTGTGCTTGACGGAGATCTTGAAGTCCTTGAAGCCGTGCTCCTCGAAGAGGGAGGCCTCCCAGACCGCGGACTCGACGAGGGCCTCCGGGGTGGCCTTGCCGTACTTCTTCAGCAGACGCGGATCCAGGGAACCGGCGTTGACGCCGATGCGGAGGGAGGTGCCGTGGTCCGAGGCGGCCTGCGCGATCTCCTTGACCTTGTCGTCGAACTTCTTGATGTTGCCCGGGTTCACGCGCACGGCGCCGCAGCCGGCCTCGATCGCCGCGAACACGTACTTCGGCTGGAAGTGGATGTCCGCGATCACGGGGATGGTGGACTGCTGGGCGATGACCTTGAGGGCCTCGGCGTCCTTGTCCGTGGGGCAGGCCACGCGGACGATGTCGCAGCCGGCGGCCGTGAGCTCGGCGATCTGCTGCAGGGTCGCGCCGATGTCGTGCGTCTTGGTGGTGGTCATCGACTGCACCGAGACGGGGTGCTGCGAGCCGACGCCCACCGAGCCCACCTGGATCTGCCGGGTGGTGCGGCGCGGGGCCAGCACGGGCGGCGGGGCGGACGGCATTCCAAGGCTGACGGGCACGGGGGCGCTCCTCATGGGTTCTCGGGGTCGACGGTGCGGGGCCGCCGGGTTCTCCGGTCCATCCTAGGCGCGCGGGTGCCCCGGGGCGCGGGGCGACCGCCCACGGCGAACGGGCCGGGCTCAGAACAGCCGGACCGGCTCCACGATGTCCGCCACGATCAGGAGGACGCCCATGAGCAGCATCGCCCCACCCACCGCGTAGGTCAGCGGCAGCATGCGGGCCAGGTCGAACGGCCCCGGGTCGGGGCGGCCCGTGATCCGGGCCCAGCCGCGGCGCACCGCCTCCCACAGGGCGCCGGCCACGTGGCCGCCGTCGAGCGGGAGCAGCGGGATGAGGTTGAACACCATGAGCGCCACGTTCACGCCCGCGAGCAGGGACAGCAGCAGGGCGGCCTTGTCCGTCAGCGTGGCCTCCTCGAGGGCCGCCGCCTCCCCGGCGATCCGGCCGACCCCCACCACAGACATCGGGCCGTCCGGGTCGCGCTCGGCCGGGGTCACCACGGCGACGGCGGTGTCCCACAGCCGCTGCGGCAGCACGAGGACGACGTCGACGACGCCCCGCACCTGCTGGGCCACGAGCGGGCCGGCGTCGAGCGGGGTGCCGCGGACCGTCTCGAGCTGCGCGCCCATGCCGATGAACCCGACCTCGTGGGTCGCGACGGTCCCGTCCGGGGCCCGCTCGGGCCGGCCCAGCGCGTCCGTCACGGGCCGTTCCGTCAGGCGCGGGGTCAGGGTGGCGCTCATCCGCTCGCCGTCGCGCTCCCACTCGATCCGGGTGGGCTGTCCGGCGCGGTCCCGGATCGCGGCGGAGAGGGCATCCCAGTCGGAGACCGGCTGCCCGTCGAAGGCGAGCACAGTGTCCCCGGGGCGCAGTCCCGCCTCGTGGGCGGGCCCGGCGGGATCGCCCGGGCGGCAGTCCTCTGTCCCGCCGGAGGCGGCGCGGGCCTGCTGCTCCTGCGTCGTGACCACGCACCGGAAGACCTCGGCGACGGTGGTGCTCGGCTGCGAGGTGCCCACCGTGGTGACCAGCAGGGCGGTGACGCCCAGGGCGATGAGCAGGTTCATGAACGGCCCGCCGAGCATGATCACCACGCGCTTCCACACCGGCAGAGCCAGGAAGCGGCGGTGCTCGTCGCCGGGGCGGACCTCCTCGGCGGCCTGGGCCCGGGCGTCGTCGGCGATGCGGCCCAGCTGCTGGACGAAGCCCGTGGACGCCGTGCGGGGCGTCTGCCCGGGCCGCGGCGGGGGCAGCATCCCGATCATCGCGACGTAGCCGCCCAGCGGGACGGCCTTGAACCCGTACTCCGTCTCCCCGCGGCGCCACGAGACGAGCGTCGGGCCGAAGCCGATCATGTACTGCGTGACGCGCACGCCGAAGAGCTTGGCCGGGACGAGGTGGCCGACCTCGTGCAGGGCGATCGAGACCGCCAGGCCCAGCGCGACCGCGAGGACGCCCGCGACGTACCAGAGGATCTCCACGACGGTCACCAGCGGGCCCGCGCCGCACGGCGCGCCCAGATCTCGGCGGCGAGCACGGCGTCCACGGTGAGCGCCGTCGGCGCGGGGTCGTGGCCGGCCGCGGCGAGCACGTCCTCGGGGGCGTAGTCGGCGACGACGGCGCGGACCGTGTCCACGATCCCGTCGAAGGGCAGGGCGCCGGCGTGGAAGGCGTCCACCGCCTCCTCGTTGGCGGCGTTGAACACGGCCATGTGGGTGGGCGAGGCGGCCGCCGCCTCCTTCGCGGCCCGCACGGCGGGGAAGGCCTCCTCGTCGAGGGGCTCGAAGGTCCAGGTGGCCGCCCGCGTCCAGTCGCAGGCCGGGGCCGCGCCCGGGAGCCGGCGCGGCCAGCACAGCCCGAGGGCGATGGGCAGGCGCATGTCCGGCGGGGAGGCCTGGGCGAGCGTGGACCCGTCGACGAACTCGACCATCGAGTGCACGACGGACTGCGGGTGGACCACGACGTCGATCCGGTCCAGGGGTACGTCGAACAGCAGGTGGGCCTCGATCACCTCGAGGGCCTTGTTCACGAGGGAGGCGGAGTTGGTGGTGACGACGCGGCCCATGTCCCACGTGGGGTGGGCGAGGGCCTGGGCGGGGGTGACCGCGTGCAGGGCGGCGCGGTCCAGGCCCCGGAACGGCCCGCCCGAGGCCGTGAGCACGAGGCGGCGGACCTCGTCCGCCGTGCCGCCGCGCAGCGCCTGCGCGAGCGCGGAGTGCTCGGAGTCCACCGGCACGAGCTGCCCTGGTGCCGCGGCGGCCTTCACGAGGGCCCCGCCGACGATGAGCGACTCCTTGTTGGCCAGGGCCAGGCGGTGGCCGGCGTGCAGCGCGGCGAGGGTGGGCCGCAGGCCGATCGAGCCCGTGATCCCGTTCAGCACGGTGTCGGCGCCGGGCCACGCGGCGATCTGCTCGGCGGCGCACGGACCGGTGAACAGCACGGGCCGGGGGGCCAGGCGCCCGAGGCGGGCGGCGGCGTCGGCGAGGGCGGCCCGCAGCTCCCCCTCCCCCGCCGCGGCGGAGCCCACCGCCTCGACCTCGAAGCGCACGGCCTGCTCGGCCAGCAGGGTCGTGTTCGCCCCGCCCGCGAGCGCGACGGCCCGGAGCCGGGCGGGGTCCTGGGCGATCACGTCGAGGCCCTGGGTGCCGATCGAGCCCGTGGAGCCGATCAGGGCGACGGCGCGCGGGGCGCCGCCGTCGTGCGCCGGGGCGGGGGCGGGAAGCGTGTAGTCGGTGAGGGATCCGTGCGTCACCCCGCCATGATGCCAGCCGGGCCTGGACACGGACGGGGGGCCGGCCGGACGGACGCCGCACCGCGACGTCCCGCCCCGCCGGCCCCCGTGGGACCGGGTCAGCTGCGGATCAGTGCTGCACCGGCTTCTCGGCGCCGATGCCGGTGAGGGAGCGGACCTCCATCTCGGCCTGCTTGTCCGGGTCCTCGGCACGCGACGAGGTCACCGAGCCGAGCCAGCCGAGGAAGAAGGCCAGCGGGATGGAGACGATGCCCGGGTTCTTCAGCGGGAACACCGCGAAGTCCGCGCCCGGGATCATCGAGGTCGGCGTCCCGGACATCACCGGGGACAGGACGATCAGGATGATCGCGGAGAGCAGTCCGCCGTACATCGACCACACCGCGCCGCGGGTGGTGAAGCGCCGCCAGAACAGGGAGTACAGGATGGTCGGCAGGTTCGCCGAGGCCGCCACCGCGAAGGCGAGCGCCACGAGGAACGCCACGTTCTGGCCCTGGGCGGCGATGCCGCCGACGATCGCCAGGACGCCGATCACCACTACGGTGATCTTGCCGATCCGCACCTCCTCCTGCGGGGTGAGCGGGTGCTTGGCGATCACGGAGCCGTACACGTCGTGGGCGAAGGACGCCGCCGCCGTGATGGCCAGGCCCGCGACCACCGCGAGGATGGTGGCGAACGCGACCGCCGAGATCAGGCCCAGCAGGATGGAGCCGCCGAGCTCGAACGCCAGCAGCGGGGCTGCGGAGTTCTGCCCGCCGGGCGCGGCCAGGATGCGCTCGGGACCGATCAGCGCGCCGGCGCCGTAGCCCAGCACGAGGGTGAACAGGTAGAACGCGCCGATGAGGACGATGGCCCACACCACGGACTTGCGCGCCTCCTTGGCGGTGGGCACCGTGTAGAACCGCATGAGCACGTGCGGCAGGCCGGCCGTGCCGAGCACGAGCGCGAGGCCCAGGGACACGAAGTCGAGGCGGGTCAGCGCGCTGGCGCCGTACTGCAGGCCCGGCTCGAGGATCGCCTCGCCCTTCGGGTTCTTCTCGACGGCGGCCCCCAGCAAGGCGTTGAAGTCGAAGCCGAACAGGGCCAGCGTCCACACGGTCATGATCCCCGCGCCGGCGATCAAGAGGACCGCCTTGATGATCTGCACGTAGGTGGTGCCCTTCATGCCGCCGATCAGCACGTAGACGATCATGAGCACGCCCACGATCACGATCACGAGGGCCTGGCCGGCCCGGTCGTTGATGTTCAGCAGCAGGGCCACGAGGCCGCCGGCGCCGGCCATCTGGGCCAGGAGGTAGAAGAGGCAGACGGCCATGGTGCCGAAGGCGGCCGCGATGCGCACGGGTCGCTGCTGCAGGCGGAAGGACAGCACGTCCGCCATGGTGAACTTGCCGGTGTTGCGCAGCAGTTCGGCCACCAGCAGCAGGGCCACGAGCCACGCCACGAGGAAGCCGATGGAGTAGAGGAAGCCGTCGTAGCCGTAGAGGGCGATCGCGCCCACGATGCCCAGGAACGAGGCCGCGGAGAGGTAGTCACCCGCGATGGCCGTGCCGTTCTGGGTGCCGGAGAAGCCGCGGCCGCCGGCGTAGTAGTCGGCCGAGGACGCGTTCGTCTTGGACGCGCGGATCACGATCACGAGGGTGACCACCACGAAGGCGACGAAGATGCCGATGTTCACGGCGGGGTTGCCGACCGTCTGCGGGGCGGCCTGGAGCAGGGGGGTGAGCGCGCTCATCGCGTGGCCTCCGGGTTCTCGTGGGCGCCGGCGGCCTCGCGCTCGAGGCGCTCACGCAGCGCGGTGGCGCGGGGGTCCAGGGTCCGGTTGGAGAAACGGACGTAGGCGAAGGTGATCAGGAACGTGGTGACGAACTGGAGCAGGCCGAGGATCAGGCCGAGGGTGATGTTGCCGCCGAGGCGGATCGCCATGAACTCGGGGAAGAACGCGCCGACGATCACGAACACCAGGTACCAGACGAAGAACGCCACGGTCATGGGGAAGGCGAAGGATCGGTGGGTGCGCCGGAGTTCGGTGAACTCCTCGGACTGCTGCGCGGCGCGGAACTGCGCGGCCGTGGGGACCGGCGCCGTGGGCTCGCTGGATGACATGGGCCCTCCGGGGTGCGTAGGACGAATCAGTGTGAGACAGATCACTGTGATGACAACCACACTCTGTCGGGCCCAGGGGTGCGTCGTCAAGCGCACCCCTGGGCCGTGCGCCCCTGTGACAGCCCCGGTGCGCAGCCGTGCGGACACGGCCGCGCCCCGACGGCACGGAGCCGCCCGGGAGCCGGTCAGGCGCCCGCGGGCCGGGCCGCGTCCGCGCGGCGCAGGACCGCGCGGGCCTGGGCGAGGACCACCTCGTCGACCATCGTCCCGTCCAGCTCGAAGGCCCCGTGTCGGCCCTCGGCCGCGGCGAGGACGCGCCGGGCGCGCTCGACGGCCTCCGGGGCGGGCGTGTAGGCGGAGCGCACGACGGGCACCTGGCGCGGGTGCAGGCACACGGTCGCGATGCAGCCCAGGGCGACGGCGTCCTCGGCCTCGGCGGCCAGCCCGGCCTCGTCGCCGAGGTCCAGGTGGACGGCGTCCCATGCGGCCGCGCCGTGGGCGGCCGCCGCCAGCAGCACCGTCGCGCGGGCGTGCTGGACCACGGAGCGGTAGGCGCCCTCGGGGGTGCGGGAGGAGCTGCCGCCCATCGACGCCACGAGGTCCTCGGCGCCCCACATCAGCGCACCCACGTGCGGGTGGGCGGCCAGTTCGGCGGCGGCGAGGATCCCGGCCGCGGTCTCGCACAGGGCGACGACGCGGGTCTGCGGTCCGAGGGCGGCGACGACCCCGTCCACCTGCGCGGCGGACTCGGCCTTGGCGAGCATGAGCGTGCGCCAGCCCGTCCCGGCGAGCATGGCCAGGTCGGCGTCGTGGTCCGCGGTGCCCGCGGGGTTCACGCGCACCACCACGCGGTCCTCGTCCAGCGGGCCGCCGTCGACCCCGCCCGTCGCCCGCCCCGCCCAGGCCGCCGCGACGGCGTCCCGCGCGGCGGGCCGGGCCTCCGGGATGACGGCGTCCTCGAGGTCGAGGATCACCGCGTCCGCTCGCTCGAGCGCCGTGGCGTACCGCTCGGGGCGGTCCGCCGGAGTGAACATGACGGCCGGCCCGAGGGTCAGCGCGCTCATGCCCGCTCCCCCGTGCCTGCGGCGTCGGCGGCCTTCGCCTTGGCCTCCGCGTGTGCCCGCGCGGTCCACATCAGGCACGTGCGCTGGGCGCGGACGACGACGTCGCCGTGCTGGTTCTCCCCCGTCATCGCGAACGTGACGACCCGCTGCCCCGGTCGCGAGGAGGACTCGCGGATCGCGGTGACCTCGGAGCGCCCGTAGAGCGTGTCCCCGTGGAAGACCGGCTTCGGGAACGCGATCTCCCCCAGGCCGAGCTGGGCCACGAGCGTGCCCTGCGTGGTCTGACCGACGGCGAGGCCCACCAGGGTGGACAGCGTCAGCATCGAGTTGACCAGCGGCCGGCCGAACGGCTGGGCCGCCGCGTACGCGTGGTCCAGGTGCAGGGCCTGCGGGTTCATGGTGAGGGTGGTGAACAGGACGTTGTCCGCCTCGGTGAGCGTGCGGCCGGGCCGGTGCAGGTAGACCTGGCCGACCGCCAGCTCGTCCGCGTAGCGGCCCCGCTGCTCGATCTCGACGCGCTCCGTCACGTCAGAGGCCCAGCTCGCGGGCGATCAGCATGAGTTGCACCTCGGTGGTGCCCTCGCCGATCTCGAGGATCTTGGAGTCGCGGTAGTGACGGGCCACGAGGGTCTCGTTCATGAAGCCGTAGCCGCCGAACACCTGGGTGGCGTCCCGGGCGTTGTCCATGGCGGCCTCGCCGGCGATCAGCTTGGCCATGGCGGCCTCGGTCTTGAACGGCTTGCCGGCCAGCATCTTCTGGGCGGCCTCGTAGTAGGCCAGGCGGGCGGCGTGCGCGCGGGCCTGCATGCGGGCGATCTTGAAGGACACGGCCTGGAACTGCCCGATCTTCTGGCCGAACGAGGTCCGCTGCGTGGCGTAGGCGACCGACTCGTCCACGCAGCCCTGGGCCGCTCCGGTGGCCAGGGCCGCGATGGCGATGCGGCCCTCGTCGAGGATCTCGAGGAAGTGGGCGAAGCCGCGGCCGCGGGCGCCCAGCAGGTTCTCCTCCGGCACGCGCGCGTCCGTGAAGTGCAGGGCGTGGGTGTCCGAGGAGTTCCAGCCGACCTTGTCGTAGGCCTTGGCCACGGAGAAGCCCTCGGTGCCGGCGGGCACGAGGATCGTGGAGATCTCCTTGGCGGGGCGGCCGTCGTGGCCGGTCCTGCCCTCCACGGTGCCGGTCACGGCGGTGACGGTGACGAGCGAGGTGATGTCCGTGCCGGAGTTGGTGATGAACTCCTTGGCGCCGTTGATGCGCCACTGGCCGTCCTCGAGCGCGGCGGTGGTCTGGGTGCCGCCGGCGTCGGAGCCCGCGCCCGGCTCGGTGAGGCCGAAGCCGGCCAGGTGCGTGCCGGCCACGAGGTCCGGCAGCCAGCGCTGCTTCTGCTCCTCGGTGCCGAACTTCAGCAGCGGCATGGCGCCCAGGGAGACGCCGGCCTCGAGGGTGATGGCCACGGACTGGTTGACGCGGCCGAGCTGCTCGAGGGCCAGGGCCAGGGCGAAGTAGTCGCCGCCCATGCCGCCGTACTCCTCGGGGAACGGCAGGCCGAACAGGCCCATCTCGCCCATCTGGGCCACGATCTCATACGGGAACTCGTGCTTGGCGTCCAGCTCGGCGGAGACCGGGGCCACGACCTCGTCGGCGAACTCGCGGACGGTGTCGGAGAGGACCTGGTAGTCCTCCTCGAGGGCGGGCAGGGTGCGGTGCTTGGTGCTCATGGTCCTCTCCTGTTCTCAGGCGTTCTCTTCGGGTGCTGCGTGCTCGGCGGGCTCGACGACGGCGATCAACGCCTGCGCGGCCACGGGGTCGCCCTCGGCGACGTGGACGGTCACGACGCCGGCGACGGCGGCCGTGACGGGGTGCTCCATCTTCATGGCCTCGACCACCGCCAGCTCCTGGCCCGCGGCCACGGTGTCCCCGGTGGCCACGGACACGGCGACGACGGTGCCCGGCATGGGCGTGCGGGCCTCGGGGGACGCTGCGCCGGCCGGGGCACGACGCGCGGCCGCGGCCGCGCGGGCGGCCTCGACCACCTCGGCCCGGGTGAGGCGGCGGACCTGCCACGCGGCGCCGTCGCGGTGCAGCCACGCTGAGCGCGGGTCCCGCGGGTCACCGGCCAGGAGGTTGACGCCCGCCAGGGCTCCGGCGTCCTCGTCCACCTCGGCGTCGGCGGCGGGGGCGGTGAGGATGCGGTCCTCGTCCCCGACCCGGACGCGCATCCCGGGCTGCGGGGCGCCCGCGCCGCGCCAGCCGTCCGCCCGGGCCCACGCGGTGCCGGCCGCGCGGTGCTCGGCGGCGGCCGCGTCCTCGGACACGTCGGCCAGGGCCTCGGCCGCGAGCGCGGCGAGGTCCTCGGGCAGCGCGGGGGCGGTCCACGCCTCGAGGCCGTCGATCAGCTCGGTGGTGAGCCGGCCGGTCCGCACGTCCTCGCGGGCCGCGAGCTCGCGCAGCCAGCCCAGGTTGGAGCGGACGCCGAACAGCACGGTGTCCGCGAGCGCGGCGTCGAGCCGGTCCAGGGCCTCGGCGCGGTCGGCGCCACGGGCGATGAGCTTGGCGATCATCGGGTCGTAGAAGCCGGTGATCTCGGGCTGTGCGCCGTCGACGTCCACGGGGTCCACGGCGCCGGCGGCGGGGCCAGTCTGCGGTCCGGAGCCGAACGCGCGCTCCTCGGCCGGCCGGGAGGGCAGCAGGAGCGTGTCGACGCGGACGCCCTCGCCGGCGGGCTCGCGCCAGCGCAGCACCGGCCCGGTGGAGGGCAGGAAGCCGTTCGCGGGGTCCTCCGCGTAGACGCGGGCCTCGACGGCGGCGCCGTCGAGGGTCACGTCCTCCTGGGCGAAGCCGAGCGGCCCCCCCGCCGCGATGCGCAGCTGCAGCTCCACGAAGTCCAGGCGCTGTCCGCGCACCCGGACGACCTCCTCGGAGACCGGGTGCTCCACCTGCAGGCGGGTGTTCATCTCCATGAAGAAGAACTCGTCCGGGTTCTCGTCCGAGACGAGGAACTCGACGGTGCCGGCGCCGCGATAGCCCACGGACACGGCCGCGTCCACGGCGGCCCGGCCCAGGCGCTCGCGGAGCTCGGCCCCGTGCGCCAGCCCGGTCAGCAGGGGCGCGGGGGCCTCCTCGATCACCTTCTGGTGGCGGCGCTGCAGGGAGCACTCGCGCTCACCCAGGTGCACGGTGGCGCCGTGGGCGTCCGCGAACACCTGCACCTCGACGTGCCGGGGCGCGGTGATGAGCCGCTCGAGCAGCAGGGTGTCGTCGCCGAACGCCGAGCGCGCCGTGCGTCGGGCCGAGGCGAGGGCGCCGGGCAGCTCCTCGGCGGCGCGCACGGCCACCATGCCCTTGCCGCCGCCTCCCGCGGAGGGCTTGATCAGCAGCGGGAAGCCGACGTGCTCGGCCTCGGCCGTGATCTGCGCGTCGGTGAGCGTGGGGTCCTGGATGCCGGGGACCACCGGCACGTCGTACGCGGCCACGGTCTCCTTCGCGCGGATCTTGTCCGCCATCGCGTCGAGCGAGCCCACGGGAGGGCCCACGAACACGATGCCGGCCGCCTCCAGCGCGCGGGCGAAGTCGGCGTTCTCGGACAGGAAGCCGTAGCCGGGGTGCACGGCCTGGGCGCCGGTGCGGCGCGCGGCGTCGACGACGGCGTCGATGTCCAGGTAGGACTCGCGGGCCGGAGCCGGGCCGAGGCGGACCGCCGTGTCCGCCTCGCGGACGTGCCGCGCGTCGGCGTCGGCGTCGGAGTGCACGGCCACCGAGCGGATGCCGAGGCGGCGCAGGGTGCGGATGACGCGCACGGCGATCTCGCCGCGGTTGGCCACCAGCACGGTGTCGAACAGGGGCGTCCCCTGGGCGTGGTTCTCGGTCACGGGTGCCTCACATGCGGAACAGGCCGAACCGGGAGTCCGGCAGCGGGGAACGGGAGATGACGTCGAGGGCCAGGGAGAGCACCCGGCGGGTCTGGCCGGGGGTGATCACCCCGTCGTCCCAGAGGCGGGCGGTGGAGTACAGGGGGCTGCCCTGGTCCTCGTACTGCCGACGGACCGGCGCCTGGAAGGCCTCGACCTCCTCGGAGGACATCGGCTCCTCCCCCGCGGCGGCCCGCTGGTCCTGCTTGATCTGCGTGAGCACGGAGGAGGCCTGCGGGCCGCCCATCACGGAGATGCGCGCGTTCGGCCACATCCACAGGAAGCGGGGTGAGTAGGCGCGGCCGCACATCGCGTAGTTGCCGGCGCCGAACGAGCCGCCGATCACCACGGTCAGCTTGGGCACGCGGGCGGTGGCGACGGCGGTGACCATCTTGGCGCCGTCGCGCGCGATGCCGCCGGCCTCCGCGTCCCGGCCCACCATGAAGCCGGAGATGTTCTGCAGGAACAGCAGCGGGATGCCGCGCTGGTCGCACAGTTCGATGAAGTGCGCACCCTTGCGGGCGGAGTCGCCGAACAGGATGCCGTTGTTGGCGAGGACACCCACGGGATGGCCGTCGATCCGTGCGAACGCGGTGACCAGGGTGGTGCCGTGGAGGGGTTTGAACTCGTGGACGGAGCCGCCGTCCACGAGGCGGTCGATCACCTCGCGCACGTCGTAGGGGGTGTTCACGTCCACGGGCACGACGCTGGTCAGCTCGGCCGGGTCCTTGGCGGGCTCCGCGGCGGGGGCGACCTCCCAGGCCGGCGCCTCGGCCGGGGGCAGGGTGGCCACGATGTCCCGGAGGATCTGCATGGCGTGCAGGTCGTCGTCCGCCAGGTGGTCCGCGACGCCGGAGCGCTCGGCGTGCAGCCGGCCGCCGCCGAGGTCCTCGGGCGAGATGTCCTCCCCGATCGCGGCCTTCACGAGCGGGGGGCCGCCGAGGAAGATGGTGCCCTGCTCGCGCACGATCACGGTCTCGTCCGACATGGCCGGCACGTACGCGCCGCCCGCCGTGGAGGAGCCGCACACCGCGGCCAGCTGCGGGATGCGCTGCGAGGAGAGCAGCGCCTGGTTCCGGAAGATGCGGCCGAAGTGCTCGCGGTCCGGGAAGACCTCGTCCTGGCGGGGCAGGAACGCGCCGCCGGAGTCCACGAGGTAGATGCACGGCAGGCGGTTCTCCAGGGCGATCTCCTGGGCCCGCAGGTGCTTCTTCACCGTCATGGGGTAGTAGGTGCCGCCCTTCACGGTGGCGTCGTTGCCCACCACCATCACGAGGCGGCCGTGGACCAGGCCGATGCCCGCCACGACGCCGGCGGCGGGGCTGTCCCCGTCGTACAGGCCGTGCGCGGCCAGCGCGCCGACCTCGAGGAAGGGCGAGCCCTCGTCGAGCAGCGCGTCGATGCGGTCCCGCACCAGCAGCTTGCCGCGGCCGGTGTGGCGCTCGCGCGAGCGCTCGGGCCCGCCGAGCGACGTGCGGGCGACGAGGTCGGCGAGCTCCTGCTCGAGCCGGGCGTGGCCGGCCGCGTTGCGCTCGGCCACGGTGGGCGCGGACTGCGCGGCCGGGGCCGGGGTGCTGGCGGTCATGGGACCCCCTTCAGTGAATGACGACTAACTGAACCGAGCCTCAGTGTAGTGACGATCGTCACTGACGTCGACCGGGCGCCCGGCGCGCCTCGTCCCGTCCTACAGTGGATCCCATGCCCGCCGCCGATCCCGCGTCCCCCGCCGCCCCGGCGACCCCGCCGACCGCCCGGGAGGCCGCCAAGGCCCGACGCCGGGTGGACCTGCTCGCGGCCGCGGCGCGACTGTTCGCGGCCCGGGGCTTCGACGCGGTCCGCCTCGAGGACATCGGCGCCGCCGTCGGGATCAGCGGCCCCGCCATCTACCGCCACTTCGCCGGCAAGGCCGCCGTGCTCACGGCGATCCTCGACACGGCCTCACAGGACCTGCTGGACGGCGGGCTGGCCGCCGAGGCGCAGCACGCGCCGGGGGCGGAGACCCTGCGGGCCCTCATCGGCTTCCAGACGGACTTCGCCCTCGCCCAGCGCGACGTGATCCGCGTGCAGGACCGCGACATGTCCGCCCTGCCCGACGGCGCGCGCACGGCCATCACGCGCACCCAGCGCGCCTACATCGACGTGTGGGCACGCCAGCTGCAGGTCGTCCACCCCCACGAGGACCAGGCCACCGCCGTGTTCCGCGCCCAGGCCGTGCTGGGCCTGCTCAACTCCACCCCCCGCTCGGTGCGGCGCACCGCGGCCGACCGCGCGGCCCGCCGCGCGACCCTCGTGGCCATGGCCTGGGCCGCGGCCACGGCCCCCGGGCCGCTGCCCGGCGGGGACTGAGCGGGCGGCACAGGACCGGCGGGCCGGTGTCGTGCCCGGTGATACGGTGGCCGGTACCCGCGACGGCGGACGCCGTCGAACCCCGCCCCGAGAGGTCCACCGCCGTGCTTCTTCGTGACGTCCGACCCGAGGATCTGGACGAGTTCTTCCTCCACCAGCAGGACGAGCAGGCCAACCTGATGTCCGCCTTCGCCCCCCGCAACCCCCGGGACCGCGGTGTCTTCGACTACCACTGGGCCCACCTGCTCGGGGACGAGGACACCGTCGTGCGGACCATCGAGCACGAGGGCCGCGCCGTGGGTGCGCTCGTGTGCACCCAGCAGGACGGCGTGGGCGAGCTGTCCTTCTGGACCGCGCAGGACTACTGGGGCCTGGGCCTGACGACCGCGGCCGTGGACCGGTTCCTCGAGGAGCACACCGCCCGCCCGCTGCGGGCGCACGTGCCCGAGGACAACGTGGGCTCCGTGAAGGTGCTCTCCCGCCGCGGCTTCGAGACCGTCGGCGAGGAGAAGGTCTTCTCCAACGCCCGCGCCGAGGTCATCACCGAGCTCGTGATGGTGCTGCCCGCCGCCGACTGAGCACGCCCGGCGGCCCCCGCCGTGCCCGCGGCCGCACCGGCCTGCCACGACGACGGCCCCGCCTCCCGGTGCCCGGGCGGCGGGGCCGCGGCGCGTCCGGGGCCGTCAGACCATGGTCAGGGTCAGACCCGGGCGGCGCAGGATCGCGCCGACGTCTGCGAGGAAGCGCGAGCCCTGCTCGCCGTCCACGAAGCGGTGGTCGAACGAGAGGGACAGCGTCATGACGTCCCGCAGGGCGATCTCACCGCGGTGCTCCCACGGCATCCTCCGGACCTGGCCGATCGCGATGATCGCCCCCTCGCCCGGGTTGATGATCGGGGTGCCCGCGTCCACGCCGAACACCCCGACGTTCGTGAGCGTGAAGGTGCCGCCGGCCAGGTCCGCCGGGGACAGCTTCCCCTCGCGGGCGAGTCCGGTGAGGTCGCGGATGGCGTCGGCCAGCTCCCTCAGGCTCATCGCCTGGGCGTCCTTGACGTTCGGCACCATCAGCCCGCGGGGGGTGGCCGCGGCGAAGCCGAGGTTGACGAAGTTCTGCTGCACGATCGCGCCGGCGGCCTCGTCCCAGCGGGCGTTGACGTCCGGGGTGCGCTCCATCGCCACGAGGCACGCCTTGGCGGCGAGCGTCATGGGCGTGAGCTTGACGTCCCGGAACTCGCGGGAGGCCTTGAGCTCGGCGAGCAGCTCCATGGTTTCGGTGACGTCCACCTGCAGGAACTCGGTCACGTGCGGGGCGGTGAACGCGGACTGCACCATGGCCGCCGCCGTCGCCTTCCGCACGCCCTTGACCGGCACGGCCTCGGTGCGCGGGCGGCCGCCCAGGGTGCGGACGCCCCCGGTCGAGCCCGACTCGGCGCCGGACTGCGGCGGCGTCGCCGCGGCCGCGGGCTGCCCGCCCCCGGCCAGGAACGCCTCGACGTCCGCGCGGGTGATGACCCCGCCCACGCCGGTGCCGGTGACCTGTTCCAGATCCACGCCCGCGCGGCGCGCGTACAGGCGCACGGGTGGGGTGCAGCGGGGCCGCTCGCCCGACGCCGCGCCCCGCACCGCTTCCGGGGCCGCGTCCGCGCGGGCGGGCTCGGCAGCCTCGGGCTGCGGGCGCCCGGCGCCGGCGGGGGCCGCCTCCGACGTGGACGGCGCCTGTCCGCGGGCGGGCTCGCCCGCCGGGGCGGCCGACGTCGCCGGGGCCGCGGAGCCGCGCCGCGCACGGCGGCCGGGCTTGCCGGTGTCCGGCGCGGCGCCGTAGCCGACGAGGGTGGGCACGCGGCCGTCACCCTCGGCGGGCCCGCCGACGTCGGGCTCGGCGCCCTCGAGGGTGAAGGTCACCAGGGGCGCACCGACCTCGAGGGTCTCGCCCTCGGCGCCGTGCAGGGCCGCGACGACGCCCGCGAACGGGCTCGAGACCTCGACCACGGCCTTGGCCGTCTCGACGTCGGCGAGCACCTGGTTCACGCTCACCGCGTCGCCCTCGGCCACGCGCCACGTCACGATCTCGGACTCGGTCAGGCCCTCGCCGAGGTCGGGCAGGCGGAAGGTCTTCTGGCTCATCGGGTCTCCTCCCCGGCGTTCTGGGCGGCGAGGAACTGCTCGGCGGTCTCGGGGGCGGCGAACGCGTCCACGGAGTCCAGCGAATTCGGCCGGCCCAGAGCACGGTCCAGGCCGTCGAGGATGCGGTCGAGGTCCGGCAGGTGCAGGTGCTCGAGCTTGGACGGCGGGTAGGGCACGTCCATGCCGGTGACGCGCACCGGCGGGGCCTCGAGCCAGTGGAACGCGCGCTCGGCCACCGTGGCCACGAGCTCGGCGCCGAGGCCGCCGGTGCGGGAGGCCTCGTGCGCCACGACGAGCCGGCCGGTGCGCCGCACCGAGGACTCGACGAGGCCGGTGTCCAGCGGGGACAGGCTGCGCAGGTCGACCACCTCGACCTCGACGCCCTCCTCGGCCGCCACCTCGGCGGCCTGCAGGGCGGTCTTCACGAGCGGGCCGTAGGCCACGAGCGTGGCGTCCCGGCCCTCGCGCAGGATGCGGGCGGGGCTCATCGGCGGGATCGCGACGTCCAGGTCCACGTCGCCCTTGTCGTGGTAGCGACGCTTGGGCTCGAGGTAGACCACCGGGTCCTCCGAGGCGACCGCGGCGCGGATGAGGTCGTACCCCTCCTGCGGGGAGGACGGGGAGACCACGCGCAGGCCCGCGGTGTGCAGGAAGTAGGCCTCGGGCGACTCGGAGTGGTGCTCCGGGGAGCCGATACCGCCGCCGAAGGGGATGCGGATGGTCACCGGCATCGGCACGGCGCCACGGGTGCGGGCGCGCAGCTTGGCCAGGTTCGCCACGATCTGGTCGAACGCCGGGTACACGAAGCCGTCGAACTGGATCTCGACGACGGGCCGGTAGCCGCGCATCGCCAGGCCGATGGCCGTGCCCACGATGCCGGACTCGGCCAGCGGGGTGTCGAGCACCCGGTCCTCGCCGAACTCGGCCTGCAGGCCGTCGGTGATGCGGAACACGCCGCCGAGGGCGCCGATGTCCTCGCCCATGAGCAGGACCTTGGGGTCGTCGGCCAGGGCACGGTGCAGGCCGCGGTTGATCGCCCGGCCGAAGGTCATGCGCTCGCTCACGCGCCCGCCTCCTCGTCGCCGAACTGCTGCAGGTAGAGGGCGTGCTCGCGGCGCTGCCGCTCGAGCTCCTGGTGGGGCTCCGCGTAGATCTCGTCGAACAGCCTGTCCGCGCCGTCCTCCTCGAGCGCCTCGAGGGCGCGGCGGACCTCGGCCGCCAACTCGTCGGCCTCGGTCTGGGCCTGCGCGAGCACGGCGTCCACGTCCACGTCGAGGGTGCGCAGGTGTGCCTCCACGCGGGTCAGCGGGTCACGGGCCTTCCAGGCCGCGAGCTCGCCGTCGTCCCGGTAGCGGGTGGGGTCGTCCGCGGTGGTGTGCGGGCCCATGCGGTAGGTGACGGCCTCGATGAAGGTGGGGCCGCCCCCGTCGGCCGCGCGCTCGACGGCGGCGCGGGTCGCGGCGAGCACGGCCAGGACGTCGTTGCCGTCCACGCGCATCGACGGGATGCCGAAGCCGCACGGGCGGTCCGCGATGCTGCGGCGGGTCTGCAGGCGCACGGGCTCGGAGATGGCCCAGTGGTTGTTCTGGCAGAAGAACACCACGGGCGACTGGTAGGAGGCGCTGAAGACCATGGCCTCGTTGACGTCCCCCTGGCTCGTGGCGCCGTCGCCGAAGTAGACGATCGTGGCGACGTCCGCCTGGTCCCGCTGGACGCCCATCGCGTAGCCGACGGCGTGCAGCGCCTGGGCGCCGATGATGATCTGCTGGGTGGCCACCCGCGTCTCATTCGGGTCCCAGCCCGAGAAGGTGGAGCCGCGCCACACGCGCAGCAGGTCCAGCGCGGGGACGCCGCGGAGCAGGGCCACGCCGTTCTCGCGGTAGGACGGGAAGACGAAGTCGTCCGGGCGCAACGCGACGGCAGAGCCCACCTGGGCGGCCTCCTGGCCCAGCAGCGGGGGCCACAGGGCCAGCTCGCCCTGACGCTGCAGGTGCGTGGCCTCGACGTCGAGGCGCCGGACCACGGCCATCTGACGGTACAGCGCGGCGAGGGCGTCGGCGTCGACGTCCTCGATCCACGGGTCGAGCTCCGGCTGTGGACGGCGGCGGCCCTCCGCGTCGAGCACCTGGAGCGCCACGGCCTCGGCCGGGCCCGCCGGGGGCGGAGAGCCGGCGGATCGGCCGCCGGTGGGACGGGTGTGGTCCACGAGGGTCACTGCACTGCCTTCCGATCGACGCCCACGGTGCGGGGCGAGGGAGCTGTACGCATGCGCGAGCAGGGGTGGAGCGCGCGGCGTCTCGGTGGTGCGATTGTACTCACGTGAGTGTGATCTGCGCCACTCTGCCCGGGGCCGCCGCGCGAGGGCCGGGTGTCAGGCGCGGCGCAGCAGCACGTCGACGGCGGCGTCGAGGTAGGCGTCGACCTGGCCCTCCTCGTAGCCGGCGGCACCCTCCGCCTCGCCGAACGACGCGCGGCGCACGTCGTCCGCGGTCAGCCCGCCCTCGGCGTCGGGATCCGTCGAGCCCTCCGCGCCGGCCAGGGTGACGCGCAGGCGGTCCACGAGCGCGTCCACCTGGTCCACGTCGTAGCTCACGGCGTCCGCGCGGGAGGGGCGGCGGAAGCGCTCCGCCGGGGCCCGATCGGCGCGGGCCACGAGTTCGGCCACGCGCTCCTCGAGGTCCGCGGCCCAGTCCTCGTCCCCGCGCTCGGCGACGAAGGCCTGACGCTCGGCGGCGGCCAGCTCCTCCTCCAGACGGTCCAGCTCGTCGTCCACCTCGTCGGTGGCGTAGCCGCCGTTGACGGTCGCGAAGCGGGCCTGGCGCACCTCCTCCGCCGTCAGCGGGGCACCGCCGTCGCGCGCCTCACGGGCACGCGCCATGAAGGCGTCCACGTGGGTGGTCTCGTAGCCGATCTCGTCCTGCTCGACGAGCTCGAAGACCGGCTCGGTGTCCGGGGTGGTGCGGGGGGTCATGGGCGTCTCCTGCGGTGCGGGTCCCGGCCGTGCCGGGTCGAGGGGTGGATCAGGTCAGGGGCAGCGCCAGCACGGTGTAGGCCACCGGTGAGGCGAACACGAGGGAGTCCAGGCGGTCCATCACGCCGCCGTGGCCGGGCAGGGCGGAGGACATGTCCTTGATGCCGAGCTCACGCTTGACCATGGACTCGGAGAAGTCCCCCGAGGTGGCGGCGGCGACGGTGGTCACGCCGAGGACGGCGCCGATCCACCACGGCTGGCCGACCAGCAGGGGGACGGCGACGACGCCCACCAGCACCGAGCCCGTCAGGGAGCCGGCCAGGCCCTCCCAGGACTTCTTGGGGCTGATGCGCGGGGCGATCGGGGTGCGGCCGAAGCGGTAGCCCACGATGTAGCCGAACGTGTCGTTGGAGACCACCATCAGCAGCAGGACCGCCACCATGCGGTGCCCCAGCGGCTCGTCCAGGAGCGCCGCGGCGAAGGAGAGCAGGAACGGCGCCCACAGCACGATGAACACGCCCGCGAGCATGAACTGGCCCGCCGGACGCCGCCGCGTCAGCGCCGTCCATACGGCCACCAGCGCCAGGCATGCCACCAGGGCGATGAACAGCGCGGGCACCCCCCACCGCCACGCGGTGAGCGGCAGGACCGCCGCGGCCACCCAGAGCGGGGGCCGCGGCACGTCCAGGCCGATGCCGCGCACCGCCGTCGCGATCTCGGACACCGCGCCGACCAGCAGGGCGACCACGAGGAGGACCAGCAGCCAGTCGAGCCAGAAGAGGCCGACCAGGGCCGTCGCCAGCAGCCCCACCCCCACGAGGACGGCGGACTTGAGGTCGCGGCCGCCGCGCGGAGGTGCGGGCGAGGTGGACACGGCGGAGGTCATGGGGCGAGCGCGGACGGCGGGAGGCTCAGACCTCCAGCAGCTCCTGCTCCTTGTTCTTGGCCATCTCGTCGATGAGCTCGACGTGGCGTTTGGTGAGCGCGTCCAGCTCCTTCTCGCCGCGGGCACCCTCGTCCTCGCCGACCTCGCCGTCCTTGACGGCCTTGTCCATGGCCTCCTTGGCCTTGCGGCGGGCATTGCGCACGGAGATCTTGTGCTCCTCCGCCTTGGACTTGACCAGCTTCACGTACTCCTTGCGGCGCTCCTCGGTCAGCTCCGGCATCACGATGCGGATGACCTTGCCGTCGTTGGACGGGTTCGCGCCGACCTCGGACTCGGACAGCGCCTTCTCGATGTTGCGCAGGGCCGACTGGTCGAACGGGGTGATGAGCAGCGTGCGGGCGTCCGTGGTGGTGAAGGACGCCAGCTGCTGCAGCGGGGTGAACGAGCCGTAGTAGTCGACCATCACCTTGGAGTAGAGGCCCGGGTTGGCGCGGCCCGTGCGCACGGAGGCGAAGTCCTCACGCGTGGCCTCGATGGTGCGGTCCATCTGCTCTTCGGCGGACTGCAGGGTCTCCTGGATCACGGTGTCTCCTCGGTGTGGTGGAACAGGTCTGCAGCCATCCTACGCGGCGCGCCTCAGACGGTGACGGTGGTGCCGATCGGCTCGCCGAGCAGGGCGCGGGTCACGTTGCCCGGGCCCTCCATGCCGAACACGCGCATGTCCAGGTCGTTGTCCTTGCACATGGTCATGGCGGTCAGGTCCATCACGCGGATGTTCCGCAGCAGCGCCTCGTCGTAGGTCAGGTGCGTGAGACGCTCGGCGGTGGGGTCCTTCTTGGGGTCCGCGGTGTAGACGCCGTCCACGCCGGACTTGGCCATCAGGACCTCGTCCGCCCCGACCTCGAGGGCACGCTGGGCCGCCACGGTGTCCGTGGAGAAGTAGGGCAGGCCGGTGCCTGCGCCGAAGATCACGACGCGGCCCTTCTGCATGTGGCGGATGGCGCGCAGCGGGATGTAGGACTCCGCCACCTGCTCCATGTGGATGGCGGACTGCACGCGCGTGGTGACCCCGGCCTGGATGAGGAAGTCCTGCAGGGCCAGGCAGTTCATCACGGTGCCGAGCATGCCCATGTAGTCGGCCCGACGGCGGTCCATCCCGTTCTCGGACAGCTCGGCGCCACGGAAGAAGTTGCCGCCGCCGACGACGATCGCGATCTCCACCTGGTCCGCCGCGGCGGCGATCTGCTCGGCGATGCCGCGGACGGTCTCCGGGTCCACGCCGATCTTGCCGCCGCCGAACACCTCGCCCGAGAGCTTGAGGAGCACGCGACGGCGGCCGGTGTCGTCCGAGGTCTGCGGGGCGTGGGCGGTGGTCGGGTCCTCGGGGGCGCGGTTCGTCTCCATGGGAAGCATCTCCTGGTCGGTGGGGGGTCGGGCCGGGGACGGCCGTCCCGGGGGCGGACACGCGGACGGGGTGGCCGCCCGGTCGGGGCGGCCACCCCGTCATGCGATGGTCGTCGGCGCCATCCGGCGCCGGAGTGGACCTCGGGTCGCTCCCGATCCTACGCCCCCGCGGGGCGTGGACCGGGAGCGGCCGGTCCGGGTGCGGCGGTCAGTTGCCGACGCGGAAGCGGGCGAACCCGGTGACGTTGGTGCCGGCGTCGGAGGCGACCTTGCCGACGGTCTGCTTCGGGTCCTTCGCAAACGGCTGGTCCACGAGCACGATCTCCTTGAAGAAGCCGGTCAGGCGGCCCTCCACGATCTTCGGCAGGGCCTGCTCCGGCTTGCCCTCGGCACGGGCGGTCTCATCGGCGATGCGACGCTCGTTCTCGACGGTCTCGGCCGGCACGTCCTCACGGGTGAGGTACGTGGGCGAGTAGGCCGCGGTGTGCACGGCGATGTCGTGCGCGGCGGTCTTGGCGTCGGCGGAGTCGGCGTCCACGGCGAGGAGCACGCCCACCTGGGCCGGCAGGTCCTTGGAGGTCTTGTGCAGGTAGGCGTCCACGTAGGCGCCCTCCACGCGGGCCAGGCGGCGCACGGCCACCTTCTCGCCCAGCAGGGCGCCCTCCTCGGTCACGTAGTCGCCCAGGGTGCGGCCCTCGTGCTCGGAGGCCAGCAGGCCGTCGACGTCGGTGGCGCCGGAGGCGACGGCGGCGCGCAGCACCACGTCGCCCAGGGCGATGAACTTGTCGGCCTTGGCCACGAAGTCGGTCTCGCAGTTGAGCTCGATCATGACGCCGACGCCGTTCTCGACGGTCGCGGCCACGAGGCCCTCGGCGGCCGAGCGGCCCTCGCGCTTGGTGGCGCCCTTGAGGCCCTTCACGCGGATGATCTCGATGGCCTTCTCGGCGTCGCCGTCGGCCTCGTCCAGAGCCTTCTTCACGTCCATCATGCCGGCGCCGGTGCGCTCGCGCAGGGCCTTGATGTCAGCAGCGGTGTAGTTCGCCATGCTCGTTCGGTCCTTCCCGTGGTGTGGGTTGTGCGGGATGTTCGGGGTCTGATCCGGTCCGTCGGCCCGGCCGGGTGAGGCCGGGCCGACGGACCGGCCGGGATCACTCGCCCTGCGGGGCGGCCTCGGCGGCGGGGGCCTCGGCCCGCTCGGCCGGCGCCTCGGCAGCGGGGGCCTCGGCCTGCTCGGCCGGTGCCTCGGCGGCGGGGGCCTCGGTCTGCTCGGCCTGCTGGGCGTTGTGCTGCTCGAGCAGCTCGCGCTCCCACTCGGCCATCGGCTCGGCGGCCGCCTGGCCGGACTTGCCGCCCTGGCGGGCGATCAGGCCCTCGGCGACCGCGTCCGCGACCACGCGGGTCAGCAGGTTCACGGAGCGGATGGCGTCGTCGTTGCCCGGGATCGGGTAGGCGACCTCGTCCGGATCGCAGTTGGTGTCCAGGATGGCGACGACCGGGATGCCGAGCTTCTGGGCCTCGTCGACGGCCAGGTGCTCCTTCTTGGTGTCCACGACCCACACGGCGGAGGGGGTCTTGGCCATGTTGCGGATGCCGCCGAGGTTGGCCTGCAGCTTCTCGAGCTCACGGTTGAGCAGCAGCAGCTCCTTCTTGGTGAACTGCGAGCCGGCCACGTCCTCGAAGTCGATCTCCTCGAGCTCCTTCATGCGCTGCACGCGCTTGGAGACGGTGGAGAAGTTGGTCAGCATGCCGCCGAGCCAGCGGTGGTTCACGTAGGGCATGCCCACGCGGCCGGCCTGCTCCGCGATGGCCTCCTGGGCCTGCTTCTTGGTGCCGACGAACAGGATGGTGCCGCCGTGGGCGACGGTCTCCTTGACGAACTCGTAGGCGCGGTCGATGTAGGACAGCGACTGCTGGAGGTCGATGATGTAGATGCCGTTGCGCTCGGTGAAGATGAAGCGCTTCATCTTGGGGTTCCAGCGGCGGGTCTGGTGGCCGAAGTGGACACCGGAGTCGAGGAGCTGGCGCATGGTCACGACGGGCATGACGTTCCCTTCTGTGGCAGCCGTGACACCCCGCGCTTCACGCGCGGGCGGTCTGCCGGTCGATTTCTTGACGGTTGGCGGCCGGCCCGGTCGGGCGGCCCCTGGCATCACGACGGCGGGCTGCCGGGCCCCACGAGCACCCGCGCCGACGCCCTCTCCAGGAGGACGGCGGGGACGGGACCGAGCGTGGGGGCTGGGCCGCTGGAGCGACCCACCGCGATGCGCGGAGTCGGTGTCCGGGGCATAGCACTGGGCCGGCCACAGGACACCGCTGAGGTGAATCCTACCCCAGGTGGGCGACCGCTCCCATCGCCGACTCCTGCACAGGGACCGGTGCGGCGGGCGCTCTCCACGATCGCACTGCGGGCCCGCCACGCGGCCGCCCGGGACGCCAGGCTGTCGCCATGACCCCACGCACCCACCTCCCCCGTCCGCTCCCGCGCCCGCACATCGCGGGGTGCGTCGCGGCGGCCCTGCTCGCCTGGCTCGTCCTCGCCCTGGGGGTGGGCGGCCTCGACGCCGTGCCGCGGGCCACGTCCGCACCGTCGGGGCGCGACGCGCTGCTGCTCGTCGCGGCGTCCCCGGCAGGTCCGGGATCGACGGCCGCGCCGGTCGCGTGGCACGCGCCCGTGGCCGGCGCCGCCCCGGATGACGTGCTCCGCGCGTTCGTCGCGCCCGAGCGACCGTGGGGTCGGGGGCACCGGGGCGTGGACCTCGCCGTGCCGTCCGGCGCAGCGATCCGGGCACCGGCGGCGGGCCGAGTCGTGTTCGCCGGGGTCGTGGTCGACCGCCCCGTGCTGACCCTCGAGCACGAGGACGGGACCCGCAGCTCGCTCGAGCCGGTGGAGGCGGATGTCGCCGTGGGGGCCGTCGTCGCCGCAGGCGACCCGGTGGGGCGACTGGCCGGGGCGCCACCGCACTGCACGCGGGCGTGCGTGCACTGGGGCGTGCGGGAGCCCGACGGCTGGCGGGTGGGGGACGCGGCCTTCGATCGCTACCTCGACCCGCTGGTGCTCATCGGCTGGAGCGGTCCGTCCGTGCTCTGGCCGCACGCCGCGCCGCACCCAGCGCGGCCGTGAGGTCCAGGAGTCGGCGAGCGGACTCGTCCCAGCTGAACCGGGCCGCCTGAGCGACGCTCGCCCGGGAGGCCGCGGCGAACTCGGCGGGGTCCTCGAGCTCCCGCACACGGGCCGCGAGCGCGGCCGCCCGGTCCCCCTCGAGCGGGACACCCCGGAAGGACGGGGTGCCCGCGCCGGCGATCTCGCGGAAGATCGGCAGGTCCGAGCACACCACCGGCGTGCCATGGGCCATCGCCTCGGCCACGGGCAGGCCGAAGCCCTCGGCGCGGGAGAGGGTGACGGCCGCGGTGGCCCGGCGGAGCAGGCGCACGTACTCGGCCTCGTCGGTGCCGTCGTGGAAGACCACGTCCGCGCCGGCGGCCCCCGCGGCGGCGCGGCGCGCGGCCAGCCGGGCCTCGAGCTGCCCGCGGCGCTCCGGGCTGATGCGGGAGAGCAGGTGCAGCGCGTAGCCCGGCAGCAGGGGCGCGGCCGCCACGAGGGACTCGACGTCCTTGTAGTCCATGAACGAGCCCATGTAGAGCAGCGTGCGGTCCGGGGTCTCGTCCGGGTCACGCGGCTCCGGTACCGTCTGCGCCGCATTGGCGATGACGTGGACCGGACGCCGGGTGAGGCGGTGCCGGTCGATGAGCTCCGCCGTCGTCCGGGAGACCGTGGCGACCGCGTCCGCGCGGTCGAGCAGGAGCCGCTGCGGGGTCTTGGTCAGGTGGTAGGCCCGCCACAGCCAGCGGATCGGCTCGGGCAGGTTCCGCGGCGGGGTGCGGTGCTCGTAGTAGATGAGGTCGTGGAGCGTGAGGATCAGCGCGTAGTCCCGCCCCCACGACCCCATGGTCTGCATGGGCGAGAAGACGACGTCCGGTCGCAGGCGCGCGACCTGACGGGCCACGAACGGCTCGCGTGGGGAGGTGGGGCCGGAGACGAGGTGCCACGGCACGCCGTCCGGGAGCAGGGCCAGCTGTCGTTCGTCCGAGATCAGCATCGCGACTTCGACCTCGACGTCGGCCCCCTCCGGGCCCGGCGCGTCGGTCCGGCGGGCGACCGCCTCGATGAGGCTCGCGCCGTAGCGGGAGATGCCGTCGTGGAAGTCGGTGCGGGTGTAGCGGGCGTCCATCAGCAGGCGCAGGGGGCGGGAGGGGCTCACCCGCACCACGCTAGCGCCGCGCCGGAGAGGGGCGGGGACAGCCGCGCACGGTAGGTGCCGACCGGGGCGCGTCGAGCGCCGATCGGCCACCTGGACGTCATCCGGATTTCTGATTGCGTTTCGATAACGATCGTGTATCTTGATCACGGATCGGTTACAGCCGATCCGCCACACCGGGGCTTCCTCCGCGTCCTCGCGTACCCGGTCATCCGCACTGCTCGTCAACTCGCACCCGCGGTCCGGCCTCGTTCCGGGCATCGCCCGGAGGCACCGCCCTCATGGGCCGCAGGTCCTGTCCGGGAAGAAGATCCGATGTCCGTGACCTCCTCGCACGCCGCTGTGCGTCGCGCCCCCCGCACCGCCGCCGCCTCCGTGGCCCTCGCCCTGGGCGCCGCCGCCCTGACCGGCGTCGGCACCGTGTCCGTCGCCGAGACCGCCCAGGCCGCCGAGACCGCCTACACCGTCCGCTCCGGCGACGGCTGGTGGATCATCGCCCAGCGCACCGGCGTCTCCATGTCCAGGTTGCAGTCGCTCAACGGCATGACCGCCGCGACCGTGCTGCATCCCGGCATGGTCCTCAAGACCTCCGGCACTGCCACCCCGACCCCGGCCCCGGCGCCGTCCACCTCGGGCTCGACCTACACCGTGCTGGCCGGCGACGGCTGGTGGATCATCTCCTACCGCACGGGGGTGTCCGCCTCGATCCTGCAGTCCATCAACGGCATGAGCTCCTCGACCATGCTCCACCCGGGGATGGTCCTGAAGACCACCTCGGTCTCCACCTCCAGCGCCCCCGCCGTCGCCCCTGCGCCGGCGCCCGCGTCCAAGCAGGCTGCCGTCGACTACGTGCGCTCCGCCGTCCGGAACCCGTCCTCCTATTACGTGTGGGGCGGCAACGGCCCCTCCGGCTTCGACTGCTCCGGCCTCACCCAGCAGGCCATGGCCCGGGCCGGCATCTCCATCCCGCGCCGCGCCGGCGACCAGTACCTCGCCGCGAAGTCCTACGTGCCGATCTCCCAGGCCCAGCCCGGCGACCTCGTGTTCTATGCGAACCAGTCCACCGGCCGCATCTACCACACGGCCATGTACATGGGCGGCGGCCAGCTCGCCCACGCCCTCAACGAGGACGCGGGCCTAGTGTTCACCTCCACGACGATCATGAAGTCCGACATGCTCGCGGTGGCCGCCCGCTACTGAGCACCGGCACGACGACGGCCCCCGGCCCGCGCCATACCGCGCGGCCGGGGGCCGTTTTCTGTAGGGCGTGCGGGACTTGAACCCGCGACCCAGGGATTAGATACCATTATTTGCATCGCCCCAGGTTAGGCTCCAGACTCTGCACGTTTTGTGCAATGTTGCGCCCCCCCGCATCCCGGAGTGTCCCGGAGTAGACCGTAGTGTCCGTCTACTAGACCGTAGTGTCCCCCGTAGTTCCGGTGAGGGCCCTCGCTGCCGCGACCATCTCAGACGTGTCGGTCACGTCGGTGTAAGCCGACCGGTTCACGGCCGCGTCGTGACCGAAGTAGGCGGCGCGCTGGACCTCCGGGACCGCGTTCAGCAGCAACGAGTTCAACGTG
The DNA here is from genome assembly GCF_052615555.1 of Micrococcus sp. EWR3.9.1. Taxonomy (NCBI): domain Bacteria; kingdom Bacillati; phylum Actinomycetota; class Actinomycetes; order Micrococcales; family Micrococcaceae; genus Micrococcus; species Micrococcus sp. EWR3.9.1. The sequence continues at coordinate 338,525 of NZ_JBQXFD010000001.1, forward strand.
GCCCTCCACACGTGCGTCCGCGCCGTCCGCAAGAGGTCGATCCCCAGCTGCTCCGCAAGCTCCTGATAGAGCGCGGCGACCGCCTTGGAGGCGTTGGCGCGGTCCCAAGCCCCTCCCCCGCCCGCCGGGGCGGCGATGACGTGCCCAGCCCCGCCCGCCGCGTCCCGGCGCTCCCTGAGGCGGTCCGCGACCGCCCCCGCGAGGACGGGAACCGTCCGCGCCCTGTGCGTCTTGGAGAGCTCGGCAGAGACGGTGAGGTTCATCTGTCCGCCGCGGTCCGAGGTGTCCGCCCACGTGACGCCGAGGGCTTCCGAGAGCCTGAGCCCCGTCGACATCTGAAGGAGCGTCAGGTCCACCACAGCCGCCTGCTTAGCAACCCGATCCTCAAGCGACCACCGGCCTCGCTTCGGCGCCTCGACCCCCTCGGCCGGGTCGAGCGCGAACAGACGTCCCATGACGGCCGCATACTCCTCCCGAGAGAGCGCCCGGCCGCCTCGGGCCCGCCCGCGCGGCCGCCCGCCGGACAGGTCGATGTCGACCCCGTGCAAGGGATTCCCCTGGACGAGGTCGTCACGGACGAGCTGGCCGAGGATGTACTTCGAGGCGACGCCTCGGGCCTGCCGTGCGGTCTCGGATCCATGGCTCCTCGCAATCTCCTGCAGGCACTTCTCAAGGGCCCGGAAGCGCGAGGCGTCGGCCAGCGGGAGCTCGCCGAGCCCGGCCGTGTGCTTGTGCGCCTGGCAGTCGCCGAGCAGGAGGTCGAGCGCGAAGAGGTACCGGGTCTTCGAGTTCGGCCTCAGGCTCCCGTCAGCGATCAATGGCCGCGAGACCGCCTCGACGTACTCGCGAGTCTTGGTCGTCGACCGCCAGGCCCCACCCCCGCCGGTCGCCAGGAGCTCCTCAGCTGTCCTCCGAGCCCTCGCCCGGACCTCGCCGACCGTGGCCGCCTGGCTCCTCTTCTCGACGAGCGCTCCGGACCAGAGGCGGACGGACCAGTCGAGGACGTAGGGCCCTCCGTCCGGCCGCTTGCGGGGCGTGTTCCGCTCGATGGAGTGCTGGCCCGGCTCAAGCCGGGTTGATGCCGCCTTGCGGCGCGTGCTGGAGGTCATGCCTAGACCGTATTTCTTGTTGCTGGTTCAAGTCAAACCGGGTATACTGGCACCAATCCTGATGACGCACAGCGTCGGGGCGGCCTATCCTGCGGCCCCGGAGGGAGAGCCTGGGGCGGCATGGGATTGGTCGTCTGGCGCACAGCGCCACGGGACCGCGCGACGGAGCGGGACCGCCTACCTAGCCTGAGGGGATGGCCCCCGGGCCGGGGCGCCGATTGGCCCCGGTGACGCCTCGCAGGCAGCGAGGCGGCTACCGGAGACCCCCTATGCCCCGCTCTTCCTCCCCGTCCCCCGCTACCGCCGCACAGGCTCCCAACCTCACCAGCCCCGAGGCCGCCGCCTGGCTGGCGATCAGCCCCCAGACGCTCCGCAACTGGCGGGCCCAGGGCCGAGGCCCGGCATTCCGTCGGTCCGGCCGTCCCGGCGCTCGTGTCTACTACCGCCTCTCGGACCTTGAGGCCTGGGTCGAGTCGCAGACGACGACTCTCGGCGGTGCCCGTTGAAGCGTGCCGACGCGAAGCTACGCAGCCCTCCGCCAAGAAAGTGGTGTGTGCGGTGTGCACACTGTGTACGGCCCCTCCGAAATCGGCGTAATCACGCGCGCGGGAGAGGCATCCCTGATGGGAATCTGCCCTGTGTATGGCTGTGTACGGCTGTGCACAGGTGTGTACAGGCGCAGGTATTCAACTTCCAGCGCGAAAAAGTAACCCCCCGGCGCAACAACGTCGAGAGGTTCAGGCACCAAGAGAGACGAGAACTCGATGCCGAAGAATGCTTCCCGCCGGCGGTACCGCGGATGGTCTGTGGTGGGCCAGCGGCTCACTACTCCCCACCTGCTTTCGGCTGTTGCCTGGGCTTCTGCACTTCCGAGCGCGGACGCTGTGGCGATCCTGCATGACCGAGACGGCGCAGACGCGCACGGTCACGTCTACATCTACGACCGGAAGACTCCCCGCACCGAGGTCCAGATCCGCCGGCTGTTCCCGGTGGATGTGATCGTGCAGCCCTACACAGTGATCCCCGACGGCGAGGACGCGGGCGTGCACGAGGGCCGCGAGCTGGCCCGCGCTGCTCGTTACCTCACCCACGAGCACCCGAGCCAGGCCCACAAGGCTAGGTATGAAGACTCTGAGGTATTGGCCTCACGGGGCTACGACTGGCGCTCCGACGTGGACGCGCTGAGCACCCGTGAGGGGCTGGTCGGCGCCCCGGAACGCGTCAGTCTGACCCAGCTGCTCGGGGACGTCGCCCGGGGGTTGCGCACCCCGCGTCAGGTGGCCGAGCAACACCCCGAGCTGTACGTCCGTCGCTCGGTCAGCGCGTGGGACACCCTGGCGCAGCAGGCGGCGCAGTGGGCGGCCGAGGACGCACGAGAGGCAGCCCGACAGGCCGAGCCGGAGGCCGCCGCAGCCCGCGCTCCCCAGGCCGAGCAGGAGTCCCGGCAGGCGGCCGAGGAGGCCCGCCAGCAGGAGGAGCAGGACCGGCAGCAGCAGGCCCGGGCCGCTGCCGACGCCCTGAAGCACGCCCGCCTGCGCTGGGCCGAGGAGGGCTGCCACGAGAGCTACGAGGCCGAACGCCGCCGGTTGCGCGCCGTCGTCGTGGTGGCCGACACCCTGGACCTGGATTTCTCGTCCGGGGATCTGGACACCCTCACGGCTCAGGCAGCCGCCGAGGACGAGGGCCGAACCTGGGATGGCGCGCCCCTCGATCTTGCCGCCGCCGTCCGTGCCGTGGATGTGATCTACCTTGAAGGCACGGGCTCCGGCACCACTTGGGATGACGTGGCCGAGGACGTGGCGGACGGGGTCCGGGACCTGGAAGAGGCCGCCTCGGCCGTGCGTGCGGGGTCAGCCCGGAACGCAGCCCTGGACGTCTCCCCGGTCGGCCCAAACACGGCCCGCGAGCGGCTAGTCCGAGACGTGGAGACGGCCCGGGCCGGGAGGCAGGTCAGGGGCTCGGCGCAGTACGTCGAGCTCGTGGCCACCATCGTGCGCGAGCAGGACCGGGCCTCCCAGGCCCGGTCCGCGATGGAGTGGCTGCGCGTGCAGCTGGAGCGGGTGGACCGGACCGAGGCCGAGGCCATTCGGTCCTGGGCCGGTCTGGCGTGACGGGCAGCCCGCCAGGGCTGCCCGGGGCCGTGCCCTGCCTCCGAGCGAGCGAGGAGGCAGGGCTCAGGCCCCGGCCCCAGCAGGGCCCCCGGAGGGCCCAGGCCTTACCTTGGAGGCGCGGAGCGGTGACTAGGTAAGGCTACTGGGTTAGCCTTACCTGTCGTAGACTGGTCAGAGGCTCCACATCGAAGGGCGGCGAAGTAGGGCCCCGCGATGATGGAGAAGACCAGACGGAGACAGGTAAGGCTGGGGTTTAGAGGTGGCGTGGAGCACGACCTATCGGTGGGGCGGATACTCGGAGGCGGACGCACAGGGACTCATCAACCACGACGTGCGCGAGCCCGGGGTTACCCAGAGCAACGAGGGTGTTGACCCGTCGAGGACCCGCCTCAACACGCTGCGCATCTGGGACCCCGAGACCGGCGAGGAGCGCGCAGTGAGGACCGGTGAGAGCTCGGCCGCCACGGTGCGCCGCCGTCTCCGTGCCGTGCTCGATGCGTCCACCCCGGACACCGTCCGTCAACAGAAGATGGCACCCGTCCTCGATGTAGATGGGAATGTGGTCCGGAACAAGAAGGGCCGGCCCAAGATTAAGGGCACCGGGGAATACGTTGAGAAGGTCAAGGCGCGGCGCAAGGATGCGTCTGTCCTGTTGGAGTTCGTGCTCCAGCTGGATGGGGATTTCACGGGCACCGGATACCTCTTCGACGAGGAGGGCGATCCGATCTGGGAGCGCGACGAGAACGGAGATCCCCGGCGGGACGAGAAGGGATACCGCATCCAGGCCAAGCGGACTTGCGCAGACATGTCCGAGGCCGAGCGTGAGGAGGCCGAACGGCTGTTGGAGGCGATGATCCAGGAAACCTGGGAGCAGTTCCCCACGGGCCAGAAGCTCTACGCGGCGATCCACTGGGATGAGATGCACCCGCACGCCCAGGTGGCCCTGGTGCCCACGCTGGAGGACGGCCGGGTGAACGCGACCGTACTGCTGGCGGGTGGGAAGGCGCGCGACAAAGCCCAGACCCAGAACGCCTACGCGGCCCGCCACGACGCGATGCGCGCCCGGCTGCTCTCGGAGGGCTACGAGGCCACGTTCGAGCGGTTGGACGGACCCAAGCGCCACGTGGGGCTGACGGCGCACAAAAAGGGCCAGGCGGCCGCGCGCCGAGAGTCGTCACAGCGGGCGGACGAGCGGGAAGCGCTGGCCCGTCAGGCGCAAGAGCAGCAACACAGGGCCAACGCTCAGAGCTTCCGAGGCCGGCTACTCGACGAGACGTCCGAGGAGCTGGATGCCAGGGAGCGGGAGCTGGAGGATCGAGAGGCGGCCCTAGACGCCCGGGCGCGAGACCTCGAC